>JBGUQG010000297.1:0-14091 GCA_045130815.1 Christensenellales bacterium
GGCGGCCACCGAGAACTTCTACGTGCTGGAGAACCACTCCGTGGACGTGCCCTGGTGGGACGACATGGTGCTCGGCGCGCCGAAGAAGATCGTGGACCATGGCTTCATCGCCGTGCCGGACAAGCCCGGCCTGGGCGTGGACGACTACAACGACGAGGTCATCCGCGAGCACCTGCACCCCGACTATCCGGAGCTGTGGGCCGAGACCAGCCGCTGGGACAACGTGTATTCCCACGACCGGCTGTGGAGCTGACGGAGGCGGCAAGGTGAAGAAAACCGTTGTATTGACCCGTGACGCCATGGCCGAGGCCCGGCAGGTGAGGGATCACCTGTCCCGGCTCGGCTACGGCGTGGTCACGGTACCGACCGATATCTGCCTGTGGGACGAGGCGGCGCTGTCCGCCTGGGCCGCGCCGCATGCCGGCGAGCTCGCGGGCGTGATCCATCCCGCGCCGGATCGCATACTGGGCAGCGTGCAGGCCGTGTCCGAGGACGACTGGCGACGCGCCGCCGACGAGGGCCCCATGGCCGCCTGGTGCGTCACCAAGGTGTTCTGCGGCCTGATGAAGCGGCAGGGCGGCGGCAGCATGATCTACCTGAACAGCATCCACGCCGAGAAGCCCGTGGGCCACGGCGCGCTGTTCAGCATGGGTTGCGGCGCGACGCAGATGCTGTGCCGCGAGGCGGCCCAGGACTACGGCGAGTTCGGCGTATATGCCTATTTCATCCAGAAGGGCATTGCCGATACCGACCCGGACAGCAAAAGCCCGGTGTCCAATCTCTATTATGGCGTGGACCTGCGCTATCCCACGCGGCATATGCCCGAGCCGGGATACCTCAACGACCTGGCGGCGTTCCTGTTGACGCCGGGGGCCGCGGCGCTGAACGGCAGCGACCTGATGGCCGACGGCGGCATGACCCAGTACTACACCCACCGCCGCCAGGTGGAAGGGAGGGAATACTTTGGACCGCCGAAGTGAAAACCGGGTCGCCCTGGTCACGGGCAGCGGCAAGGGCGTGGGCGCGGGCGTGGCGCGCGTGCTGGCCGCCCACGGCGTGCGCTGCTGCATCAACTGCAATTCCAACCCAGCCATGGCCGAAAAGACGCTGCAGGCCGTGCTTGAGGCCGGGGGAGAGGCCTTCGTCTGCCGGGCCGACGTCACCGACGCGGCGCAGCTTTCCGCCATGGTGGACGCGATCATCGAAAGGTGGGGGCGGCTGGACATCCTGGTGAACAACGCCGCGATGCAGCCGAACCTGTACATCGACGAATACGACTACGATACGCTCCGCAGGCTGTGGGAGATCAACATCGGCGGCTATTTCCACGCCGCGCGCGCCTGCCTGCCGCATTTGAAAAAGAGCGACTGCGGGCGCATCGTGAACATCTCCAGCATCCACGGCAAGCGCCCCACGTCCTTCGACGCGGGCTACGCCATGACCAAGGGCGCGATCCGCATGTTTACCCGGGAGCTGGCGCTGGAGCTGTTCGACGACGGCATCACCGTGAACACCGTGGACCTGGGCGGCTGCAGGATCGAGTTCAAGACCGGCAACCCCGACTTCCGCTCCCGCGGGCCGGTGGAGTGCCACAACCCGCAGATGAAGCGCTTCCGGATGGCCACGCCCGAGGACGTGGGCAACCTGGTGTGGTACCTGTGCTCGCCGGAGGCTGCCGCGCTGACCGGCGACGGCGTTCGCGTGGACCACGGACTGATACTGATTTGACCGACGACGCAACGGAGGGAATCGCATGTTTTTCAACGATCCTGAAACCATCATCCGCCTGACCCCGGAATGGACGGGCGAACGCCTGCCGGACGGCCGGCCCAAGGTATCGGACGACGTGCTGCGCCGCATGCGCAACATCACCTTCGAGGAGGCCTGGGGTCCGCTGTGGAACATGGGCTACCGCAACAACTGGGAGTGCAACTTCAAGATGAGCCACGGCAGCGACATACTGGTGGGCCGCGCCGTCACCGCCGTGATGATGCCCTTCCGGCCCGACCTGGACAAGGCCCTCAGGCAGATCGGCGAAAAGGAGGAGGGCCACAAGGGCTTTTACAACCAGTGGGTGATCGACGCCCTGGTGGAGGACGACGTGGTGGTCGTGGACCTGTACGACAAGATCTTCGAGGGCACCTACGTGGGCGGCAACCTGTCCACCGCCATACGCACCCGCACCAAGCGGGGCGGCGCGGTGATCTGGGGCGGCGTGCGGGACCTGCAGCAGATCGTGAAGATCGACGGGCTGCAGATCTACTATCGCGGCGTGGACCCCACCGGCATCGGCAACTGCGTGATGACCGGCTACAACATGCCCTGCCGCATCGGCCAGGCCGTGTGCATGCCCGGCGACGTGGTGCTGGGCACGATCAGCGGCGTGATCTTCATACCCGCCCAGCACGCGGAAAAGGTGGTGGAAAACGCCGAGAAGTCCCACGTGCGGGACATCTTCGGCTTTGACCGCCTGCAGAGCAAGACCTACACCACCGCCCAGATCGACACGAAGTGGACCCTTCCGATGATGGAGGACTTCATCCACTGGTTCCAGACCGACCCCCGGGCCGAGGGCTATCGCCACCTGAAGTGGGACGAGGAGCTGGAGGAGGCAAAAAAGGCCGCCCGGGACGGCGGCTTTGCGGGGGTAAGGCTGTAATACAACAAGGGGCAGTCTCAAATGATTTGAGGCTGCCCCTTGCCGCATGGGCCCGTCAGCCCATTCTGAATACCGCGAAGGACTGGGGGCCCATGGCCAGGATGGCGTCGTCCGCCTTGGCCTCGCCCAGGCGGTACACCGGCGTCATCGCGCATTCCGCGTGCCGCCAGCTCAGCGCCTCGCCGGAGGGGTTCACCGCCAGCAGCAGGCCGCCCCGGCGGTACACGAAAGGCTTGCCCTTCTGGGTGCAAAGGGCCTCGAAGGGCGCGTCGGCCTGCAGGTCCGCCTCCGCGTGGCGCAGGGCCAGCAGCGCGCGCACGGCGTTCAGCAGCGAATCGGGGTCGCCCTCCTGGCCGGCCACCGTCGGCGCGTCGGCCGCGGGGTCCACGGGCAGGTACAGGCTGTCCGGGCGGCCCGTGGAGAAGCCCAGGTTTTCAGAGCCGTCCCACTGCATCGGCGTGCGCGAGCCGGTGCGGGTGTAGCCGCCCTCCTTGGTGGGCAGGTCCAGGTAGCGCATGCCGATCTCGTCGCCATAGTACAGGAAGGGCACGCCGGGCATCGTGAACAGGAAGGCGTAGGCCAGCTTCAGCTCGCGCTCGTCCAGGTCAAAGCGGGGGCGGGTGGTGTCGTGGTTGCAGGTCAGCAGGGAGATGTAGCCCAGGCCCTTCGTATCCTCATACCACCGGCGATAGATGTCCAGGAAGCGGTTGATGTCCCGGCCCGGGGCGTCCTTTTTGAAATAGCCGTTGTCCTCGTCACCATAGTAATCCCGCATCAGCGTGGAATAGCCGGTGTCCGGGTTGTTCAGGCAGAAGTCCATGTCAAATCCGGCCCGCAGCGCCTGGGGCGGGTTGCTCCACTCCGCCACCATGGCCGCTTCGGGGAATTCCCGATCCAGCATGTCGCGCACGTCCAGCCACACGGCGCTGGTGGCGCTCTTTTTTTCGTCGTCGCCCTTCACCAGGGAATTGGCCATGTCCACGCGGAAGCCGTCACAGCCGTGGCTCAGCCAGAAGCGCATCACATCCTTGATCGCCTCCCGGGTGGCAATGACGTCCGGGTGGTCCGTGGGCAGCTGCCAGGGCTCCTTCGGCGCGCGGAAGCCGTAGTTCAGCGCCGGCTGGCACTTGAAGAAGTTCAGTATGTAGGTGCCGTCCCGCTCGCATTCCCCGGCCACGTAGTTCAGTCCGCCCGCGCCCATCAACCAGTGGGTGGTCCAGATATAGCGGTTGCTGTATTTGTTTCTCTCGGCCTTCCCGCTTTCGATGAACCAGGGGTGCTCCTCGCTGGTGTGGCCGGGCACCAGGTCCAAAAGCACGCGGATGCCCCGCCGGTGGGCCTCGCCGAACAGGCGGTACAGGTCGTTGTTGGTGCCGTAGCGCGGGGCGACCTTTTTGTAGTCGCGCACGTCGTAGCCGGCGTCCCTGAAGGGGGAGTCGAAGCAGGGGTTGATCCACAGGGCGTTGCAGCCCAGGGATTTGATGTAATCCAGCTTTTCAACGATGCCGTTGATGTCGCCGATGCCGTCCCCGTTGGTGTCGCGGAAGGACTGGGGATAGATTTCATAGAACACCGTGTCTTTCAGCCAGCTTGCCGGCATGGATACCACCCTTTCCTGTGTATTCGGTTCAACACCACCATCATAACACAATTTCCGGCAAAAACAAATACCCTTTTTCCGGCGCGACGGCGCCGACTGTGCGCCGGAGGATTGACAGCCGCGGGGAAAAGGCCTATAATCAAATATGGGAAGATATTGGCCCCGAAGGCCGATGCCGGCGGAACTCCGCTGACAGTGGGAGAAGGAAGTATGGACGTACTTAGAGAGTATCAAACCGACATCATGCTGGTTTTGAGCGGCGTATGCGGTATCATTGCGCTGTTTGTATATATGACCGGTACCATCTCCAAAAAGCGCAAGGCGGCGCTGATGATGCTCGAGCTCAGCGCCATGCTCATGATGATATCAGACCGCCGGGCCTACATCTACCGGGGCGATACCAGCAGCCTGGGCTGGTGGATGGTGCGCCTGAGCAACTTCCTGGTGTTCTTTTTGACGCTGATGGTGGTCTTCGGCTTCAACCAGTACCTGATCGACCTGTTCACCCACGAGGGCGGGCTTAAAAAGGTGCCCAGACGATTGAAGGCGGCGAACGTCATACTGATTGTGGGCATGGCGCTGGTCGTCGTGTCCCAGTTCACGGGCCTGTACTACACCTTCGACGCGCAGAACCGCTACCAGCGAGCGCCGGGCTTTATCATCTGCTATATCGTGCCGTTCTCGGTGCTGCTATTGCAGGTATCCGTGATATTGCAGTACATGAAGCGCCTGAGCCGGAACATCGGCTTGTCGCTGCTGCTGTTTACGGGGATGTCCATCGTCGCTTCCGTATTGCAGGCGTTTTTGTACGGCATTTCGCTGAACAACCTGACCATCGTGGCCATGGCGGCGCTGCTGTACGTATTCGCCATCAAGGATATGGACCGGGCGGTGGACAAGGCCCGGAAGCTGGAGATCGAGCACTACAAGGAGGAACAGAAGCGGGAGCACGCGCTGTTTGAACAGACCGCCGAGGCGCTGGCGACGGCCATCGACGCCAAGGACAGGTACACCCACGGCCATTCCACCCGCGTGGCCATGTATTCCACCCAGATCGCCAAGGACGCGGGCCTGCCGGAGGAGGAGTGCGAGAAGGTGTACTTCGCGGCGCTGTTGCACGACGTGGGCAAGATCGGCGTGTCGGACGCCATCATCAACAAGGACGGCAAGCTGACCAACGAGGAGTTTGCCCAGATCAAGCTGCACCCCGTCTACGGCAACCAGATCCTCTCCAGCATCTACATGTCGCCCTATCTGAGCATCGGGGCCCACTACCACCACGAGCGCTACGACGGCCGGGGCTATCCCGAGGGCCTGAAGGCCGAGGACATTCCCGAGATCGCGCGGATCATCGCCGTGGCCGACGCCTACGACGCCATGACCTCCAAGCGCAGCTACCGCGACCCGATCCCCCAGGATCAGGTGCGCGAGGAGCTGATCAAGGGCATGGGCACCCAATTCGATCCCCAGTACGCGAAGATCATGCTGCGCCTGATCGACCTGGACACCGAGTACCGCATGCGCGAGCGGGAGGAGGGCACGGACGACGCCTTCATCACCCGCATCAAGTGCGAAAGGCTGTACCGCGACTGCTCGCTGGGCATTCCCGTGATCAACAAGCGGGTATGGATCAGGCTGTACAGCGTGCCGGACGAGGGCTTCCCCGCGGAAACCAGCCTGCCCACGCTGCTGCTGTTCGACGCGCTGGACGGCCGCGTGCACGTGGAGGATGCCAAGATCAGGGAGCTGCTGTACCTGGAATACGGCCAGTTCCGCTTTGACGGCAGGGCCACCCGGGAGGCCGCCCGCAGGATCGAAACCAGCGTGAAGCCGCGGAGGGCGGGCGAGGACACTTCGGACAAGCGCTACACCAGCTATGTCGTCGAGGCCGTCCGGGTGGAGGACCATGCGCTCATCCGCATCTCCGACGGTGAAAAGACCGTCGAGCACATCGTCGCCCTGCCGGACAGCTCCAGGTTCTCCTACATCGCCCTCACCGGCGAGCATTGCATGATCCGCAGCATCCATGTGGACGAGGAGGACGCGGAGGTCGCCGGCGACTACATCCCGCGCATCGCCGAGGAGATCAGCTTCATCAAGGGCTGCCCCGAGGGCGACGTGCCCAACTTGCAGGTCAACCGCTGGCGCTCCGCCGCCACCCGCGGCATTCCGGTCACGGGCAACATGCAGATCGACTTCCATACCCAGAGCCTGCCTACGGCGCGGCTGGTCTGGCATTGCCCCTACGTCAGCGTGTTCACCTCCCGGGACGGCAAGGTGGGCGGCGAGGGCTACCGGGAGTTTTTGCTGCTGCGCCTGGACGGCGAAAGCTGGGAGTCCGACGAGCACGCCGTGAACCGGGTGGAATGCGCGCACACCGGCGCCTTCGAGGGTTGGAACACCTGGAAGGAGAAGAACCGCGAGGGCTTCGACTGCCAGGTGGACATCCGGCTGGAGGACAGGATCATCATCATCGCCACTGAGAACCAGGGCGTCCGGGTGACCAGCGTGACGACCATCAGGGACGAGATCAGCGACATCTACGTGGCCCTGACCGGCGACCAGTGCGCGCTGACGAACATCCGCATAACGCGCGAGGCGGAGCAGGGGGATTTATGACCTTTACAGATATCTGGACGATCAGGCCCATACCCACAGAGGACGCGGTGATCCGCGGAAAGGACTACAGGATCACGGTGCTCACAGATCGGCTGCTGCGCCTGGAATACGCGCCGGACGGCCGCTTCTGCGATACCGCCACCCAGGCGGTGATCGACCGGGCGTTCCCGCTGCCGCCGTTCACCCGGTCTGAAAAGGGCGGCTGGCTGACGGTGGAGACGGAGGCGATCCGCCTGCGCTACGACGGCAAACCCTTCTCGCCGGAGGGGCTGTCCGTCACGCTGAAGGGCCAGTACGGGGCCTATGCCAGCGTGTGGCACTATGGCGACGTCGGCAAAAACCTGAAGGGCACCGCCCGCACGCTGGACGAGGCCGACGGCGATATCCCGCTGGGGGACGGCCTTGTATCGCTGGAGGGCTGGGCGGTGCTGGACGATTCCCACACCATGCGCATGGACCGGGACGGCGCGCTGCTGCCCGCCGAGGCCCATGGCACGGACATCTATCTGTTCGCTTACGGGCGGGACTTCAAGACCGCGCTGCGGGACTTCTGTCACCTGACCGGTCCGACCCCCGTGCTGCCGCGCTACGCGCTGGGCAACTGGTGGAGCCGCTACTATCCCTATACCGAAAAGACCTACATGGCGCTGATGGAGCGCTTCGCGGCGGAGAAGGTGCCGCTGTCCGTGGCGGTCATCGACATGAACTGGCACGTCACCGACATCGATCCCAAGTACGGCCCCGGCTGGACGGGCTACACCTGGAACCGGGACATGTTCCCCGACCCGCCGAGGCTGCTCAAATGGCTGCACGACAGGGGCCTGAAGGTCACGCTGAACGATCATCCCGCCGACGGCCTGCGGGCCTTCGAGGACCTGTATGCGCCGATGGCGCGGGCCATGGGCGTGGACCCCGCCAGCGGCGAGCCCGTGCCCTTTGATGCCGGAAGCCCGGCATACCTCGCCGCCTTTGAAAAGGTGGTGCTGGACGACTTTGAAAAACAGGGCGTGGACTTTTGGTGGATCGACTGGCAGCAGAAGGGCGGCAGCAGCGTGCCGGGCATCGACCCGCTGTTCCTGCTGAACCACACCCGATACCTGTATACGGCCCGCAGGGGCGAAGCGGGGCTCACATTCTCCCGCTACGGCGGGCCGGGCAGCCACCGCTATCCGGTGGGCTTCTCCGGCGACAGCTACATCACCTGGGACAGCCTGGCCTTCCAGCCGTATTTTACCGCCACGGCGGCGAACATCGGCTACGGCTGGTGGAGCCACGACATCGGCGGCCACATGCACGGCGTTCGGGACGAGGAGCTGCAGACCCGCTGGCTGCAGTTCGGCGTGCTCTCGCCGATCATGCGGCTGCATTCCAGCAACAGCGAGTTCCTGGGCAAGGAGCCCTGGGCCTACCCTGAGCCCTATTGCGAGATCATGAAGCGCTGGCTGCGCCTGCGCCACGCGCTGTTGCCCTGGCTGTACGCGAAGAATGTGCAGAGCAGCCGGGAGTGCCGGCCGATGCTGTACCCGGTCTATTACGACTGGCCGGACGCGCCGGAGGCCTATGCCGCCCAGCGGGACGAGTACGTGTTCGGCGGAGAGCTGCTGGTGGTCCCGGTCACCACTCCGATGGATCGGACCGGCCTGGCGCGGGTCAGAGCCTGGCTGCCGGAGGGGGAGTGGGTGGAGTTCACCACCGGCCACCGCTATCCCGGCGGGCAATGCCTGCGGGCGTATCGCACGCTTTCGGAGGCGCCGATCTTCGTCCGCCCCGGCACGGTGATCCCGATGGACGGGGCCGAAACGCCGCAGAACGGCGCGCCGCTGCCCCGGACGCTGCGGTTCCGGGTGTTCGCCGGAGCGAACGGCAGCTGTGAAGTGATCGAGGACAACGGCAGGAACCCCGCTTCGACGGAGTATCGTTTTGTCAGGACCCGCTGCGCGCTGGAGGCTCGGGAGGGCATGACGCTGACGGTCTCGCCGCCCATCGGCGACATGTCGCTGGTTCCCGGCGACCGCCGCTGCGAGGTGGAGCTGGTGGGCGTGGAGGACCGTCTGCCGGATGAGGTCACCTGCGCATATGAAGCCGGCTACGACGCCGCGACGCGCACGCTGCGGCTCAACCTTCAGGCCCCGGCGGGGGAGGGCGTCACCCTGCGCTGGAGCGAAGCTCCCGCCTGCCCGCCCATCGATCGCGCGGCCCTGCTGCGGGGGGCGCTTCTGAACCTGCGCATGAACAACGACGACAAGGACCGGATCATGCAGGTATTGCGCCGCGTTCCGGAGGGCGCTCGCCGCATCGCCGCCTGGCGCTGCCTGGACCTGCCGGAATCGGTGATGGGCCTGCTGGAGGAATTCGAGATCATCCGATGAATAACGGGGACGCTCCGAGAGAGTGTCCCTTTTCAAAATCCTTCAAGGTTTATTTCAGGATCGGGCGGTATGATACTCCCGTCAACAGGAAATACCGGAAACCTTCAAGGAGGCTGAAGACATGAAACGCATCATCGCAATGATCCTGGCCCTGATCCTGGCACTATCCATGAGCGCCCTTGCTGAAAACGATATGCCGACCCTGCCCGGGGGCATGGGCGAACCGCCGGAGGGCGCTCCCGAAGGCATGGGCGAACCGCCGGAGGGTGGCGCACCCGGCGAGGGTGGCGCACCCGGCGAGGGCGGCGGCTTCGGCGGCAGCACCCCTCCGGGCGGCGGGTCCTCCGACTTTGAGTATGCCGCGGCGACCGAGCTCACCGAAGCGACCGAAATCACCGGCGAGACCTATGCCTCAGACACCGCAGACGAGAGCGCGCTGATCGTCAATACCGACGCGGACGTGACCCTCACCGACATCACCGTGTCCAAGACCGGCGATTCCGACGGCGGCGACAACTGCAACTTCTACGGCCTGAACGCGGCGCTGCTGGCCATGGGCGGCAGCACGGTGACCATCACCGGCGCGACCGTCACCTCCGACGCCGACGGCGCGAACGGCGTGTTCAGCTACGGCGGCAACGGCGGCCAGAACGGCGCTTCCGGCGATGGCACCACGGTGGTCATCTCCGATTCTACGATCACCACCACCGGCGACGGCTCCGGCGGCATCATGACCACCGGCGGCGGCGTGACCTATGCCAACGACCTGACGGTGGAAACCTCCGGGCGATCCTCCGCGGCCATCCGCACCGATCGGGGCGGCGGCGTCGTGGTGGTGGACGGCGGAAGCTACACCAGCAACGGCCTGGGTTCCCCGGCCATCTATTCCACCGCGGATATCACCGTGAGGAACGCCACGCTGACCAGCACCCTGTCCGAGGGCGTGTGTATCGAGGGACTGAATTCCATCACCCTTGAAAACTGCGACATGACCGCGAACAACACCCGGATGAACGGCAACGCCACGTTCCTGGACACCATCATGATCTACCAGAGCATGTCCGGCGACGCCGACAGCGGCACCTCCCACTTCACGATGACCGGCGGCAGCCTGACCAGCCAGAGCGGCCACATGTTCCACGTGACCAACACCCACGCGGTGATCACGCTCAGCGGCGTGACCCTGGTGAACCGGGACGCGGAGAACGTGCTGCTGTCCGTGTGCGACGACGGCTGGAGTGGCGCGAGCAACATCGCGGAGCTGAACGCAGTGAGCCAGGCCCTGACCGGCGCGATCCTGGTGGGTGATAATTCCACGCTCACGCTGAACCTGACCGAGGGCTCCAGCTTCGAGGGGACTGTCAGCGGCGACATCGTGAACGCCAAGGGCGACGTCGTGTCCGCCGAGGTCGGCACCGTGACCGTGACCCTGGACGAAACCAGCACCTGGACGCTGACCGCCGACACGTATATCACAGAATTCGACGGCGACCCGGCCAACGTGATCACAAACGGCTATACGCTGTATGTGGGCGGCGTCGCGCTGGAGGGCGCGAACTGAAAGCCCAAAAGCAGGGGGAGCGATCCAATCGGACCGCTCCCGTATTCTATTCCTCCGGCATTTTCAGCCGCGCCAGGTAGGGGCAGTACAGCAGCGCCACCAGGATCGTCGCCCCGATGTACACCCAATTGGCGGTCACGCTGTCTGTGCTGAACTTGGAAAAGACATCCACCAGCCCGTGCACCGCGACGCAGGGCCACAGGCTGCCGCCCTTCCAGAAGGCGAAGGTGAAGATGAAGCCCCAGGCGATGGCGAACAGCACCTGCATGACTGTCTCCAGGTTCGCCTGGCCCGCCAGCAGGTTCACGATATGGCCGATGCCGAAGGTGACGGCGGAGATGATGATGGCCGGGGTCGGGCCGTCCTTTTTGATCAGAGCCCTGAACAGGAAGCCCCGGAACAGCACCTCCTCCACATAGCCGATCATCAGCATCGACAGCACGGCCCACAGCTGCGACAGACCCTTGTAGGCCACCGCCATGCCGCCCCACAGATTGCCCGTGGCCAGTATCAGCATCGGGATATAGTACAGTATCGCGCCGGGGCGCTTGGGCATATGGTCCAGCCCGTAGCGCCTCTCCAGGCCGTTTGCGCGGATGAAGGCCGTCGCCCCGGCGGCGATGGCGATCAGCGCGGCCAGCATCAGCGGGCTCTCGTCGCCCAGGCTGCCGCGGATGGGGATTGTCAGCGCGCAGTAGGCCACGATCCACAGCACCGCGAACAGCACTTCGTTCTTTTCATACAGCTTTTTCATCTCTGTCGCTCCCTTTCAGTCAACGCTTCATACAGGTCGGTCAGCATGGCCGCGGCGGCCCCCGGGTCATAGCGCATGGCGTTGTTGGCCAGCAGGCTGGCGTAGCCGTGCACGGCGGCGAACAGCGCGGTGAAGACCCGGGCGGCGCGGCCCTCGTTCAGTCCCGCCGAGGCGCTCAGCACCCCCACCAGCGGCCCCGCCTCCGGCGCGCGGGTCAGCTCCTCCGGCGATTTGCCGGAGAACCGGCCCGATTGGAACAGAAACCGGAACAGCGGCTTCTCCTCGGCCCCGAAGCGTATGTAGCGCAGCCCCAGGCAGAGCATCGGCTCCGCCTCGGCCTCCAGGCCTTCCGTCAGATACGCCGTGTGGTATGCGTCCGCGCGGGCGTAGGTCAGCGCGGCCAGCTGCCCGATGCTCTCAAACTGGTACAGCACCGGCTGCGTGGAGCACCCCAGCGCCGCCGCCAGCCGCCGCGCCGTCAGGGCCTCGTGTCCCTCGGTACGAACGAGCTCAAAGGCCGCGTCCAGTATCATCTGCCGGGTGATTCTCGCCTTGGGCGGCATGACATGACCTCCCTGCATGTTTTATAACATATGTTATTATACGCGGCGCACAAAGCCCTGTCAAGAGGCCCCCGCCTTTTAATGTCGCTCTCCCCGCACCAGCGCGCTTCGGGAATAGCGCAGTACAAGCAGCGTGGAGCACATGATCCAGCCCACGGGGTAGGCCAGCGCCACCGCGACAAAGCCCGCGCCCAGCGCCTTGGTGACGGCCAGGTAGACCTGGCGGAACGCCACGAAGGAGGCCAGCATGATCACGGTGGGCATGGTGGCGTCGCCCACGCCGCGCAGCGCCCCGGCGTAGATCTGGTTGAAGCAGATTGTGATGTAGAACGGCGTCACGATGTGTATGAACCGCACGCCGTAGTCGATGACCTCCGCCTCCGGGGAGAAAAAGCGCATCAGAGGCCGGGCCAGCAGAAACACCATCAGCCCCAGCGCCACGGTGGCGGCCAGGCTCATCAGCGTGGCGGTGCGCACGCCCTCCCGGGCGCGCTTGGGCTGCCGGGCGCCCCAGTTCTGGCCCACGAAGGTGGTGGAGGCCATGCTGATGCTCTGCACCGGGATCAGCGCGAAGGCGTCGAGCTTGCCGTACACGCCGTAGCCGGCCATGCAGGCCGAGCCGAAGTAGTTGATGTAGGATTGCACGAACACGTTGGAGAAGGAGGTGATGGCGCTCTGTATGCTGCTGGGCAGGCCGATCTTCAGGATCATCGCCAGCGAATCCCGGTCGATGGCGATGCTGCGCCAGCGGATGCCGTAGCCGCCCTCCGACCGGGACAGCGTGACCAGGATCAGCAGCGCGGACACGATCTGCGATATGATCGTGGCCCAGGCCACGCCCTCGACGCCCATGCCGAAGGCCAGCACGAACAGCAGGTCCAGCACCGTGTTCAGCAGCGCGGAGATGATCAAAAAGATCAGCGGTCGCCTGGAATCGCCCACGGCGCGCAGTATGCCGCCGCCGATGTTGTAGAACAGTATGCCGCACACCCCGGCAAAGTAGATGGAAAGGTAGCTGCGGGATTCGGCCATCACGTCCTCCGGCGTCTGCATGAACGCGAGCATCGGCCCGATGATCAGCTGACCCGCCGCGGTGGCCAGCAGGCTCAGCAGGAAGGTCAGCGCGATGGTGGTGTGCACCGCCCTTTGCAGTCCCTTCTGGTCGTGGGCCCCGTAGCGCTGGGAAATCACCACCGAAGCGCCGGTGGCCAGACCCGCGCAAAAGCCCACCACGGTATTGATGATGGGCCCCGTGGAGCCCACCGCCGCCTGGGCCTGCTGGCCCACGAAGCGCCCCACCACCAGGGTGTCCACGGTGTTGTACAGCTGCTGGAACAGCAGGCCGATGGCCATGGGGATCGAGAAGCGCGTCAGGTGTCGCCAGATGCTGCCCTCGGTCATGTCGGAATCCATGCGCGCCACAGTGTCGCCTCCTTTAATCAGATCGCCAGGAAGAACTTCACCACGAAGATCAGCGACAGCGCGTAGGTCAGCGCGGAGACCTCCCTCGCCTTGCCGGTGCACAGCTTGATGATCGTGTGGCAGATCAGCGCCAGGCCGATGCCGTGGCCGATGGAGCCGGAAATGGGCATGGCAAGCAGCATCACCGCCACGGGCAGCAGCTGGGAAATATCGTTGAAGTCGATCAGCCTCAGGTTGGACAGCATCAGTATGCCCACGTAGATCAGCGCCGAGGAGGTAGCCGCCGCGGGGATGATCGCCGCCACGGGGGCGATGAACATGCACAGCAAAAACAGCACGCCCGCGGTGACGGCGGTCAGGCCGGTGCGCCCGCCCGCCTCCACGCCGGAGGCCGATTCCACGAACGTGGTCACGGTGGAGGTGCCGGTCAGCGCGCCGGCCACGGTGCCGATGGCGTCGGACAGCAGCGCCTGCTTCATCCCGGGCATTTCGCCATTCCCGTCCAGCATGTTGGCCCGGGAGGCGGTGCCCACCAGCGTGCCGA
>JBGUQG010000298.1:0-7631 GCA_045130815.1 Christensenellales bacterium
ATCAAAGGGTACCTGCATTTCCCATGAGCAATCATTTCCACTTCATGCTATGGACCGGTTGCGTTCACCTGGAAATCCGGGTCCCGAGTTGGATTGTCATTGATTCATCCTTCGGGAAATGCAGGCCAGGCACTGGGTTTCACTATAGTACAATGGCATCGCCTCCCCTTCCGGTTTATTGGAGATCTGCTATCTCCTTCAGAGGTTTCTTTGTTCTCCCTCTTTCTGGCTATATAATACCACGGAAAGCAGCGTTTGTCAACACTTTTTTTACCGTATCCGTCACTATTTTAACAAAAAGATTTTTATATTAACATTACAGAATGTTTGGCCCTTTACAGCGCTGTGATACACTGTTGGCATGGAGGCGATGGCATGATCGATAAGCCTGCGCTGCTGGTCAGCGCGTGCCTGATGGGCGTCGATTGCCGCTATGACGGCGGCGGAAAGCGACTGGAGGGGCTCGACCTGCTGATGGCGGCGTGCCGGGTGGTCCCGGTGTGCCCGGAGCAGCTGGGCGGCCTGCCCACGCCCCGCGTGCCCTCGGAGCGCGCGGGCCGACGCGTGCTGAACCGCGAGGGCGCGGACGTGACACTGGCCTTCCTGCGCGGCGCGGAGCAGGCCTGTCGCCTCGCCCGGCTGTACGGGGCAAGGCTGGCGCTGCTGAAGGCCAGGAGCCCCTCCTGCGGCCAGGGAGAGGTCTACGACGGCAGCTTCACCGGTCGCCTGGTCCCCGGCCAGGGCGTGACCGCCCAGGCGCTCGCGGACATGGGCGTCGCCGTGTACAACGAGGAGCAAATCGACGCGCTGCTGGCGCGGATAGCAAAGGAGCGTTCCATATGATCTACTTCAACAGCGACTATCTGGAGGGTGCCCATCCCCGCGTCATGGCCCGGCTGGCGGAGACGAACCTCGTTCAGACCCCCGGCTACGGCGAGGATGAATACTGCGGGCGCGCCCGGGACATCATCCGCGATCTGTGCCGCGCTCCGGAGGCGGACGTACACTTCCTGGTGGGCGGCACCCAGGTGAACGCCACCGTGCTGACCGCGGCGCTGAAGCCCTACCAGGGCGTGGTGTGCGCCGACACGGGCCACATCGCCGTGCACGAGACCGGCGCCGTCGAAGCCGGCGGCCACAAGGTGCTGGCGCTGCCGGGCATGAACGGCAGGATCGACGCCGACCAGGTGGACGCGCTGTGCCGCCTGCACTTCGCCGACGAATCCCACGAGCACATGGTGATGCCCGCGGCGCTGTACCTTTCCTGCCCCACCGAGCTGGGCACGCTGTATTCCCGGGACGAGCTCTGCGCCCTGCGGAAGGTGTGCGACCGTTGGCGTCTGACCTTCTACCTGGACGGCGCGCGCCTGGGCTACGGCATGGCCGCCCGGGAGAACACGCTGGATCTGCCCTTCCTGGCCTCGGTGTGCGATGCCTTCACAATCGGCGGCACAAAGCAGGGCCTGCTGTTCGGCGAGGCCCTGGTGATCACGGGCGACGCGCTGAAGAAGGACTTCCGCTACATGATCAAGCGGGGCGGCGGCATGCTGGCCAAGGGCCGCCTGTTGGGCGTGCAGTTCGAGGAGATGCTGAAGGACGGCCTGTACATGACCCTGTCCCGCCACGCCATCGAACTGGCCCTGCGGCTGAAGGAGGCCCTTGTCTCGCTGAACGTACCCTTCCTGGTGGACAGCCCCACCAACCAGCAGTTCCCGATCCTGCCCGACGCCGCGCTGGACGTCCTGCGCGAAAAGTACGGGTTTTCCACCATACAGCGCGTGGACGAGCGCCGCACCGCCGTGCGCTTCTGCACCAGCTGGGCGACGAGGGCGGAGGATGTGGACGAGCTGATCGGAGACGTCGGAAGGGCGATGGAAAATTGAGGAATGGGGGATCAATCCCCCATTCCCAATTCAGTGTCCCAGTTCCTTTTCACACAGCTTCAGCGCCGCGTCGATCACCTGGTCCATGTCGTAGTACTTGTATTCGCCCAGGCGGCCGCCGAAGATGACCTTCCGCTCCTTTTCGGCCAGGGCCTTATAGGCCTGGTACAGCGCGCCGTTCTTCTCGTCGTTCACGGGATAGTAGGGCTCGTCGCCCTTCTTCCACTCGCTGCTGTATTCGCGGCTGATGACGGTCTTGGGCAGGTCGTTGCCCTCGGCGTCCCTGCCGAACTCGAACCACTTGTGCTCGATGATGCGGGTAAAGGGCGTCTCCCGGTCGGTGTAGTTCACGGCGGCGTTGCCCTGGAAGTTGGGGATGTCCAAAAGCTCGGTCTCGAACCGCACGGAGCGATACTCCAGCGTGCCCAGGCGATAGTCGAAGTAGGCGTCGATGGGGCCGGTGTAGACCACCTTGTCCGCCAGCGCGTCCAGGGCCGCCCTGTCGGCGAAGTAATCGCAGTTCAGGCGCACCTCGATGCCCCTTAAGAGGTTCTCCACCAGGGGCGTGTAGCCGCCGATGGGGATGCCCTGGTACAGCGCGTTGAAGTAGTTGTTGTCAAAGGTCAGCCGCACGGGCAGGCGCTTGATGATGAAGGCGGGCAGGTCCCTGCAGTCCCGGCCCCACTGCTTTTCGGTATAGCCCTTCACCAGCTTTTCAAAGATGTCCCGGCCCACCAGGCTGACGGCCTGCTCCTCCAGGTTCTTCGGCTCGCCGGTGATCTCCCGGCGCTGCTCGGCGATCTTCGCGGCGGCCTGCTCCGGCGTCACCACGCCCCACATCTTGTTGAAGGTGTACATGTTGAAGGGCAGCGAGTACAGCTCGCCCTTGTAGTTGGCCACCGGCGCGTTGGTAAAGCGGTTGAAGTCGGCGAAGCGGTTCACATAGTCCCACACCCGGCGGTTGTTGGTGTGGAAGATGTGGGCCCCGTACACGTGCACGTGGATGCCCTCCACGTCCTCGGTGTACACATTGCCGGCGATGTTGCCCCTGCGGTCGATCATCAATACCTTCTTGCCGGCGTCCGCGGCCTGGCGGGCAAAGGTCGCGCCGAACAGGCCAGCGCCGACGATCAGATAATCATATTTCATCGTTCATTCCCCTTTGTGTTGTAATTTGAAGCGCAGCGCGTTGGTCACGTCCCTGCGCCAATAGGTCAGATGGTCCTTCAGCGTGTACTCGGTGCTGACCACCGGCGCGCAGGCGACCCTCAGGCGATTGTACGCCGCCCACACGTTCAGAAGCCGCTCGCCCAGAAAGCCGTACAGCCGCTTGCGGTAGTCGCTCTCGCCGGTCAGGTCCACGCCCTTCTCCAGTTCAAACAGTATCGGGAACACCCAGGCGCAGTAGGCGTCGAACAGATCGCCCCGGCAGAACATCAGGTTGTACTGGCTGGCCCGGTTCCCGGCGAAAAAGGCGTCGAAGGCGGGCAGCGTCGCCGGGCTCAGCCGCGCCACGGCGTCCCGAAGGCGGTCGAAGTTCTCCGGCGCGCAGCACTCCATCTGCAGCTGCTGTCGGGCGTTCACGTGGTAGACCGTCGGCCGGGCCAGCACGATGTCCCGGTCCCGGAGCATGGCGCACAGCCTCTCGTAGCTCAGTATGTCGCCCCGGCGGCTGCTGAGCACCCTGCGCCCAAAGTAGCGGCGGTAGTGTACCAGCCCCTTGAAGGGCGCCTCCACGTTCTTCCAGATCCAGTACAGCGCGGTGAGCTCGCAGTAGTTCGCGTTCTTCCCGCTGATGTTGTCGCCGGTGTCGTCCCGGATGTAGCCGGGAAAGTCCTCCGCCGCGCCGCCCACCTGGATGGGCTGGTAGCCCACCCGCTTGGGAAGCGGCACGTTCTTGTGGCTGACGATGTAGATCATGCCCCGCCGCCCCCTTCGCCGTAGAGGGCCAGGAACGCGCCCACCGTGTCCTGGGCCGTGAAGCCCGCCCGGCGAACGGCCACCGCGCCCGCGGCGCGGTCCGCGTCCAGCTTCGCCACAGCCTCAGCCCGCTCCGCCCATTGGGAAAGGGCCCCGTCGTCCGCGGGCAGGAACCAGGCGTTCTCCGTCAGCCGGGCCTGGCGGGTGATCGCGTCGGAGAAGATCACCGGCAGCCCCGCGGCCTGGGCCTCCACGCCGGAGACCGGCAGCCCCTCGAACCGGGAGGGCAGCAGGAACAGGTCCATGGCCTGCATCAGGCCCGCCACGTCATAGCTGGCCCCGTAGAAGATCACGCCATCCTGGACGCCCAGGTCCTCCGCCCGTTGCCGGGTCTCGTCAAACAGCGGGCCCTCGCCCACCAGCAGCAGCCTGGCCTCCGGGATCCGCGATCTGATTGCCCGGAAGGCCTCCAGCAGGTACGCGTGGTTCTTCTGCCAGGCAAAGCGCCCCACGTGGCCCACCACGAAGGCGTCCGAAAGGCCCAGCTCGCCCCGCAGCCGCCGCCGTTTTTCGGGATCGAAGGCGAAGCGCTCCACCTCCACGCCGTTGTTCACCATGCGCACCCGCCCGGCGGGCAGGTTCGGGTACATCCAGGCCGCCGCCCGGTCCGAGCAAGCGGCGAAGTCGGTGGCCCAGCGGACAAGGCCGCGCCGGGTCAGCGCGTGCAGCGCCCCCTTCACCCGGCGAAGGCGGCCGTCGATGCCCGCCGCGTGGGAGTGCAGCAGTATCCTTCTCACCCCCGCCTTCTTCGCCGCCCGGGCGAAGATCAGCAGCAGGTAGGCCAGGTCGCCGTGGATGTGGGCGCAGTCATAGCCGCCCTCCGAGAGCAGCTTCAGGGCGTTGCGGTAGTAGGCCCCCGGGCGCGAGGCGAGCCCCCCGTCCGTGCCGATGTAGCGCACGTTCACGCCCAGCTCGTTCAGGGCGCGCACGTTCTCCGGATTTTCAAAACGGGCGATGCAGGCGATGTCGATCTGAAGTTCCTGCGGCTTGTGTCGGATCACGCTGTTCACCAGCGCGTACACGCCGCCCAGGCCCACGTCGTCCACGTTGATCTCAATAACTTTCATCTTCCGCCCCCCGGCGCTTGGTCGATATACTCTATTTCAGGATGAAACGCGAAGCCCTTCAGCGTGGCCCCCAGGATCACACGGATGCGCAGCAGGCGCTTGTCCCGGGCCTTTGCGAGCACCCGCAGTATGTGCAGCGGCGTCCTGAGCAGAAGCCGCCTGTATCCGCTGAAGCCCTCCCTGCGATACACGTAGACCTCGTTGCGATAGGCATAGCGGTAGCGGTCGATCCGCTCCGCCGTGTCGGTGGAGATGTTGCCGCCGTTGTTGGCCTGGCATTTGTGCACCGTCACGCTGGCGGGCACCACGTAGCAGGGATACTTTCGGGAGATGCGGCGGGTATACTCCAGGTCGTCGGCCCAGATGAAGAATTCGCCGATGGGCAGGCCCACGTCCCGCACCACGCGGGCGGGCACCAGGAGCGATACGAACGTGGCCGCGCCGCAGGGCACCAGGGCGGTGGAGAAATCCGAAAGGTTGTTCATGCGCAGGTCCCGCTGCACGTTCATGCGGCACAGGCTGCCGTCCGTCCACAGGGCCCTGCCGGAGAGGAAGCCGTACTCCCCCGCGTCCGCCGCCGCGTCCAGCAGCGCCTGGAGCGCCGTGGGCGTGGGCATGGAATCGTCGTCCATGATCCATAAGAGCGCGTAGCCCAGCTTCACCGCCAGCCGCACGCCATACTGAAAACCGCCCGCACCCCCAAGGTTCCGGCCGGTATTGACATAGCGGATCGCGCCGCTTTGCGCCAGCGGCTCCAGGGCGCGCCCGGTGCCGTCGGTGCTGGCGTTGTCGATCACGAGGATGTCCGCCGGGGCCGTCTGGCGCGCCAGGCAATCCACGCACTCCAGGACCAGCTCCCGCCGGTTGTAGGTCACAACGATGGCGGCCACGGTGTTGTTCACGTTATACGCCTCGATCTACGAAAACTTCCGTATGCCGGAGATGCCCCACCGGGCGGTGTTCAGCAGCGCGGTGAGCACCCCCTCGCCCAGGTAGTGCCGGTAGAAGCTGAACTGCTTTGCCACCAGGTTCCACTTGTTGCCGGTGGTGCTGCCGGACAGCACGCGGTAGCGGGCCAGGAGCTCCGGGTTGCCGTAGGCCCTGCCCTCCAGCTTCACGATGTCGTACCAGTAGGCATAGTCGTCGCGAATGGACTTCAGCTCCTCATGCAGCATGACCTTGCCGTGCTTCCGGGCGTCGTACAGCCCGGTGAGGCACCCGATGCGGTTCATCACCCGCATGTCCGCGGGGGTGATCACCGGCTTGGGCACCGTGGGGCGCAGGATCTCCTCCGAGCGCTCGTTGATGCGGCGATAGGCGCTGCACACGCAGACGGCGTCGTTCCGCTTCATGAAGGCCAGCTGCTTTTCGAGGAACTCCGGCTCCCACACGTCGTCCGCGTCCAGCAGGGCGATGTAGCGGCCCCGGGCCAGCCGCATGGCGACGTTGCGCGCGCAGGCGGTGCCGGCGTTCTGCTGGCGGAACAGGCGGATGCGCCCGTCCCGGTCCGCATAGCGCGCCACGATGTCGGCGGAGGCGTCCGACGAGCCGTCGTCCACAACGATCATCTCCCATTGGGTCCAGGTCTGCCCGAGCACCGATTCGATGGTCTCGGCGACAAACCGACCCGCGTTGTAGCACGGCGTAATGATGGAAACCAGTCCGTCGATCACAGCAGCTTCTCCTTATCGTGGCGCAGCGCGCCAAAATCCCATAAAACAGGCACAATATACCTTCATAATCCTATCATACCGGCGCTGAAAAGTCAAGGTTTATCGGGTTTTGATCCACGGTTCATGATTTGATCATTCAGGTAAAGCAGACCGGTCGCGGTTCTCGCCGGCGATGGCATGCGATGGCATGCGATGGCAGCCAAGACTAAGACAAAGACCAAGACAAAGACAAAAGACAAAAGACAAAGACAAAAACAAAGACGAGGGCGAGGACAAAGACGGTGGCAACGCTCTTCCGCAAACAAAAACAGGGACGGCAGCCGCATGGCAGCCGCCATCCCCGTACCCAATGTCATTACCGCATGGTTTCCACCGCGGCCTTCTCGATGGGCAGGCCCGCGGTATAGCGCCGAATGTAGTCGTTGAAGCTGGCGACATCCTCCGGCCTGGGCGCAACGACCTCGCCCAGCTTGCCGGCGAAGATCCTGTCCGACAGGTAGCCCTCCAGGGTGTCGCCGTCCCTGCGGTCGGCCATATACCCGGCCAGCAGCGCGATGCCCCACGCGCCGCCTTCGCCGGCGGTCTCCATCACGGCCACAGGCACGTTCATTGCCGCCGCCATGATGCTCTGGCCCACGCCCTTGGTCTTGAACAGGCCGCCGTGGCCCAGGATCCGGTCCACCTGCACGCCCTCGTCATCCAGCAGGATGTTCAGGCCGATCTTCAGCGACGACAGCGCCGCGTACAGATGGGTGCGCATGAAGTTGGCCAGCGTGAAGCGACTCTCGGGCGTGCGCGCGAACAGCGGGCGGCCCTCCTCGAAGCCGGTGATGTGCTCGCCGGAGTAATAGTTGTAGGCCAGCAGGCCGCCGCAGTCGGCGTCCGCCTCCAGGGCCTTGCGGTACAGCGTGCCGTACAGCGCGTTGGCGTCCGGCTTCAGGCCCATCACCTCGGCGAATTCGCCGAACAGCTTCACCCAGGCGTTCAGGTCGCTGGTGCAGTTGTTGCAGTGCACCATGGCCACCGGC
>JBGUQG010000299.1:0-3580 GCA_045130815.1 Christensenellales bacterium
GACGCCGTCAACCGCTGTGCCAGAAGGCCGGGATCGACATCTCCCTTCGGCGTGCCGGGAACGATGCCCTCCGCCGCGATCGTGGCCCGCAGTGCGTCGCGGTCGCCCGAATCGGCGGCGTCCCCGGAAAAGGCGACGTCCACCCGCCAGATCCGCGTCAGGAACAGTGCGCATAGCGCGACAAACACCATCAGCCCAACCGGCAGCGTGCGCCTGCGCCCGGCAAGAAGGATGAGCCCGCTGCAGCCACCCCGATGCACCACCTTCGCGGGCAGGGAGAAGCGCCGGCACAGCATGAGCAGTATCCTTGCGCTGGCGGCGTCGCACCGCAAGATCATGCGCTTTTCGCCCCGCAGGCGGACCGATTCAAAGCGCGCGCCCTGGGAAAGCGCCCGCCCGAGCAGCCGCGCGGGCATCAGGCAATCCACCCGGATCGTGATGTCACGGTTCATCGGACGCGTCACCCCCCTCGCAGGGCAGCTCCACTCGCCGTATGCTTCCGCGCACGATCAGCGCTCCGGGGCGCAAGTCCTTCAGCGACAGGCCGGAGCCGAGGACGCACAGCGGCCCGCTCCGGGTATTCAGCAGCACCCTCTGCTCGGAGAAATCCGCGATGGAGGTGTGGTTCTCCACCAACAGGCTGCGGCTGCCGATGGCGGTGGTCCGCGCGCAGCCGCCGGTCACGTCCCGGGCCCACTCCAGCGCGGGCGACTCCGCGCGGATATGCCTGGGCCTCGTTCCCCAATGCTTCTTCATATCGATCCCTCCCGCGTGACATGGGCGTTCGCCTATACCATATGCGGTCGGGCCTTTATTCATCCGACGAGTGCTGTACAAAAAACACCTATCATATTATACACGATTGCATGATGGAAATGCAAGCCAATTCATGAATTATAAGGCCGCTACACCCACAAATCGGTAAGTAATTGACATTTGCCCCGGGATATTGCTATACTTATGAGGATGAGCCCACAGATTCGGAGGATGAAGATGAGCAAGCTTTCGGATATCCTGCCCTATACCCGCGGCGCGGGCCTTGCGCCGATGGCCGGTGTGACGGACGCGGCCATGCGCCTGCTGTGCCATGAGCAGGGCGCGGCCTGGTCGGTCAGCGAGATGCTGTCGGCCAAGGGCTGGGTGTTTTCCGGCGGCAGAAACCCCAACGCGCTGGACCTGTTGAGGCGCCTTCCCGGCGAGGGCGTGGCGGGCCTGCAGCTGTTCGGCAGCGATCCGGCCTATATCGCCGAAGCGGCGCGGCAGCTGGAGGGCGTGGGCTTTCAGTTCTTTGACCTGAACTTCGGATGTCCCGCGCCGAAGATCACCGGCAATGGGGAGGGAAGCGCCCTGATGCGCACGCCGGAACGGATCGGCGACATCGTGCGGGCCCTGACCGACGCCACGAGGCTGCCGGTGACGGCGAAGATCCGATCCGGCTGGGACGCGGAAAGCGTCAATGCGGTCCGGGTGGCCAGGATCTGCGAGGACAGCGGGGCTCTGGCCATCGCCGTGCACGCCCGCACACGGGATCAGCAATATGCCGGCCGGGCGGACTGGAGCGTCATACGCGCTGTGAAGCGGGCCGTGTCCATTCCCGTGTTCGGCAACGGCGACGTGACGAGCGGCGCGGACGCTCTGCGCATGATGGACGAAACCGGCTGCGACGCGGTGATTGTCGGACGGGCGGCCCAGGGCAACCCCTGGGTTTTCCGGGAGATCGCCGCCGCGCTGCGGGGAGAGACGCCGGTACCGCCCACCCCGGCGGAGCGCGTGGAAATGGCGGCCCGCCATTTCCGGCTGGAGCAGGCCCTGTTTGGCGAGAAGCTGGCGGTGCTGCAGATGCGAAAGCACATCGCCTGGTACGTGCACGGCATGAAGGAAGCCTCCCGATTCCGTGTGCGCGTCAATCAAATGAACAGCGCCGCCGAGGTACTGGCGGCGTTGGAGGAATTCGCATCTCAAAACGGGTGAAGCGAACCCCGCCGGGTCATTCGGCGGGGTTTTCCACGATCTGCTTTGGTATGGTGCCGATAAAGGAAGTGCTTTCGTCGCCGGATTCCACGTGGATGCCGCCGCCGTAGCGCTTCAGTATCTCCTCGACGATGGCCAGGCCCGAGCCGTGACCGTCGCTCTTGGTGGTGAAGCCCATCTGAAAGATCTTGCGCTGCATCGACGGGGGAATGGCGGGCCCGTTGTTGGAAACACGGAAGCTGTAGGCTCCCGGCGTCTCGTCGATGGCAAGCCGTATGCGCCTGTCAGCGTTTGAAGCGTCCTCCAGCAGCGCGTCCCGGGCGTTGTCGATCAGATTGCCCAGCACGCGGCACATCTCCCATCCCGGCACGGGCAGCTCCTGCCAGCCGGAGGCGATATTCAGCTCCATGCGGATGCCGTGATCCTCGCAGTCCTGGCGCTTGGCGGCGATCAGCGCGTTCACGGCGGGCAGCGCGGTCTTCAATGCGCTGCCGGTCTTCTTGATGTCGCCGTACACGCTTTCAACATAGCGCATGGCCTCCGCCGATTCGTTCAGCTCCAGCAGTGAGAAAACCACCTGCAAATGGTTCATGAAATCGTGCCGCTGCTTGCGCAGTGTGCCGTTCAGGGCCTCCAGCTGGCCGTAGGCCTCCTCCAGCATCTGGGCCTGGTCGGCGATCTTGCCGGCGTTCAGGGCCTCGCGGATGTCCAGTATCGCGCCCCAGGAAACGATCAGCAGCGCCGCGGCTATGGCGCTGATCTCCACCAGGCGGCCCTCCACCGGCCCCCTGAAAACGGCGTACAAAAGCACCGTCACCATTGCCAGGATCTGCATCGCGTTGATGATCACGGCAAAGCGGGCGGCCTTTTTGACGTTCAGCTTTTTCTGCAGCGATTGTCTCATGAAAGCATGTCCACACATGGAATATCGGCGTCAATCCACGATCGACGCCGATACCATGATATCCCTTGATTCCTTGCGGATGCCCTTACTTCGCCAGCTTCAGCTCGGAAGTGCAGTGGGGGCAGCGGGTCGCGTCATCGGCGATCTCACTCTTGCAGAAGGGGCAGGTGCGGGCGGGCTTGGCAGCCGGCGCGGGCTTCTTCAGCTTGTTGATGCCCTTCACCACGGCGAACAGGCAGATCGCGATGATCAGGAAGTTGACCACGGCGTTGATGAAGTTGCCCAGCGCGATGGGGCCAACCTTGATCGCGGAGAAGTCCGGCTGTCCGAAGATCGCGCCGATGATGGGGGTGATCAGGTCCTCCACCACGCTGGAGACGATCGCGCCGAACGCGCCGCCGATAACAACGCCGATGGCCATATCGACGACGTTGCCCTTCATCGCAAAGTCCTTGAATTCGTTAATCAGCTTTCCCATGTGAATTCTCCTCCCTTTGTACACCGTTGCGGCACACAATTTGATACAGTGATATTATAGCACAATATCAGCCTCAAACTATTAATTTTCTGATTCATTTACAAAACAAATGAGAAGGATTATTAACAATTTGAGCTGCGCGCAAAAGAGAGGGAGGCAGCCCTGGCCGCCCCCCGCCGGAATGCGTTTATCAGGTCTACTTCGCCTTCATGTAGGGCTTGCCGTTC
>JBGUQG010000300.1:0-8440 GCA_045130815.1 Christensenellales bacterium
CAGTGGAGAGTTTTCAGTGGTTCGAGCGCCCGGAAAACAGCACAGTGTGCTGTTTTCAGCGAGAACGGGCCCGTCCGTGCGCGATGGCACCCAATGCGCAGCATTGGGGGCGCGCGTTTGGTAGGCCCCCGTCGGTGGGGTCGGTAGACCCAGGGAACAGGGAGCAGGGAACAGGGAACAGGAATAGTGGCTGCCGCGGTAAATTGCCTTCCCCTTTGGGGAAGGTGCCCCGAAGGGGCGGATGAGGTCCCCATACATATCGCCACGCGCCTGATATGCTCCAGGACCTCATTCGTCTCACCGCTTCGCGGTGATCCACCTTCCCCAAAGGGGAAGGCTTTTGGAGCCAAAACGCAACGCGCCGGACGATGTGACAACATCGTCCGGCGCGCTTCATGTCGGTATCAGCCGTTCTTCCTCACGCTCAGCGCGGCCTTTTCGCCGTTGATGTTCCAATCCTTGGAATAGGCGTCCAAGGGGGCGGAGCCTTCGGTGATGGCGGTGGCCAGGGTGGCGGCGGCGATGGCGTCGGCGTTCCTGGCGATCACCGGGGCCAGGGCGTCGCTGGCCTCATAGGTTACGGTGATGCGGTCCACCACGTCAAACCCGGCCTCCTTGCGCATGGTCTGCAGCTTGCTGATCACCTCGCGCACGAAGCCCTTCTCGATCAGCTCCGGCGTCAGGTTGGTGTCGATCACGGCGGTCATGTCGCCCTCGGTCTGGGCCACGAAGCCGGGCTTCTGGGCCGGGGCGATCAGGCAGTCGTCCGCGGTCAGGGACACCTCCGTGCCCTCGATGTCGAACTTCACCGCGCCGTCCTTCTCCAGGGCGTCCACGAAGGCGTTGCCGTCCACGTCCTTCAGGTAAGCGCCGATCTTGCCAAGCAGCTTGCCGTACTTCGGGCCCAGCGTCTTCATCTGGGGCTTGATCTGATAGGACGTGAAGGCGCGGGCGTCGTCGATGAACTCCACGGCTTCCACGTTCAGCTCGTCCCTTATCAGTGCCGCGCAGGCCTCGGACAGCCTGCTGCCCTTCACGTACAGCGTGGACAGGGCCTGGCGCACCTTGATGTTGGCGGCGTTGCGGCAGGCGCGGCCCAGCGTGACCGCCTGGGCGACCTCGTCCATCTCCGCTTCCAACTGCTTGTTGATCCTGGATTCCTCGCACACCGGATAATCGCACAGGTGCACGCTCTCCGGCGCGCCCTCCACCACGCCGGCCACCAGGTTGCGGTACATGGTCTCGGTCATGAAGGGGATGAAGGGCGCGGCCAGCTTGCACAGCGTGGTCAGCACGGTGTACAGCGTCTGGTAGGCGGCCTTCTTGTCGCCGGTCCAGTCCTTGCCCCAGAAGCGGCTCTTCGACAGGCGCACGTACCAGTTGGACAGCTCGTCCACGAAGGCCTGGATGGCGCGGGCGGACTCGGTGATCTTATACTCGGTCAGGCCCTGGTCCACATCCTTCACCAGGCTGTTCAGGCGGGACAGCACCCAATGGTCCATCAGCGTCAGGTCCTTCTCGTCGGCCACGTGCTCGGAGGGCACATAGCCGTCGATGGACGCGTACATGCAGAAGAAGGCGTAGGTGTTCCACAGCGTGCCCATGAACTTGCTCTGCAGCTCGCTGACCAGCTCGCCGGAGAAGCGGGTGGGCAGCCACGGCGCGCCGTTGGCGTAGAAGTACCAGCGCACGGCGTCCGCGCCCTGCTTGTCCAGCACGTCCCAGGGGTCGATCACGTTGCCCAGGTGCTTGGACATCTTCTTGCCCTCGGCGTCCTGCACATGGCCCAGCACCACGCAGTTCTCAAAGGGGCTTTTGTCGAACAGCAGCGTGCTGATCGCCATCAGCGTGTAGAACCAGCCGCGGGTCTGGTCGATGGCCTCGGAGATGAAGTTGGCCGGGAAGTTGGCCTCGAAGATCTCCTTGTTCTCAAAGGGATAGTGCCACTGGGCAAAGGGCATGCTGCCGGAATCGTACCAGCAGTCGATGACCTCGGGGGTCCTGCGCATCTCGCCGCCGCAGTCCGGGCAGGTGAGGGTCACCTGGTCGATGTAGGGGCGGTGCAGCTCGATGTCGTCGGGAACATTGTTTCCGAGCTCCTTCAGCTCCGCGCGGCTGCCGATCACGTGGGTCTTGCCGCACTTGCACACCCACACCGGCAGCGGCGTGCCCCAATAGCGCTCGCGGGACAGGCCCCAGTCGATCACGTTCTCCAGGAAGTTGCCGAAGCGGCCCTCCTTGATGTTGTCCGGATACCAGTTCACGGTGCGGTTGTTGGCCACCAGCCGGTCGCGCACGGCGGTCATGCGGATGAACCAGGTGCTGCGGGCATAGTAGATCAGCGGGGTGTCGCAGCGCCAGCAGAAGGGATAGTCGTGGGTGAAGTAAGGCGCGTCCACCAGCTTGCCCTGCTCCTCCAGCCACTGCAGGATCATCGGATCGGCCTTCTTCACGAACACGCCGGGCCAGTAGGTCACCTTGTCCATCTCGCCCTTGGCGTCCACCAGCTGCAGGAAGGGGATGTTGTTCTCCCGGCCCACGCGGGCGTCGTCCTCGCCGAAGGCGGGGGCCTGGTGCACCACGCCGGTGCCGTCGGTCATGGTCACGTAGTCGTCGCAGACCACGGTCCAGGCGTTCTGCGCGTTGTCGGCGCCCTGGATGGCCTCGCGCTGGAAGTCGAACAGCGGCTCGTACCGCAGGCCCTTCAGCTCGATGCCGGGGAAGGTGATCTTGTTGGTGACCACGGCGTCCTCGCCCAGCACCTTTCCGATCAGCGCCTCGCCCATGATGATGGTGCGGCCGTCGTAGTCGAAGCGGGCGTAGGTCTCCTCCGGGTTCACGCACAGCGCCACGTTGCTGGGCAGCGTCCAGGGCGTGGTGGTCCAGGCGTAGATCCAGGTGTTGTCCTGATCGACCACCTTGAAGCGCACCACCGCGGAGCGCTCCTTGACCTCCTTGTAGCCCTGGGATACCTCATGGCTGGACAGCGCGGTGCCGCAGCGGGGGCAGTAGGGCACCACCTTGTGGCCCTTGTACAGCAGGCCCTTGTCGGCCACCTGCTTCAGGCTCCACCACACCGATTCGATGTAGTTGTTGTCATAGGTGATGTAGGGGTTTTCCATGTCGGCCCAGAAGCCCACGCGCTCGGACATGCGCTCCCATTCGCCCTTGTACTTCCACACGGATTCCTTGCACTTTTGGATGAAGGGCTCGATGCCGTAGGCCTCGATCTGCTCCTTGCCGTCCAGGCCCAGCATGCGCTCGACCTCCAGCTCCACCGGCAGGCCGTGGGTGTCCCAGCCCGCCTTGCGGGTGACCAGCTGGCCCTTCATGGTGTGATAGCGGGGCAGCAGGTCCTTGATGGCGCGGGTCTCGATGTGGCCGATGTGGGGCTTGCCGTTGGCCGTCGGAGGGCCGTCAAAGAAGGTCCAGACCTGCTGGCCCTCCCGGTTCTTCATGCTCTTTTTGAAGATGTCGTTGTCGTTCCAGAACCTCACGACTTCCTTCTCGCGCGCCAGGAAATCCAGCGCGGTGGAGACCTTTTCGATCATTTCCGTGTTTCCTCCCCATAAAAAAATTCGCCTCATCCCATGGGACGAAGGCGCTTCGCGGTACCACCCAAATTGGCATGGAAAGCCATGCCCGCTTGATCGCGCTGTAACGGGCGCGCCCGTCGGAGCCTACTGCCGCACCCCGCGGTTTCGGTCCGCCGCTCCGGGAGGATGCCCCACAACCCCGGCCTCCGGACTTGCACCATACTCCGGCTCGCTGAATGCCTTTCGGCTGTGGGCGGTTCCCTTCTACGCGGTCATATACGCTTCCATTATACCCGATTTCCCGGATTTGTAAATGGGTTTGGGCCCCTCTCAATGTCGATTTTACCTGCATAAAACAAAAAAGCACAGGCGGGGGTGCTTTATTGTGTTATAATAGTGAAGCAATCTATGCCTGTCACCGCGCCGTCGGGAGAGCGGCGGCGGTTCACCTGTGAAAAACGACTGCGAGGGGGACGCGACATTGGATCTGTTCAAGAAGTGCTATGAATACTCCCTGGCCAACGAGCTGAGGGAGAAGGGCATCTATCCCTACTTCCACGCGCTGGAGACCCGCCAGGACACCACGGTCATCATGGAGGGCAAGCGCCGCATCATGCTGGGCAGCAACAACTATCTGGGGCTGACCACCTGCCCCGAGGTTCAGGAGGCGGGCCTGAAGGCGCTGGAGCAGTACGGCACCGGCTGCTCGGGCTCCCGTTTCCTGAACGGCACGCTGAAGCTGCACCTGGAGCTGGAGGACGAGCTGGCGAAATTTCTGCACAAGGAAGCCTGCTGCACCTTCTCCACGGGCTTCCAGAGCAACCTGGGCATCATCAGCGCCATCGTGGGCCACGGCGACTACGTGATCTGCGACAAGGAGAACCACGCCTCCATCTATGACGGCTGCAAGCTGAGCTACGGCAGGATGCTGACCTACGGCCACAGCAACATGGAGGAGCTGGAGATCCAGCTGAAGAAGGTTCCGGAGAGCGCCGGGTGCCTGATCGTCACCGACGGCGTGTTCAGCATGGGCGGCGACATCGCGAAGCTCCCTGAGATCGTGAAGCTGGCCAAACAGTACGGCGCGCGGGTCATGGTGGACGACGCCCACGGCCTTGGCGTGATCGGCGAGGGCGGCCGCGGCACGGCCAGCCACTTCGGCCTGGAGGATGAAGTGGACCTGATCATGGGCACCTTCTCCAAGTCGCTGGCCAGCCTGGGCGGCTACCTGGTGGCCGACGCCACGGTGGTGGATTTCGTGCGCCACAACTCCCGCCCGTTCATATTCTCCGCCTCCATCACCCCGGCCAGCGCGGCCATCGCCCTGGCGTCGCTGAGATACATCGAGGCCCATCCCGAGATCGTGACCCGGCTGTCCCAGCTGTCCGCCTACATGCGCAAGGGCCTGAAGGAGCGGGGCATCCCGATCATCGAGGCCGAGACGCCCATCATCCCCATCTACACCTACACCGCCGAGGCCACGCTGCTGCGCGCCCGCCAGCTGTACGAGGCCGGCGTGTACGTGAACCCCGTGCTGCCCCCGGCTACCCCGCCGGACCTGTGCCTGTTGCGCACCAGCTACATGGCTTCCCTGAATGAAGCGCTGCTGGACGAGGCGCTGGATATCTTCGGCGACGTGTTTTCCAGGCCAGTGGAATAGGGACACCGAACGCCCGGAAAACAGTCCGGTGGACCCAGGGAATAGGGAACAGGGAACAGGGAACAGGGAACAGGAACAGATCCTTCGCTGCGCTCAGGACGACACGATTCGCGTCGTTTGTCAGACTGAGCGAAGCGAAGGATTTGTACGTTGCGACAAAAACGGAGGTACATATGCTTCAGCTTGAGATCCTGCCCCAGGAACTGACCGTGTGCAAGGTGGAGGGGCTGGCGGGCTTTTCCATGGACGGGCTGTACTTCATCGGCAGCACCGACAATGAGCTGTCCCTGGTGTGCGAGACGGACAGGGTCCCCGCGCATACCCTCGCCCGGGAGGACGGCTGGCGGGCCCTGAGGATCGTCGGCCAGCTTGATTTTTCGCTGACCGGCATACTGTCAAGGATCGCCACGGTTCTCGCCGACGCGCAGATCGGTATTTTCGCCGTGTCCACCTACGATACCGACTATGTCCTCGTGAAAGAAGAAAACCTCGACCGCGCGGTCGGGGTTTTGAGGGGCACGGGGTATGAGTTGCGGTAGTTTACCATCAATTTACTCAAAGTGCTGATCCAGCGCGTCCAAATCCGCGCGATACAGCCGGGAACGCCCGCTGTCTGTAATCTCACACAGGGGTTTAATTTCAGACAGGTGGTTCTTGATTTGGTACTTGCTGACGCCGCTCGCCTTCTCTATGGCGGTAATATTCAGACTCCTGCTTTCGCAAACGGATACCTGTACCAGTATGGACAGCACTTCGTTGGCCTCGTGCGACAGTTCCAAGCGGTCTATTACGTCGAAGTAGTGCAGTATGCGCTCCTTTTTATCGGCCAGGAATTCTGATACCTGCGTGCAGGCCTCGAGTATAAAATCCAGGAACCCGATGATGAAGAGCGTCATGTCGCCGTAATTGTGCCTGTCGTTTGTATCCTTGAACAGCGCGTAGTAGCGGCTCCTGTTGTTTTTTATGACATGCGACAGCCGCAGCGCCACGAGCAGATACACATCGTTCTCCATCAGCTTCGCGCTGCTGATGAACCGGGTCATCCTTCCGTTTCCATCATAAAAGGGATGGATATACGCAAACATGAAGTGGAAGGCGGCGATGCGGATCAGCGGGTCGTAGCCCGTGTCGTTGAGGAAGGCAAGCGCGTGCTCCATGGCTTCATTGACGGCATCCTCTGGGAATATCCCCTTGTGGATTGCGATATCGTGCCTGTTGCGCACTGATACCGGTCCATGTCTGAAGTACAGGCCGTCCGGTGCGTTGTCGGGATTCTCCTGGATTACCTCATCCAGTATGAATTCATTGTACAGCTTTCTGACATCCTGGCAGGATTCGAGCGGAATAACGGGCTTTGAGACCAACAGGCTGTATTTGCGAACCATACCGTCAAACCGCCGTCCCCGCTTCCCGCGATCGATGGCGTCCAACGAATCGCTGATCTCCTTCCGGGTGCTGCGAACGTTTTCGGTTTCGTTCGATTGCTGGATCTCTTCGATGATGGCCCTGCGGAAGAACTGGTTTTTTGCGACGTCCGGCAATTCCCGGTCAAGGATGTCGATGTAACGGCAAATGGCGCGGATACTTCTCAGCTGATTGACCATTTCATCACAGTATACGATGAACGACGGAAACCCGCTGATGGAAAACTCCGGCGTGATCGAGGAATAGCTTTCCCTGAGTTCCCTGGCCTTTTCCGTCGCGGTTTCGCGTTTTCCGCCAAGCTGATAGTACAGCTTGCGCATTCCGGGGTATTTTTTCATTTACATCTTCCCCCTTGACTTTGCTATGGTCAATTATACCCTGTTTTTATCGAAAAGATGCTACATAGGAATGAACTTAAAGTGAAAAAAGCTGGATTTTTAATGCCGTGTATTCTGCAGAACATGGTTCAATATAAACGACTGCCTCATGAAGCATGAAGCAGTCGTTGGTGATTATATTGCGCCTGTCATCCTGAACGGGGTGAAGGATCTTCCGTGTATAGCCTGGCTGGCTTCAACGTCACACGCCAATCTGGCGCGAAGCGCCCTACATCCGCTCCGGCGCCTCCACGCCGATCAGGTACAGGGCTTGTTTCAGGGTCTGGCGCACGATGTCGGTCAGCAGCAGCCTTGCGGCGCGGGTGCCGGGCTCGTCCACCATCACCTTGTTTTCATAGTAGAACTTGTTGAAGGCCTGGGCCAGGTCCACGGCGAAGCGGGTGACCATGCTGGGCTCGCTGCGGTTCACGGCGCTCTTCAGGATGTCGGGGAACTGCTCGATCAGGCGCACCACGTCCTGGCTGAAGGGGTCGGCGAGGGCGGAGAAGTCCGGCTCGGCCTTTTCGGCCTCCGCGGCCCTGCGCAGCACCGAGCAGGCCCGGGCGTGGGTGTACTGCACGTAGGGGCCGGTCTCGCCGTCGAAGTTCAGCGCCCGCTCCCAGGTGAAATCGATGTCCTTGATGCGGTTGTTGTACAGGTCGAAGAACACCACCGCGCCGATGCCCACCTGGCGGGCGACCTCGTCCTTGTTCTCAAGCTCCGGGCTCTTTTCCTCGATGATGGCCCGGGCCTTTTCCACGGCCTGGGTCAGCAGCTCGTCCAGGTACACCACGTGACCCTCGCGGGTGGACAGGGCCTCGCCCTCGTAGGAGACCATGCCGAAGGCCACGTGCTCGCAGGCCCTGGACCATTCATAGCCCATCAGCTCCAGCACCTTGAACAGCTGGCGGAAGTGCAGGTCCTGCTGGTAGGCCACCACGTACAGGCTCTTGTCGAAGTCATAGGTGTCCTTGCGGTATTTGGCGGCGGCCAAGTCGCGGGTCATGTACAGCGTCGCGCCGTCGCTGCGCAGGATCAGCGCCGGGGGCATGCCCCAGTCCGAAAGATCCACGATCTGCGCGCCCTGGTCCTCCTTCAAAAGGCCCTTGTCCCGCAGGTCGTCGATGACGGGCTGCATCTTGTCGTTGTAGAAGCTCTCGCCGGCATAGCTGTCGAAGGTCACGCCCAGCATATCGTACACGCGCTCGGCGTCCTTCAGCGTGACGGCCTTGAACCAGTTGAATATCTCCAGCGCCTCCGGGTCGGCGTCCTCGATCCTCTTGAACCAGGCGCGGCCCTCGTCGTTCAGGGCGGGGTTCTGTTTGGCCTCTTCATTGAAGCGCACGTACAGCTTCACCATCTCGTCCACGCCGCCGGCGGCCACGGTGTCGTGGTCGCCCCAGCGCTTGTAGGCGGCGATCATCTTGCCGAACTGGGTGCCC
>JBGUQG010000301.1:0-9740 GCA_045130815.1 Christensenellales bacterium
CGAGGAATTTCCCCAGGGGGGTGACGTTTCCGAGGAAACTGATGCCGAGGAAGACCTTTCCGAATGGGAGGAAGAATCGGGTGAAGACGGTGACGCCGACCTCGGAGACGATGAATACGCCGGAGAATACGATGATGACGAACACTCCGACGAAGATTTGACCTCAGAGGATTGGGACGAAGCCGATGATGACTTTGCCGATGAGGATTATGATGACGCAGGTTCCGACGAGGATTATTATGACGATCCCGAAGGGGATGACTTCGACGATGAGGGCGAAGAGGATTCCATCGACGAATCCGATGTCGAAGATGAATCTGCAGACGATCCCGCTGACGAGGACGACGCCTCGGATGATGAGGACGAGGACGGCGAGGAAACCATAACCACGCCGGAGGCGTCGCCTGATCCCACCTTCGATATGCCGCAGATCTATGACGAGCCTATCGAAACCCTTGCACCCGTCGAGAGTCCTGAACCCACCGAGGTTATCGTGGAGGAGACCCCTGTCGATACTCCCGAGGACGATGAAGATGTCCCTGGCGATGATGGCGACGATGCTGCCGGCGACGACAGTGATGAAGAACTCGATGGTGATGCTGCCGCCAGCGACGATGGTGATGACTGTGAAACCACAGAGGGTACCGATGAAGAACCTTCCCCGGAAGAAGAGGTGGAGCCCTCCGAGGCATTCACCCTGCCCGTGGATCAGATTCTCACGACGATCTTGGAGCCGACACTTTCCCTAGCCTCCGTGGACGGTGGTGAGGGAGACGACGCCACCGAGGAAGAGGACGACATGGAGGAGATTGACCCGGACAACATCGTGCTGGAGGGTGACGCGAAGATGGTTCGCGGCTCCAAAGTGACCTATCCCAGCAGCCTGGGCAGTTGGAGCACCTTCAAGTACACCGTCAACGGCAAGATGGCGTATTGCCTGGAGTCCTCCAAGACCTCTCCGAAGGGCGGTTCCTTTGCCCAGGAGATACTGGACAGCAATCCCAACCTGACCAAGACGCTGTACTACGGCTACGGCGGGCCGGAGGATTTGAGCGCCAGCTTCTTCCCGGATTATTCCGCGAACGTGCGCTATATCCTGACGCACATCGCCGCCAGCTATTTCTTCACTGGCAGCTATTCCAGCGCTACGAAGGGCTGCTCGTCCAGCGGCCTGAAAAAATACCGTGTGCAGGAATGGATCGATTATATTGCCGGTCTGGAGGACCCGCCCTCGCCTGGCATCAGCCTGAGCGACAAGTCGCTTGAGGTGACGGGCATCACTGGCGGTGTTCAGACCACCTCCAGCACCACGCTGAACGCTGACCATCGCAACACCATCTCGCTGGCGCTGCCGGACAATGTGACCTTTCATAACGATGGTACTGGTGAGACGCAAACGGGCGGCACGGTGACCATCGGCGGCGGTACGACCTTTCACTTCTCCGCGCCGACCTCCGTCAGCGGGACCTGGAAGACCGGCGACATGAAGGGCATGATTGCCATGATCTGGAAAGTGCTGGTGGTCAAGACAGGCACCAAGACGCAGAAGCTGGGCAGCTATGCATCCGAGGAATACGGCGGCTCCGTCCACTTCACCGTCACCTGGAAGAGCGAGGTCACGCTGAACATCGTGAAGGCCGATGCCGCCAACACGGACGTGCATCTGGCAGGCGCGGTCATCGGTGTGTATTCCGATGCCGACTGCACCAATCAACTGACCACCATGACCACGGGCGCGGACGGCTCCGCCTCCTGCACCATCGCGCGGGAATACACCCGCCTTTACCTGAAGGAGCTGCAAGCGCCCACGGGCTATCGCCTGAGCAAGACGGTTTACACCGTGGACATGCCAGACGGGGATTCCGTCACGGCGATGGTCAAGGACGAGCAGCAGACGGCGGGCCTGAAGATCACAAAGCGCGGCGAGGTGCTGACCGGCGCGGACATGACCGATACCGGCGTTCGCTTCATCTATGAGACCCGCAAGCTCTCCGGGGCGGTGTACCGCGTCACCGCCGAGAGCGCCATCTACACCCCGGACGGCGCGCTGATGTACCAGAAGGGCGACGTGGTCGCGGACGGCCTGACCACCAACGACAGCGGCGAGGTCATGCTGAACAACGTGCCCCTGGGCAGCTACGTCGTGGCGGAGACGCAGGCACCCACGGGCTTTGTCCTGTCGGGCGAGAAGCACATCGTGAAACTGGAATACGCGGGCCAGGACGCGGAGGTGGCTTTTAACGAGACCACCTTCACCAATGAGCGCCAAAAGGCCGCCGTCTCCATCCACAAGCAGGACGGCGAAACGAAGAATCCCCTGGCGGGCGGCACGTTTGCCATCTACGCTGTAAGCGCCATCACCAGCTACAAGGGCGACAATCTCGTATCCGCTGGTACCCTGATCGAAACCATTAAGACCGGCGTGGATGGCAGCGCCGCCTTTGCCGCCGACCTGCCTGTCGGCTTCAAGTATGAAGTGCGAGAAGTCGCGCCGCCCGCCGGTTACACCTTCGGTGTGGACAAGTACGAGTTTGCTTTCAGCGCCGCCGCGCAGACGCAGGCGGTTTCGGAGTATGGGTACACCTTCTCCAATGATCGCATCACGGCTACGCTGAACCTCCACAAGAAGGACGCTGAGACCACCTTCGAGCAGGGCGACGCCCAGCTTGCCGGCGCGGTGTACGCGCTGTATGCCCGTGAGGCCATCGTCCATCCGGACGGCAAGACAGGCACGCTCTATGAGAAGGACGCGCTGGTGACGACCATGACCACGGACGCGGCGGGCGACGCCAGGGCCGAGAGGCTGCCTCTGGGCAAGTATTACCTCAAGGAGATTACGCCCTCCGCGGGCTATCTGCTGGATGCCAACGTGTACGAGGTGGATTGCACGAAGTACGATCCCACCAAGTACCTGATTCTGGTGGAAGCCGCCGTGAAGGAGCAGGTCATCAAGCAGCCCTTCCAGGTCATCAAGGCCGCGAACAACGGTAAAACCGATGCCGATCTCATCAAAGGCGCGGGTTTTACCGCGTGGCTGGTATCCGACCTGATGAAGAATGCGGACGGTAGCTACGACTTCTCCAGCGCGGAACCCATGGCGCTGGGCGCGAACGGTGAAACGGAGATCTTCACCGACGAGAAGGGACACGCCACTTCCGTCCCGCTGCCCTTCGGCACCTACATTGTGCGCGAGACCACGACGCCGAAGAATTACGCGCCCGTGGACGATTTCATTGTCACCATCAAGGAGAACAACCCCACGAAGCCCCAGGTGTGGCGGGTGCTGTTGGACGAGGAGTTCGCCGCGAAGCTGAAAATCTACAAGGTGGACAGCGCCACGGGCCGGACGATTTTGCTGCCCGGCGCGGAGTTCTCCATCTACGATATGGACAACGACACCTTTGTGGAGCAGGTGACGACCTACCCCCAGACTGTGAAGCACACCACCTTCACCACTGACGAAAGCGGCACCTTGACGCTGCCCGAAACGCTGCGCCCCGGCCACTACCGCATCACGGAGATCAACGCGCCCTTCGGCTATGCGCTGAACCGCGCCGAAGCGGATGTGACCATCAGCGACGAAGCGCTCCACCAGGTGGACGCCGTATCCGGCGACCTGGTGATCGAGATGACGATGCACGATGCGCCCGCGCGGGGCCGCGTCACCGTGTACAAGGAGGGCGAAATGCTGTCCCGCTATGAGGACGGACAGTTCATCTACGAGGTGCAGAGGCTGCCCGGCGCATCCTTCGAGGTCATCGCCGCCGAGGACATCTACACCGCGGACAACCAGAGGGACGCGGACGGCAACCGCTATCTGGAATATGCCGCGGGTACTGTGGTCGCCACGCTGACCACCGACGAAAACGGCGAAGCCCACACCGAGGATTTGCCTCTGGGCACCTATAAGGTGGTTGAGAAGAAAGCACCCACCGGCTTTGTCCTTAACGCCGAGCCAGTCACCGTGACGCTGGCATACGCCGATCAGGAGACGGAGATCGTGGTGGAGGCCGCGACGGTGGCCGACGCCCGCCAAAAGGTCAGCCTGGTCGTGGAGAAAAAGGCCGAGGGCAAGGACATTAAGCTACCCGGCGCGACATTGGGACTGTATGCGGGCGAGGACATCCGTGCCCACGACGCCGTTATCGTGCCTGCCGGGACCTGCATCGCCACTGCTGTGTCCGACGAGACCGGCAGCGTGGCCTTTGACATCGACCTGCCCCTGGGCAGGTATCTCGTCAACGAGCTTCAGGCTCCGGTGGGCTACGTCCTGTCGGATGAAGTGATCGAGCTGGAGGCGGCCTATCAGGGGCAGGATGTGAAGGTGGTTTCCGTTACCGGAACCTATGAGAACCAGCCGACTCGCGTGGTCATTAGCAAGGCCGACGCCACCACTGGCGTGGAGTTGGACGGTGCGAAGCTGACGCTGCTGGACGCAAGCGGGAAAGAGATTGATTCCTGGACTTCCGTGGCGGGCGAGCCCCACCTGATCGAGGGGCTGGCCATCGGCGCGACCTATACGCTGCGCGAGGACATCGCCCCGTATGGCTACCTGATCTCCAATACGGTGAAGTTCACCGTGGGCGACACCGCCGAGATTCAGAAGGTCATTATGAAGGACGAAGTGCCCACGGGCAAGATCATCATCAACAAGTCCGGTGAGTTCCTGAGCGACATCTCCGTGTTCGACAGCGCCACCGGCTGGATCGGCAACACCTTCTCCTTTATCACAGGCGGCTTGAAGGACGTGACCTTCGGCGTGTACGCCTATGACGACATTAAACAGGCGGACGGCGTTTCCCCGGATTACTACGCCGCGGGGACGCAGATCGGCACCATCACCACGGACAACACCGGCGTGGCGATTATGGAAAACCTGCCCCTGGGCCGATACATGGTGAAGGAGATCGCCACGCAGGAGGGTTATGTGTTGGACGACCAGCCACGCCTGATCGACCTGACTTTCCGAGATTCCAAAACGCCTGTCGTGACCTATTCCGAGGCATGGCAAAACGAACGCCAGAAAGCGCGCGTGACCGTCGTGAAGAAGGAAAAGGACGAGAATATTCTGCTGGAAGGCGCGGTATTCGGGCTGTACAGCGCGGAGGACATCATCGGCGAGAACGGTAAGGTCATCTTGGCGAAGGATACCCTGATCGAGCAGCGAGCCACGGATTCCAACGGCAAGCTGACCTTCGAGGTCGATCTGCCGGTTGGTTTTGACTATACCATCCGGGAGATCGCGCCGCCCGCGGGCTACGCCTCCGACCCGAATGCGCAGACGTTCACCTTTGACGGCAGCGATACCGGCACCGCCGTTGTGGAGATGGAGTGCGCCTTTGAGGACGCGCCCACCCTCGTGGACGTGACGAAATCCAGCCTCACCACCGGCGAGGAGCTGGAAGGCGCAAAGCTCCAGGTAACGGACAGCGACGGAAGCGTGATCGACAGCTGGACTTCCGAAAAGGAGCCGCACCGCATCACCGGCCTGGTTGTGGGTAAGACTTACACTCTTACGGAGACGCTGCCCGCAGAGGGCTATGTCACCGCCGAGAGTATCGAGTTCACGATTTCCGACACCGGCGACGTGCAACCGGTGGAGATGAAGGATGACGTGACAAAGGTGAAGATTTCCAAGACAGACCTGACAGGGAAAAAGGAACTGGAAGGCGCGAAGCTGACCATCCTGGATTCCGAGGGCAAGGTCGTGGAGACCTGGACTTCCACCACCGAGCCGCATTACATCGAGATGCTGCCCATCGGGAAGTACACGCTGCGCGAGGAAACCGCGCCGTCCGGCTACCTGGTCGCGGAGGATGTGGAGGTTGAGGTCAAGGATACCGGCGAGATCCAGACCGTCACCATGAAGGACGCGCAGGAAAACCCGGAGCAGCCCGGAACCCCCATGCCGGATACGCCCAAGACCGGCGACATGAACAACCCGCTGCTGTGGGGCGGCATCGGCGTGGTCGCCCTGCTGGGGCTGATGACCGCGGTGGCGCGGCGCTTCAAATCGAAGATTTGAACCGTCCGCGGTTTCGGCTTTCAGCCGAAACTTGAAAACCCAAAGGGTTTTCAACCTTGCGGTCATGCGAAAGAATCGCAGGAAGTTCTGACAGATTAGAGGAAGGAGCCGTCGCTATGCTTCGGCTCCTTCAATGCTCTCAAGGGATATTGCAACACCTTGTGTGATCAGGTAATCGGCAATGGTGCGCATGAACAGGATGGCATTTTCGATTTGCAGATCGACGTCCTCTTTTGCCACGATGTAGAAATCATCGTAATCGCTGGCATTGCGGACTTCAAACGCCTGCGTGATGATCGCGGAGAGATTGCGGTCGAGTAGCTCGGTTTTCAGATAGCGTTTCCTGAATTCAGCCATGACGCCGCTGTGTTTGCTCATATCGACCTCCTCCAACGCGAGGACTGCCCGCATGGAGTGGAATATGGCATAGTATGAGCGATTCGCGGCGGCGCGATAGTCGCTGATTTCACGGTTGACCTTTGCCGTATGCAGGCAATCGCGGGCGCGGTCAAAGCGCGCTTTCGATAAATCGCGTCTTTCCTCGATGGTCATGCGCTGACGCCTCCGGCGTTGTATCGGATTCCCTCCGTCACAATATTTCTGTGATAGGGCAAAGATTGCGGCCTAAACTGTTCCTTTGAACGAACGCTCACGGATATAGTCACGTCATGGTCGATGCACATATCTCCGACAATCGACGAGATCAGCATATTCCTCGCTCTGATTTCCTTTTCAGGAAGCGTTGAGATGAGCATGATGTCCACGTCGGAATAGGGGCGATAGTCACCGCGGGCGTAGGAGCCATACAAATATGCGTCGCTGATCGGCAGGATGGGCGAACAGCGTTCGTAGACTTCGCTCAGGATCGACAGGGCTTCGTTTTTATCACACATGGTCACAGCCCCCTTTCTGTCTCTATCATACCATAGGATATGAAGAAACGCAAGAATCATTCGAGAATCGAAATGAAGGTGAGACATTGAAAACTATCCTCATCATCATCGGCATCGCTCTCGTCGTACTGCTGGCGCTCATGGGCTATGCCTGCATCATCGTCGGCAGCGACGCGGAGCGCCAAATGGAAACATGGGAGCGTGAGAGAAATGCAGGAAGAGATTAACCATAAGACGATTACCGTGTACATCAAAGGCGCGAAGGTGACGGCGAACTCGCTGAAAGCCGCCCTTCGCGCCGTACTCCGCGCCAGGGAAAAGCACAAGCAGAATGTCCAGCATCGGGAGGCCGCGTATCAGGAGGATGATGTTGCCGTCAACCGGGGCAAGCAGTCCCTCCGGGATTTACAGACGGAGGGAAGCGAGCTGTCCAATATCGAGATCACTGACGAGAACATCAAATCATTTGAGCGGTATGCCCGCAAGTATGGCATAGACTATGCGCTGAAAAAGGACAAGGCGGCGGATCCGCCGCGCTACTTCGTGTTCTTCCGGGCACGGGATGTCAAGACGATGGAGGCGGCGTTCAAGGAATACTCCGAGTATGCCACCAAAGAGAAGAAGCCCTCCGTCAAGAAAAAGCTGTCCGTTGCCATGAAACGCACCATGCCCCAGCGGGCGCGGGAGCGTGAGAAGAAGAAAGAGAGGACGGAATCCCGTTGAGTACCAGGAAAAGGAAACTGGGCAAGCGTAAACCCCGTTGGCTGCCGCGCTTGCCGCCCACGGTCAACGCAAAGCAGGTTGTGATCGGCATGCTTCCTTACATCCTCATCGCCTGGGTGGGCGATAAGCTGGGCTGGCTGTACCGATATTGTCCGGGTAACAATCTGCTTTCCCGGCTGATGGTACTGCTGTCCAACGCGCAGATGACGTTCGTGCGGCCGCTGGTCAGCTTCCACCCCCGCGATCTGCTGGTCGGCGTCGTCGTTGCCGCCATCGTGCGGCTGGTGGTGGCCTACCGCGCCGGCAATGCCAGGAAGTTCCGGCACGGGCGGGAATACGGCTCCGCCCGCTGGGGAACGCCAAAGGACATCGCCCCGTTCATCGATCCCGTATACGAGAACAACATCATCCTCACAGCTACGGAACGGTTGACCATGAACGGGCGGCCCTCCCTCCCCAAATACGCCAGGAACAAGAACGTCATCGTCATCGGCGGGTCCGGCTCCGGCAAGACGCGATTCTTCGTCAAGCCGAACCTGATGCAGATGCCGGAGAAGGTCAGCTTCGTCGTGACCGACCCGAAGGGCAGCCTGGTCATCGAGTGCGGCAGGATGCTCGTCAGGGGCGGCTATCGAGTAAAGGTGCTGAACACCATCAACTTCGCCAAGTCCATGCACTACAACCCCTTCCAGTACATTCGCAGCGAAAAGGACATTCTGAAACTGGTCAACGCGCTGATCGCCAACACCAAGGGGGACGGTGAGAAAGCAGGCGAGGACTTCTGGGTGAAGTCGGAGCGCTTGCTGTTCTGCGCGCTCATCGGCTACCTGTGGTATGAGGCCCCGGAGGACGAGCAGAATTTCACGATGCTGCTGGAGTTGATCAACGCCTTTGAGGTGCGTGAGGAGGACGAGTCGTTCAAGAACGCCATCGACCTGCTGTTTGACGATCTGGCAAGGGAAAAACCCGATCACTTCGCCGTCCGGCAGTACGCCAAGTTCAAGCTGGCGGCGGGCAAGACGGCGAAGAGCATCCTCATATCCTGCGGCGCACGCCTCGCGCCTTTTGACATCGCGGAGCTTAGGGACCTGCTGGCCTATGATGAGATGGAGCTGGACATGATCGGGGATCAGAGGACGGCGCTGTTCATCATCGTCAGCGACACCGACTCCACCTTCAACTTCGTGGTGGCCATGATGTACAGTCAGCTGTTCAACCTGCTGTGTGACCGCGCCGACGACGTGCACGGCGGCAGGCTGCCCTACCATGTGCGGTTCCTGCTGGACGAGTTTGCCAACATCGGGCAGATCCCCATGTTCGACAAGCTCATCGCCACGATTCGAAGCCGGGAGATGTCGGCCAACATCATCCTGCAATCGCAGTCCCAGCTCAAGACCATCTACAAGGACGCGGCTGAGACCATCATCGGAAACTGCGACACCATGCTCTTTCTGGGCGGGAAAGAGCCGAGTACGCTGAAGGAGATTTCCGAGACGCTCGGTAAGGAGACCATTGACCTGTACAATACCTCTGACACCCGCGGGCAGAGCCGGTCAATGGGTCTCAACTATCAGAAAACCGGCCATGAGCTCATGAGCCGCGACGAGCTCGCGGTCATGGACGGCAACAAGTGCATCCTTCAGCTGAGGGGCGTTCGTCCCTTCCTCTCGGACAAATACGACATCACCCGGCACAAGCGTTACCGGATGCTGTCCGACGCCAATCCCAAGAACGCTTTTCATATAGAAACCTACCTGCGGCACAGGCTGCACGTCCGGCCGGACGATGTGTGCGAAGTCTATGAGTACGACGCAAGCAGCGTCCCGCAAAACGACCATGAGGGAGATCAGCCCGCAAGCTGACCTCCCTCATTCATTCCAACAAAGAAAGGAAATGTGAATATGGCATTCTTCAACTCCGCAATCACCATCCTCCAGACCCTCGTGGTTGCCCTGGGCGCGGGCCTTGGCGCGTGGGGCGTCATCAACCTGCTGGAAGGCTACGGCAACGACAACCCCGGCGCGAATGCTCATGTACGGTAAGGAAGCAAGCAACCGAAAACAAGAGATAGACCGCCAGCACTACACTATTCCGAACCA
>JBGUQG010000302.1:0-2218 GCA_045130815.1 Christensenellales bacterium
CCTGCGCTTCCACGACAACGAGACCACCGGCGAGCTGATGAGCCGCTTCACCAACGATGTGGACAACATCGGCCTGATGCTGGACCAGTCGCTGATGAGCATGGTCTCCGGCGTGATCAACCTGGTGGGCACGCTGGTGATGATGATCTACACCAACGTCTATCTGACGCTGATCACGCTGGCGTTCATCCCGGTGTTCTTCTTCGGCGGCCAGGTGCTGATCAAGCGCAGCCGCAAGTACTATTCCGCCCAGCAGGCGGCCCTCGGCGCGGCCAACGGCTATATCGAAGAATCCGTGGCCGGGCAGAAGGTGGTCAAGGTGTTCAACCACGAGGCGGACTGCGTTTCCGAATTTGAACAGCTGAACGACGACCTGCGCCACAAGCAGCAGAAGGCCATGTTCTTCGGCGGCATCATGGGCCCGGTCATGGGCAACACCACCCAGATCAGCTATGCCCTTACCGCCGGCATCGGCGGCGTGCTGTGCGCGCTGGGGCGCTTTGACGTGGGCGGCCTGGCCATTTTCGTGAACTACGCCCGCCAGTTCTCCCGCCCGATCAACGAGATCAGCCAGCAGATGGCCACCATCTTCTCGGCACTCGCCGGCGCGGAGCGCGTGTTCACCCTGATGGACCGCGAGCCCGAGACCAGCGACGCCTCCGCCGACCACCTGCCCGAAAAGCTGGAGGGCCACGTGGTGCTGGAGGACGTCAGCTTCGGCTATGTGCCGGAGAAGACGGTGCTCAAGCACATCAGCCTGTACGCGCGGCCCGGCCAGAAGATCGCATTCGTGGGCTCCACCGGCGCGGGCAAGACCACCATCACCAACCTGCTGAACCGGTTCTATGACATCGATTCCGGCAGGATCACCATCGACGGCATCGACATCATGGACATGCCCAAGGACTACCTGCGCAGGAATATCGCCATGGTGCTGCAGGACACCCACCTGTTCACCGGCACAGTGATGGAGAACATTCGCTACGGCCGGCTGGACGCCACCGACGAGGAGGTCATCGCCGCCGCGAAGACCGCCAGCGCCGACAGCTTCATCCGCAGGCTGTCCGACGGCTACAACACGATGATCGAGGGCGACGGCGCGAACCTCTCCCAGGGCCAGCGGCAGCTTCTGAACATTGCCCGGGCGGCCATCAGCAAGGCGCCGATCCTGGTGCTGGACGAGGCCACCTCCTCCGTCGACACCCGCACCGAGCGCCACATCGAACAGGGCATGGACACCCTGATGAAGGACCGCACCACCTTCGTGATCGCCCACCGCCTGTCCACCGTGCGCAACGCCAACGCCATCATGGTGCTGGAGAACGGCGAGATCATCGAGCGCGGCGACCACGACGACCTGCTGGCCATGAAGGGCAGGTATTACGAGCTGTATACCGGCAAGAGCGAGCTGACCTGACAAGTCGATGGGGGAAAGCATGGATCTGCATGATTACCGGGATGTGGCGGAGAACTACGACGCCTACCTGGACGTGATGTACAGCGAGCATGACAACTACGAGGGCTTCCTGGATTTCTACCTCGACCTGGCCCGGACCTATGGGGCGCGGGGCACCGTCGACGTTGCCTGCGGCACCGGCGCGGTGCTGCTGCACCTGCTGCGGGCCGGCCTGGAAGCGGAGGGCACCGACATATCGGAGGCCATGTGCGATGTTGCCCGCGAAAAGGCGGCGGCGCTGGGCCTGTGCCCGCGCATCTTCCCTGCCAACATGACGGATTTCCACGCGGATCGGAAGTATTCGCTGGCGATCATCGCCCGAAGCGGCTTCATGCATCTGCCGACGCCCGGGGATCAGCGCAAAGCCCTGCTGAACCTGAAGGATTGCCTGACGGAGGACGGCGTGCTGACGCTGAACACCTTCGCGCCGCATCCGATCTTCCAGGCCCGGCAGATGCAAACCGGCCCCGACGATTATACCTTTCGCCTGGAATACACCAACCGGGAGGGCCTGCGCGAGCGGATCTACAACGCGATCTCCTATGATCCCCGCACGCAGATCATGTTCGGCAACTGGCGGTTTGATACCCTCGGCCCCGACGGCGAGGTCGTCGACCGGCGCGTCCGCCCGCTGAAGATGCGCCAGACCTACAAGCAGGAGCTGCTGTACCTCATTGAGCTCTGCGGACTGGAGGTCGTCGACCTGTTCGGCGACTATCACGGCAGCCGGGAGGATACGGGAAGATACGTCTGGGTACTCAG
>JBGUQG010000303.1:0-12126 GCA_045130815.1 Christensenellales bacterium
CGGCACCACCAACGTGCTGCGCACGCTGGGCTGGCTGCCCAGCGTGCTGACGCTGGTGTGCGACTGTCTGAAGGGCTACGTCGCCTGCCTGATCGGCTCGTGGCTGGCGGGCGATATCGGCATGCTGCTGGGCGGCCTGTGCGCGATACTGGGCCACGATTTCCCGGTGTTCATGGGCTTCAAGGGCGGCAAGGGCATCGCCACGTCGCTGGGGCTGATCATCGCCATCAACCCGTGGGTGGCGCTGGCGCTGCTGGCGGTGCAGATCATCGCCGTGGCGCTGACCCGCTACATGTCCGTGGCCTCGCTGATCACCACCGTGGCCTTCCCGGTGGTCACCGGCATCCTGGAAAAGGGCCGGGCACACTATCCGCTGTTCATCGGCGCGGCCTGCGTCGCCTCGGCGCTGTCGCTGTTCGGCCACCGCAGCAACATCCAGCGGCTGATCCGGGGCGAGGAGAACCGGCTGGACTTCGTGAAGATCTCCGAGGTCTCCAAAAAGGTGATGGATAAGATGCACAAGAAGGGCAAGCAATAATACTCAAACAGAAAGGAAGTCGATCCCCATGAGCAAGAAGTACCTGATCGGCCTGGACGTGGGCACCTCCGGCGCGAAGTGCATCATCGCGGACAGCGACGGCAAGGTCGTGGCCTCCTCCACCCAGGAGTACCCGCTGTACACCCCCAAGCCCGGCTGGGCGGAGCAGGACCCCAAGGACTGGTGGGACGCCGTGGTGCGCGGCCTGAAGGTCATCCTCGAAAAGAGCCAGGTCGATCCCGCCGACATCGCCGGCATCAGCTATTCCGGCCAGATGCACGGCCTGGTGGCCCTGGACGAGAAGAACGAGGTCATCCGTCCCTCGATCCTGTGGTGCGACCAGCGCACCCAGGCACAGTGCGATTGGATCACCGAGAAGGCCGGCGGACTGGAGGGCCTGCTGAGCTACACCAACAACCGCATGCTGACCGGCTATACCGGCGGCAAGATCCTGTGGCTGCGGGACGAGGAGCCGGAGAACTTCAAGCGCATGAAGCTGTTCGTGTGCCCGAAGGACTACATCCGCTTCAAAATGACCGGCAGGCTGGGCATGGACGTCTCCGAGGCCTCCGGCACCGGCTTCTTCGACACGAAGAACCGCCGCTGGGCCGATGAGCTGATCGGGATCGCGGGCCTGGACAAGGCCATCTTCCCCCAGGCCTTTGAATCCACCGAGCTGGCGGGCACCGTGACCGCCGAATGCGCGAAGGAGACCGGCCTGCCCGAGGGCCTGAACTGCTACTACGGCGGCGGCGACGCGGTGATCCAGACCACCGGCGCGGGCCTGGTGAAGCAGGGCATACTGGGCGTGGTGATCGGCACCAGCGGCAACGTTTCCATGGCGTTGGACCACTACGAGCCCAATCCCAACGGCGATCTGCAGATGTTCTGCGGCAACGAGCCCGGCCTGTGGCTGGCCTTCGGCTGCACGCTGACCGCCGGCGGCGCGTACCGCTGGTACAAGAACGAGCTGTGCGGCGAGGAGTCCATCAAGGCCAAGGAGACCGGCGAGAACGTGTTCAACGTGATGGGCGAGATCGCAGAGCAGTCCGTGCCCGGCAGCAACGGCGTGGTGTTCACCCCCTACCTGACCGGCGAGCGCTGCCCCTATCCGGACCCCAACGCCCGCGGCAGCTTCTACGGCCTGACCCTGGGTACCAGGAAGGCCGACATCACCCGCAGCGTGATGGAGGGCGTCACCTATTCGCTGAAGCAGCTTGTGGACATCTTCGGCTCCTTCGCGAAGAATGAAAAGGTCTACGCCAGCGGCGGCGGCAGCGTCAGCGCGCTGTGGCGGCAGATGCAGGCCGACATCTTCGACCTGCCGGTGTACACCATGTCCGCCGCCAGCGAGGGCGGCGCCTACGGCGCGGTGATGGTCGCCGGCGTCGGCGCGGGCATCTGGAAGGACCTGGGCGAGGCCGTGAAGGTCATCAAGGCCGAGACCGAGACCCTGCCCGATCCCGACAACCAGCCCGCCTACGAAAAGACCTACAAGGTCTATGAAAAGATCTACCACGCGCTGAAGCCCGTGTACGACACCAGCGCGGAGCTGGGATACTGATCAAGAGTCCCGGGGAGCCGGATTGCCGCGACACAGGAACGACGCGGCAGTCCGGTTTTCTTTTATCAGCCGTCACTGTCCCGTATAGGCGGACAGCAGCTTCCTGAGATCGCGGTATAATTCGCACTTTTCCCGGTCGCACGACCGCTTCTTCCCAAACAGCAGGTAATCCATGCTCATATCCATCGCCGCGCACAGGCGCGCCAGGGTCTCCACGGACGGCACCTTCTCCGCGCGCTCCAAATGCCCTATGAAGGACGAGGACACGCCCACGATGTCCGCCAGTGTCCGCTGCGTCATGTCAAGCGCCTCCCGTCGGGATCTTATGCGCTTGCCAATTGCCCCATAATCAACAGCCATTCGCTCCATCCCCCAAGGCTCTGTCAGATGTAGTACTAATAAGTTCTATATCAATCATCATATCATTTTCTGTGCGATAATGTCAATAGTACTTATTCGTTCATTGACATGATTCCATGGAAAGGTTGGTGATTGCGCGTGTATTTCCGAAGGCTCAGGGATATGCGTGAAGATGCCGACCTGAAGCAATCGGATATTGCAGAATACCTCGGCATTCAGCAGACCGTCTATTCCCGCTATGAACGCGGATATCAGACCATCCCATTGGAGCATCTTATAAAGCTGGCCGATTATTACCATGTATCATTGGATTACCTGGTGGGACGCGCGGACAGATAACCCGTATACAGAGGGCCAGCGATTGCAAGTCGCCTTGCCTTTTCAATCGATGCATGGTATAATCTATTCAGGTTCTATGGAAGGAGGATGTCGCATGGAAAGCGTACTTAAGGCCGCGTATAGCGTGCTGCCGATGCTCAACCGTGAGGAGCTTGTACAGCTGCAATCCAGGATCACAGATATCCTGCGGGAAGACAGCGACATGGCCGGGTTCTTCCATCCCCTGACAGAAGCGGAGCTGGAGGCGGATTTGGATGCTTCCATCGCCGAACTCGACGCAGGAAAGGGCATCAGCAGGGAGGCATTGGAGCGCTCAGTCCGTGAACGCTATGGGTGGTAAGGAATGAACACCTGGCAAGTCACAGTCAGCCCTCGCGTTGAGTTGCGTCTGTTCGGAATACTCGACTACATCAGCGCATCGCCCCTGTACAACACAGCGGCGGCAGAAGCTGTATATGAAGATTTTCAAGCGACTCTTGATGCCATCCAAATGATGGGCGAGCGCATTCCCATCGGAGAGCACCCGATCATGCAAAAGCGCGGGTTGCGCCGCATCAACTTTCGAAATCACCGCTACTACCTTGTCTTCCGCATTCAAGGTAATATCGCCGAAGTCGTGCGCATCGCACACTTCCTTGAAGATCCAAACAAGGTGCTGCGCTGATCGCAGCGCCTTTTCCATAAAGGAGGGTTCCCATGATCTGCTTTCTGACCAGCAATCCCTTTATACACGACGGCAGCGGACTGAACCCGGCGAACGGGTTTGTGGACGCGCTGCTGGCGGCGCTGCCCCGGCGGGCGGTGCGGGGGCTGTTCGTGGCGTCTTCGCCGGACGCGCCGGAGATCAACGACTTTTACGCCGCCGAGCAGAAGGGGGCGTTTGAAGATGCCGGGATCAGGTTTTCGGCCTTCGACCTGCTGGACCGGCGCAACGCGGCATCCGCCCCGGCGCTGGTGGAGCATGCGGATGTGATCGTGCTCACCGGCGGCCACGTGCCCACCCAGAACCGCTTCTTTCACGACATCGGCCTGAAGGAGCTGCTGACCGGCTTTGACGGCGTGCTGATCGGCATCAGCGCGGGCACGATGAACGCGGCCCAAACCGTGTACGCCCAGCCGGAGCTGGAGGGCGAGGCCGTCGACCCCGACTACCGGCGCTTCCTGCCGGGGCTGGGGCTGACGCAGGCCATGGTCATCCCCCATTTCGACGGCAACCTTTTTTATGAGCTGGACGGCCTGCGCGTGTACGGCGACGTCACCCTGCCGGACAGCCTGGGCCGAAGGTTTTACCTGCTGCCCGACGGCGGCTACATCCATATCGACGGCGAAACACAGACCCTGCTGGGCGAAGCCTGGCTGGTCGCGGACGGCGCGCTGCGCCTCGTCTGCCGGGAGGGCGAACAGCTGCGCATATAAACAGTTGACTTCCACGCCTGTTTGCGATATGATGAAGGCGAAGGCGATCACCGCTCAACAGAAAGGAGGCCACACTATGCAAGCCTTTCAAGGATACTTTGATGGTAAGAACATCAAGGCTCTGGAGCGCATCAACGCAAAGCCCAACCAAAAGGTCATCATCACCGTGATGGATGAGTATGTGGAACCTGAAAAGAGCATCTGCGCAAAAAGCATGCGCGGTGCGCTCTCGCAATTTGCCAACCCTGCTCTGATCCCGCTTGAAAAAAGCGCTTGGGAAAGCGCTATGGTGGAAAAACATGGTTCTGTTTGACGCAAATATGATTCTTCGTATCTGATGAATGATAACGAATCAATGGCAGAGCAAGCGGAGCGTTACCTGAACCAGTATGACGTCTGGGTAACCACGGAAGTCATTGCCGAGGTCGTATATGTCCTGAAGAAGGTATACGCCGTGGATCGGGACACAATTGCCGATAGCACACATGACTTCCTTAATTTGGTCGATTGCCACGAACACGACGTGGTTGACATGGCTTTGCAAACCTACAAGTCATACAACCTGGATTTCGTCGATTGCATGCTTTACGCCTACAATCGCATCGACGGCGCGCAAATCGCCACCTTTGACAAAAAGCTGCTCAAGCTCATCGAAAGGCAATAGCGCCCGCGACATAAGGGCTCCCGTGTCCGATCCGGATGCGGGAGCCCTGTTCTTTCGTTGGCCCTGTGCGAAGATCCTTCGCCGACGCTCAGATGACAGGTCGAACTCAGAGCCATCCAATTGCCTGTTCCCTGTCTTACTTCCTCTTCTTCGTGCCGGCACGGTCGATGCCCTGCTGGAAGTTCACGGAGGTGTCGCCCAGCTGGTTGGTGCCGAATTCATAGTCGTTGCCGGGCAGTACGGCGTTCAGGATGATACCCACCAGCGCGCCCACGGCCAGGCCGGACAGCTTGATGGTCACAGCACCGATGGAGAAGCTGATCGCGCCATTGATGGCATTGACAGTATCCGCGCCCTGGCTGCCGGAGAAATGAATGCCCAGCGTCAGACCCAGGATCATGGCGGCGACGATGATGTTGCGGCTCTTGGTGAAGTCCACCTGGTTCTCCACCACGTTGCGCACGCCCACGGCGGAGATCATGCCGTAGAGGATCAGGCTGACGCCGCCGATGGTGGCATCGGGCATCGCATGGATCAACGCCTCAAACTTGGGGCAGAAGGCAAACAGCACGGCAAGCACCGCCGCAATGCGAATGACCTTGGGATCGTACACCTTGGTCAGGGCCAGCACGCCGGTGTTCTCGCCGTAGGTGGTATTGGCCGGAGCGCCGAACAGCGCGGCCAGAGAGGTGGCGCAGCCGTCGCCCAGCAGGGTGCGGTGCAGGCCGGGGTCGGCCACGAAATTCTCGCCAACGGTGGAGGAGATGGCGCAGACATCGCCGATGTGCTCGACCATCGTGGCCAGCGCGATGGGCATCATGATGGCGATGGCGCTGACCAGCCTGCCGCCGTTGCAGGTCTTGAACAGGCTGAACACGGTGTTGTCCATCTGGATGGGGAAGCCGACCCACTTGGCGGAAGCCACGGCGGAGAAGTCCACCTGGCCGAAGATGGCGGCCACGATGTAGCTGCCGACCACGCCCAGCAGGATGGGCACGATCTTGATCATGCCCTTGCCCCAGATGTTGCAGACCACCACGATGGCAATGGCCAGCAGGGCGATCCACCAGTTGGTAGCGCAGTTGTTGATGGCGGAATTCGCCAGCGTCAGGCCGATGCAGATGATGACCGGGCCGGTGACGATGGGTGGGAAGAAGCGCATGACGCGCTTTGCGCCGAAAGACTTCACCAGCGCAGAGAGCACCGCGTAGAGCAGGCCCGCGCAGGCCACGCCCACGCCGGCGTAGGGAATCCAGTTGATGGCCTCGTCGTTTCCAAACAGGGCCGCCACGGCCGCATAGCCGCCGATGAAGGCGAAGGAGGAGCCCAGGAACGCGGGCACCTTGCCCTTGGTCAGGAAGTGGAACAGCAGCGTGCCGAGGCCCGCGAACAGCAGCGTGGTCGAAACCGGCAGGCCGGTCAGCACCGGCACCAGCACCGTCGCGCCAAACATGGCGAACATGTGCTGGAAGCCCAGCAGCAGCATCTTCGGGATGCCCAGCGACCTCGCGTCACGAATACCCTGATCAGACATGGAAATCATCCACCTTTCTTATCTTCGGCGGCAAGCCGCCTGTATGATGACAGCCCGAGGGCTGGGATCACCAGGTTTGGTCCTGAAGGGAAACGACCTCTTCCGTCATTTGCTTCGCAAATGCCACCTTCCCCTGAAGGGGAAGGCCGGGGTGTGGTCGGGGCGGCAGCGCCCCGGCTTTTGATCGAATCCGGCGGCATGTACGGCGGATTCGGGGGGATTTTCGCGGCAGGGAGCCTGCCGACCAGAGCGAAAATCCCTTCCCTGCGGATTTTGCGGCCGGAGGCCCCTGGGCCTCAGGCAAAATCCGAAGGGGGTGGTATTGGAGGAGGACCTGTCCCCCTTCAACTATTTATCGCACAGCCACACGCCCGTCTCCCCGTCGATCTCGGGGATGGCCACGCGCACGAATTCGCTGGCGGCGGTGGGCACGTTCTTGCCCGCGAAGTCGGCCCTTATGGGCAGCTCGCGGTGGCCGCGGTCGATCAGCACCGCCAGCTGGATGCGCCGGGCCCGGCCCAGGTCCATCAGCGCATCCAGCGCCGCCCGGGCCGTGCGGCCGGTGTACAGCACGTCGTCCACCAGGATCACGGTGCGCCCCTCCACGTCGAAGGGCACGTCGGTGCGGTTCAGCCTCGGCTCCCGGGACACGTGGGTCAGATCGTCGCGGTAGAAGGTGATGTCCACCGTGCCCACCGGGGGCCGCGTGCCCTCCACCCGCAGTATGGCCTCGGCCAACATCCGGGCGATGGGCTCGCCCCGGCGGCGGATGCCCACCAGCGCCACGCCGTCCACGCCCTTGTTGCGCTCGATGATCTCGTGGGCCATGCGGGTCACGGTGCGGCGCAGCTGGGCCTCGTCCATAAGCTGGGTCTTCTTTTGCACTTGCCGCGCCTCCCCCACACAGAAAATGCGCCCCCGCCGGCAGGGCAGAGGCGCAAGGACATCGGGCCACGGCGGCCCGGCGTGTGTTCGCGTCGCGTGTGCCTTGCCGACCTCACGGGATCGGATTAAAGGTCCACTGCGATGCATTATAATCCCCCTGCGAAAAGTTGCAGGGCGAATTGTGTTAAATGTGACAAAAGAATGGCATGGCGGGGGACCTGCTTCCTATCCCAGCGGGTTCGCCACCGCGCCGGCAAAACACACCGCGCCGGTCTCCCGGTCGAATATGACAAACAGGAAGGGCCGGTCCAGGATCAGCTCCACGGGGTCGCCGTCGTCCAGACGGTGGCCAGCGGACTTGGTCATGTCCACCTCCGTCACCGCGGCGGCGCGGGTGCCGCCCTCGTCGATCTGGATGCGCAGCCGCTGGCTGACCTCAGAGATCACCAGCTTCTCCCCGCTGATGCCGGAATAGTCGGCGTATTCGGCGTTGAAGGGCACCCAGCAACCCCAGGTGCTGATGGGCTTGACCAGCGCGGCGTCGTATTCCAGGTCCAGCTTGGGCAGGGTCAGGTTCACGGACACCGGATTGCGCCGGAACTGGAAGCAATCCATGCCGTTTTTCTTCAGCTGGGACAGGGCGTTCTTCAGCGCGGTGTTGGGCAGGGCCAGCATCATCGAGAACCGGCCGCCCGTGTAGGCCTTCTGGATGTAGCGCATGCCGTTGCCCTCGCCGTACTGGGCGAACACCTGCTGGTGCATGAAGGGCACGCACACGTCGCCCTCCGGGGCGCGGAAGTCGTCCTCCCAGGTCTGATCCGGATCAAAGGGCGATGCCCACGCCGCGTCCATCGCCAGGGCGTTCAGCAGCACCAGGCTCGCGTCCTCCAGCTGGCTGAAGGCGGGCAGGCCTTCCACCAGGCCGCCCGTCTGCTCCCGGGCCCAGGCGTCCGCTTCGTCGCCGCCCGCCAGCGGAAGGATCCGCGCGCCGTGGGTATCGGTCAGCTTTTTTTCATACTCCGGCAGCAGCTTCAGCCCCGGCCGCACGAAGGCCGCGTTGGCCCAGCGCAGGCCCGCCTCCGAAAGGGAAGCGCCCAGCGCCGCGGCGTCCGCCGGTTCCTTCACGTCCAGCGCGTTCAGCAGGCGCTGCAGGGTCTCTCCCCCGGCCCCCTCGGCAGCCATCGACAGGCCCCAGGCCAGGCCGATGGGCGACAGGAAGGCGTTGCTGCTGCCGTCGGTCAGGTAGGACAACAGCTCCAGCCCCAGGCGGTTGCCCGGCGCCCGCTCCGCCAGCGCGACGCCGCCCAGCAGCACAAGCGCCAGCAGCAGCGCGATCATCCTGCGCGTCACGGCGCTCACCCCTTCACCGCGCGGATGAACGCGGCGGCGTCCGGCGCGCCGTACAGCGCGCTCCCGGCCACCAGCATGTCCGCGCCGGCGGCGGCCAGCCGCTTGCCCGTTTCCACGTTCACGCCGCCGTCCACCTCCACGATGGCCTCAAGGCCCGCCTTGTCCAGCATGCCGCGCACCTCGCGCACCTTGTCGATGCAGGCGGGGATCAGCTTTTGCCCGCCGTAGCCGGGGTTCACCGTCATCACCAGGGCCAGGTCGAAGTCGCCCAGCACGTAGCGCAGGCACTCCGGCGAGGTGGCCGGGTTCATCGCCACGCCCGCCAGGCACCCCGCCGCGCGGATCTGCTGCAGCGCGCGGTGCAGGTGCACGGTGGCCTCGGCGTGCACGGTGATGATCTTCGCCCCCGCAGCGGCGAAGGTTTCGATGTACTTTTCGGGATTTACGATCATCAGGTGGGCGTCGATCGGCAGGCCGCAGTCCGACACCTGCCGCAGCACGTCCGGCCCGAAGCTGATGTTGGGCACGAAGCTGCCGTCCATCACGTCGAAGTGCAGCCAGTCCGCGCCGGCCCCGGCCATGCGGCGCACCTCGTCGCCCAGGCGCTTGTAATCCGCCGCCAACAGGGAAGGGGCAACCTTAATCATAGCGATCCCTCCATTTTTGCTTCATATCCTCCAGCAGCAGCGCGTAACGCGCGTGCCGCTGATCATCGATCTCCCCCGCGGCCACCGCGGCCCGCACCGCGCAGCGCGGCTCCGTGGCGTGATAGCAGGGCTGGAAATAGCAGCCGCCCTCGTAGGGCGCGAACTCCGGCCAGCTGTCCTTCAGCTCCACCGGGTCGAAAACCTCGCTGTCCAGCAGGCTGAAGCCCGGGGTGTCCAGCACCATGCCGCCCCCCTCCACGGGGATCAGCTGGCAGTGCCGGGTGGTGTTCTTTCCCCGCTCGATCCTGCGGGACAGGTCGCCGGTCTCCAGCTGCAATCCGTACAACGCGTTGATCATCGTGGACTTGCCCGCGCCGGACTGCCCGGCCAGGGCGTGCACCCTGCCCCGCAGTCTTTCCCGCAGCGCTTCGATGCCCTCGCCGGAATCGGCGCAAACCCGCATCGGCGAGGCGTTCGCTCCGCGGTACTGGTTCACGATGTCCCCGGCGCTCTGCGCGTCCAGGTCGCTCTTGTTGACCACCAGCATAATGTCGATGCCCGCCCGGCGGGCGTTCAGCATCAGCCGGTCCACCATCAGAAGGTCCGCCTCCGGCGTGGCCGCGGCGGCCACGATCACGATCACGTCGATATTCGCCACCGGGGGCCGCACCAGCTCGTTCTTCCGGGGCAGTATGCGCGTGATCCAGCCGTGCTCCTCGCCGTCGCTGGGGGTCAGCTCCACCCGGTCGCCCACCTTGGGCTTCAGCCGCTCCCGGCGCAGCTTGCCCTGGGCCCGCAGCGTGTGCTCCCGTCCCGATTCATCCAGCGCGGTGTAGAAGCCGCCGACGCCCTGCAATATGACGCCCCGCATTTCCGCCTCCGTCTTCGTGTCCATCCGGGTCAGTTGCCCTCCAGGCGCATCATCTGCGCCTTGCCGTCGATGCCCTTCAGCAGCTCGCCGATGCCGATCTGGCCGTCCGTGTACTGGCTCATCAGCTCCCAGGCCTCGCCGCTTTCGTCGGCGTACAGCCAGTTCACCGGCGCGAGGCAGACGCCCTCGGCGTGGGCCCGGTACCAGTCGATGTTCTCCCGGCTGATCTCCCAGCTGTGATCCATCAGATAGCCGCGATACGTTTCCACCTGGGCCAGCTGGTCCTCCAGCATCTGCCGCTGGGCGGGCTCAGCCGCCTCTGCCTGCGCGGCCAGCTGGTCCACGGCCTGCTGGAACTCGGCCAGGTTCGATTCAAAGTTGGGGTCCCGCACCGGCTCGTCCTGGGTCGGATCGAAGCTGTACAGCACCGCGTTGGGCAGGCTTTCCGCCAGCGCGCCCATGAAGGCCAGCGCCGCCTCCGGGTTGCGGGTGAAGGGGTTCACAAAGGCCACGGCGCTCTCCAGCACCAGGGGCGGCCGGGTATTCGCGTCCAGGCCCATCAGCAGGGGCGTGTCGTCCGTGTAGCGCTGGCCGATGGCGCAGCTGGTATAGGTGTCCAGCAGGCTCAGCGTCTCCCCCAACCCGTCCAGGGAGATCATGCCGCCGCCCGACTGGTCGGCCTCCTCGTCCGGCACGCAGCCCAGGGCCGCGAAATCGACGGCCTCCAGCTTTTCCAGCAGCCCGCGAAGCAGCGGCGTATCGTAGCCCATCGAGGGATCGACCACGTTCACATACCGCTGATAGCAGTCGAACATGCAGCGCATCAGGTCGTTGCGCATGCCCGAGGCCGTCTGCTCGCCGTATGCCGCCAGCCGCACCTTTTCGTTTTCGGAGAGGGGCCCGGCCAGCGTGGGCAGGAAGTCCAGAAAGTCCCACCAGTTGTCCGGCACGTCCGAAAGCGTCAGACCCAGGACCTCCAATGCCTTTTCGTCAAAGCCCAGGCCGTAGCTGTAGACGCTCACCGGCAGGGCCACCATGTGACCGTCCATGGAAAGATTCTCCCGCAGGGAGGGATAAATCCGCTGTGCGAAGGCATCAATGGCCTCGCTGCCGTCCAGCTCCATCTGGAAGCCGCGCTGATGGACCGCGTTATACGCGGCGGAGTTCACTTCGGCGATGTAGATATCCACGCTGTCATCCCGGTTCATCATCCGCTCCACCAGGTTTTCCAGCTCGCTGTATTCCCTGGAGATCACCACGCTCACATCGCCGTGGGCGTTGGAGAAGACTGCGTTGGCGCTGACCACGCAGTCGTTGTAGCCGGCATCCACGATCTTCAGGCGAATGTCCCTGCGCTGGGAGGGGTCCAGGCTGCGCACGGCCATGCCCCGGCCCGCGAAGGCGTACCGGCCGCCGGGCAGGATCGCCGCGCTGGCGGCGCCGTAGCTCTCCAGCGGCATTTCGGCCAGGCCCTCGCCGATCTCACCGGTCTGAAGGTCCACCGGGCAGATCTCGCCGCCCGACAGGCAGTAGACCGCGTCCGCCTCCGGATCGTAGGCCAGCCCGTCCAGCGGACCGCCGGATTGCTGAGCGACCTCCGCCATGGGCTGCAGGGCGTCGGACTGCGGGTCGTAGACCGCAAAACGCGGCGCCTGGCCGCCCTCATAGCTGTACAGCTCCACCAGCAGCGCGCCGTCCCGGTAGGGCGTCAGCGCGTAGGCGCCATCCAGCGCGTCCAGCCGCACCATGCGCCCCGAATTCAGGTCCACGGCGCTGACCGCGAAGTTGTACTGGCTGTCATAGTGGCGCAGGAAGGCCCTGTCCCCCAGCACCGCCAGGGCGCTGGGCCGGGTGGCGTAGGTGGAATTATCATAATATTCCAGCAGCTCGTCCCAATCCACGTCCGTCAGCTTTTGGGCCGAAATCGTGCCGTCCTCTTTCAGGGTCAGCTCCGCCAG
>JBGUQG010000304.1:0-19479 GCA_045130815.1 Christensenellales bacterium
CCGATTCTGCCAATTGCCTGTTCCAGGATTCACAGTATCTTCCCCAAAAACTCCTTCAGCCTGGCGTTCCGGGGGTGTTCGAACACATCCTCGGGGGTGCCCTGTTCGATGATGCGGCCGCCGTCCATGAAGATCACGCGGTCGCCCACCTCGCGGGCAAAGCCCATCTCGTGGGTCACGACCACCATGGTCATGCCCTCCCGGGCCAGCTGCTTCATCACGTCCAGCACCTCGCCCACCATCTCCGGGTCCAGGGCGGAGGTGGGCTCGTCGAACAGCATCACGTCCGGCTCCATGCACAGGGCGCGGACGATGGCGATGCGCTGCTTCTGGCCGCCCGACAGCTGGCCCGGATAGGCCCCGGCGCGGTCGGACAGGCCCACGCGCTCCAGCAGCTGCTTGGCCATGGTCTCGGCGGCCTCCCGGGTCTTCTTGCGCAGCGTGACCGGGGCGACGGTCATGTTCTTCAGCACCGTCATGTTGGGAAACAGGTTGAAGTGCTGGAACACCATGCCCATCTTCTGTCGGTGCAGGTTGATGTTCACCTTGGGATCGGTGATATCCACGCCCTCAAAGGTGATGCGCCCGGCGCTGGGCAGCTCCAGCAGGTTCAGGCAGCGCAGGAAGGTGGACTTGCCGGACCCGGAGGGCCCGATCACCACCACCACCTCGCCCTTGCGGATATCGGTGCTCACGCCGTTCAGGGCGTGGATGGTTCCCCCAAAGTGCTTCTCCAGGTTCTCCACGCGAATCAGCACGTCAGTGGTCACTGCTCCTCAGCCTCCTTTCCACCTTGCCCACGATCCAGGTCAGCAGCATCACCAGCGCCAAATAGATCAGCGCCACGGCAATCAGCGGCATGAAGTAGGAGTAGGTCTGGCCAGCGATGGTATTGCCGCCGTAGGTCAGGTCGCGCACAGCCGCGTAGCCGGCGACGGAGGTCTCCTTCAAAAGGGCGATGAATTCGTTCATCAGGCTGGGCAGCACGTTCTTGATCACCTGGGGCAGCACCACGTGCTGCATGGTCTGCAGGTAATTGAAGCCCAGGCTGCGCCCGGCCTCGAACTGGCCGTTGTCGATGGACATGATGCCGCCGCGGATGATCTCCGCCACGTAAGCACCGGAGTTCAGGCCGAAGGCCAGGGAGGCCAGCGCCACGCCGTTGTCGGACCAGGCGAAGATCACCAGGCAGATGATCATCAGCTGCACCACCACGGGGGTGCCGCGCAGCACGGTGATGTAGACCTTGCACACGCCGTTGAAGAAGCCCAGCACCTTCCGACCAAAGGTGGGCCGGGCACTGTCCGCCGTCTTGTCGTAGGTGGAGCGCACGCCCGCGATGATCACGCCGATCACCACGCCCAGCATCAGCGAAAACAGCGTGATCAGCAGCGTGTTGCCCAGGCCCGTGGTAATGAAGCGCCAGCGGCTGCGCTGTATGAAGTTCAGGTCAAACTGATACTTGATGTCCTCCCACCAGGCTTGCAAAGCCATCTCTCCTTTCTACGCGCAAATAGGGCGCGCGACGCGCCCTATTGCCTGATGTTATGGTTTACGGTTATTCGGCGGGGATGAACTGATCGATAATGCCCTGCACGGTGCCGTCGGCGATCAGCTCGGCCAGCGCGGCGTTGAAATCCGCGTAGATGGCGCTGTCCTTGGCGAAGGCCATGGCGTAATCCTCGGTGGTGTAGGCGGCCTCCAGGATCTTCAGGCCCTCGTTCTGGGCCACGAAGTTCTTGGCGGGCTCGTTGTCGATGACCACGCAATCCACCTTGCCGGCCAGCAACGCCTGCACGGCGGCCGCGCCGTTGGTGTAGCGGTCCACGGTGCCCTTGCCCTCGTCCTCATAGTCCCAGGTGGTGTACAGGTCGCCGGTGGTGGCCATCTGCACGCCGATCTTCACGGTACCGTTGGCCTCGACGATATCGTCGATAGAGGTGTAGGCGGAATCCTCCGGCACGATGATCACCTGGATACCGGTGGCGTAGGTGTCGGTGAACTGCACCATTTCCTTGCGCTCGTCGGTCACGGTCATGCCCGCGGCGGAGAAGTCGTACTTGCCGGACTGCACGCCTGGAATGCACTGGGCGAACTCGATGTCCACAACTTCAATATCGTAGCCCAGCTTCGCGCCGATGGCCTTGGCGATCTCGATGTCGATGCCGGTGGCCTCGCCGTCATCGCCGTAGAACTCATAGGGCGGGAACGCCACGTTGGTGCAAAGCTTCAGGGTGCCGTTCTCGGCCAGCGCGGAAACGGCGGTCAGCGCCATCAGCGCCACGATAACCAGTGCGATCAGCTTCTTCATTTTATGTACCTCCATTTTACTTGCGGAGTGTCCTCCGTTTGAATTGCCCCGATTATACATCCGTATGCGTTAAAATGCAATAGATATTCACGATATTTAACGTAATATGTGTAATTATGCAATTTCAACGCATAAATACCGCCCTCCGCGGGGGCGGAAGGCGGTATTTATGCAGCGGACCGGATCACTTGCGGACATCCACCAGCTTGTCGATCTTCACATAGGCGTACAGGCCCAGCTTGCCGGTGGTGCGCACCAGCGCCCAGTCGCCGTTCACCAGACACAGCTTCACGGTGCCGGAGCTCTTCAGCTTGAAGGAGGCCGCGCCGCTCTCGGCGCGCTGATACACCCGGGTGCCCTTCTCCAGCGTGGCCTCGTAATCGGAAGAGGCGTCCTTCCTCATCAGGTCGGAGGCGGAAACGTAGCACAGCTGGCCGCCGTAGTACACCTTGGCGGCGCCGCCCTTCACGTCTGCCAGCAGGGACGTGCCCGCGGTGATCTTCCCGATGGGCTGGGAAAGGGCCTTGTCGGAATAAGCGACTGCTTCCTTCACGATAATGTCGCCGCTCACGGCCAGCGCCGCGGAGCAGAGCATGGTCAGCATCAGTGCCAGGGCCAGTACGGCCGTCAGTTTCTTTGTCATCTTTGGTGTCCTCCCTGCTGTAAGTATTAATGATGTTAAGATTATACATGCAATTTGGCGGACAACGCAACAAATCGGAGAATTCTACATAATAATTATACATTTCCGAGACATTGAAATATTTGATAAATACCAAAGTCGAATTAATGCCTTTTTGTGCCCGTTTTGGACAAAAATGTGACGGCGCGAAGCCGTGTTCGCGCCGTCACAAGGGCTGTGGGACAGCGATTTTTACCGTTCGCTGACAATGGCGATGCCGCTGCTGGCCCCGATGCGGTTCGCGCCGGCTTCGATCATCGCCAGGGCCTCGTCCCGGGTGTGGATGCCGCCCGCGGCCTTTACGCCCATGTCGGGACCGACGGTCCTGCGCATCAGCGCCACATCGTCCACGGTGGCCCCGGATCTGGAGTAGCCGGTGGAGGTCTTCACGAAGTCCGCCCCGGCGGCCTTGGCCGCCAGGCACGCCCGCACCTTTTCATCGTCGGTCAAAAGACACGCCTCGATGATCACCTTCAGCTTCGCCGCATCGCCGCAGGCGGCCTTCACCGCGGCGATGTCGCTTTGCACATAGTCCCAGTCGCCGTCCTTGGCCGCGCCGATGTCGATGACCATGTCCACCTCCCGCGCGCCGTTGCGCACGGCCACGGCGGTCTCGGCGGCCTTGCTCTCGCTGGGGATCGCGCCGAAGGGAAAGCCCACCACGCAGCAGGGGGTCACGCCGCTGCCCTCCAGCGCCTTCGCCGCCAGGGCGACGCGGCTGGGGTTCACGCACACGCTGGCAAAGTGATACTGCTTCGCCTCGTCGCACAGCTTCAGGATCTGCGCCGCGGTGGCGTCCGGCTTCAGCAGGGTATGGTCGATGGTTTCTGCCAGTTCTCTCGCGTTCATATATCCATCCTCCGTTTCTTTCGTCCATGCCGCGTCCGCGGCCCTGGAACCATTATAATCCTCCGCAATCGTTTGTCAATCCGGGACATATTTCCTTTGAACACTTGAGAAATAAATTGTAAAAAGTGAATATCCCCGCCTGTATATACAGTGCATGGTCTATGCAGAAATCCACACTTTCCACACAGTTATCCACAGGAATTGTGGCCAAAACCCCCTTTTTAGCGGCTCTTTGGGGCTTTATCCACATGTGCGGAGGCGTTGCATAAAAATTTTCCACAGACCTTGGTCTGTTAAGGTCAAGTTTGTTTCCCAATCCCGGCCGGATTATGACTTTTTGGAGCAAATGCGTTCCAAATTCTGTCATAATCCAGGGTCGGAGGGCCCGCCGGAGGGCGCCTGCGCCGGCTCGTCCCCGGCCCTGAACGGGGTAAAACCGGGGTCATTTATTTCAAAACTATTACAGATTCATTGCTCAATGCCGGCCTGCGGCCACAGCGCATATGGCGTTGATCAGCAGGGCGGTCAGCACCGCGTACAATATCCCCGGCACGTCAAAGCCCTCCACCAGGCGGCCGCAGCCGTACAGCAGCCCCACGTCGATCACCATGCCGAACAGCCCCAGCGTCATGCAGCCCAGCGGCGCGGTGATCAGCCGCAGCGCGGGCCGCAGCAGGATGTGGGCGATGCCCAGCAGCGCCCCGGTGGCCAGCGCGGGGGTCATCTGTTCGAGGGTGGGCACGCCCGGATAGACCCCCATCATCGCCGCCACGGTGGGCACCGCCAGCGTACAGCACAGGAATATGACGCTCCAGCGCCCGCCCCGCTTCTTCTTCAATGCTCCGTCTCCTTGAAATACGTATTGATCTCCGCCGCGAAGGCGCGCCAGGGCTCCGCCGCAGGCGGCGGGCAGGCAAAGCGCAGCGCCTCGTGCCGGGTGGGATGGGACAGCGTCAGCGACGCCGCCCACAGCGCGATCTGCTGGCCGGGCCGGCCCTGGCCGTAGCGGGCGTCGCCCCACAGCGGCAGCCCCGCGTGGGCGTGCTGCACCCGGATCTGGTGGGAGCGCCCGGTGAACAACTGTACCTCGGTCAGCGTCAGCCCGTCCCGTCGCGCGAGCGGCCTTGTGATCAGCCTGGCGCGCTTCGCCCCGGGGGTGTTCGGGGGTGCCACCCGCACCGTGCCCGTGGCCGGGTCCTTCAAAAGGTCGTCCTCCAGCGCGGTCTGCCTGGCCAGGTCGCCCCGCAGCACCGCCAGGTAGCGCCGATCCTGGGCGTGGGCGGCGAAGTCCGCGGACAGCCGCGCCGCCGCCTTGGAGGTGCGGGCGAACACCATCACGCCGCCCACGGGCCGGTCCAGCCGGTGCACCAGGCCCAGGTACACGTTTCCCGGCTTTTGATATTTATTGCCAATATAGCGCTTCAGTATGCTCAGCAGATCGTCGTCGCCGGAGCGGTCCGCCTGGGCGGGCAGGTTCGGCGGCTTCACGACCACCAGAAGGTGGTTGTCCTCGTACAGCACGTCCACCGCATATTTCCCCGCGCGCACGGTGTCGATCAACTCCATCCCCTCCCCTGTTCCCTGTTCCCTGTTCCCTACTCCCCGCATTTTACCACCTTTATCGGTTCGTGGCAAGGAAATAGCGGTTGCATCCCGGCGCGAAATGTATTAAAATAGGGATCGAATGGAGAATGAAGTATGATACGATTGATCGCAACGGACCTGGACGACACCCTGCTGAACGCGAAAAGCGCGCTGACGCCCCGTTCAAGGGCGGCGCTGCAGGCCGCGATGGCCGCGGGCTGCGGCGTTGCCATCGTCAGCGGACGAATGCTGGAGGCGACGCTGCCCTTTGCCGAACAGATCGGCGTGAACGCGCCGATGGTGCTGTACAACGGCGCCATGCTGTACGACCACCGCAGCAGGGAAACGCTGTTTGCCCGGCGCATCCCCTATGAGACGGCGCTTTCCATGGCGCGGCTGATCGAGGGGATGGGCCTGTACGTGCAGCTGTACCCCGGCATGGGCTACTACTGCGACGAGATCCGCCCCCAGACCGAGGCCTATGCCTGGCAGATCCGGGTGGAGGCGATCCCGGTGCACATGCCCGTGTCCCGGTGGCTGGAGGCGCATCCCTGCGATCTGCAGAAGCTGCTGATCATCGACACGCCGGAGGGCGCGACGGCGGCGCAGAAGGCGCTGACCGAGGCGTTTCCCAGCGGCGTGTGCTGCCTGAAATCAAAGCCCCACTATCTGGAGATCGCCGCCGAGGGCGTGAACAAGGGCCAGACCCTGTCGCTGCTGGCGGCCCGGCTGGGCGTGAAGCCCGACGAGGTCATGGCCTTCGGCGACGGCGAGAACGACGTGCCGATGCTCACCTTCGCCGGCGCGGGCCACGCCATGGCCAACGGCTGCGAGGCCGCCCGGGCCTGCACCCCCCGCGTCGCCCCGCGCAACACCGAGGACGGCGTGGCGCAGGTCGTCGAGCGCTATCTGGCGCAGGGCCTGATCGGGCCGCTGCCCCATACCACCGAGGAGGTCCTGCCATGATATCCGAAGCCGATTTTGTAAAGACCCTGGGCCTGACCCGGGTGCTGGCCACCGACAGCAAGACGCTGAACATCGAGGTCAGCAACACCAACCGCCCGGGCATGCAGTTCGCCAACTACTGGGATTTCTTTCCCTACGAGCGGCCCCAGCTGCTGGGCAAGGTGGAGATGACCTACCTGTCCCAGCTGGACGAGCTGACCCGGCGCGAGCGGCTGGGCAAGTACTTCAACTACCCGCTGCCCTGCATCATCATCTGCCGCGGCTATCCCTGCTTTGACGAAATGCTGGTGCTGGCCATGGCCCGCAAGGTGCCCATCTACTCCACCAAGAAGGAGACCACCCAGTTCGAGCTGGAGCTGATCGCCTACCTGCGCGACCGGCTGGCCCCCCGGGAGACGCGCCACGGCGTGCTGGTGAACGTGTTCGGCTCGGGCCTGATGATCACCGGCAACAGCGGCGTGGGCAAGAGCGAGGCGGCGCTGGAGCTGGTCAAGCGCGGCCATCAGCTGGTGGCGGACGACGTGGTGGACATCCGCAAGGTGGAGGACAACCGCCTGATCGGCGAAGCGCCGGAGCTGGTGCGCCACTTCATGGAGATCCGCGGCGTGGGCATCATCGACGTGTCCACCATGTACGGCGCGGGCGCCATCATGCGCAGCAAGACCATCGACCTGGTGATCCACCTGGAGCTGTGGCAGGCCGACAAGGAGTACGACCGCCTGGGCCTGACCGACAACTACATCGAGATCCTGGGCGTGAAGGTGCCCAGCCTGCTGCTGCCCATCCACCCCGGCCGCAACCTGGCCGTGGTGCTGGAGGTGGCCGCCCGCAACCAGCGCCTGAAGCAGATGGGCTACAACGCCGCCAACGAGCTGACCCGCCGCCACATGGAGCGGTTCCAGCATAACATCGAGGACGAATAGGAACCGCTGTTCCTGTTCCCTGTTCCCTGTTCCCTAATCTCCAACGAATCGACAGGAGGTCTATCAATATGTACTACATCGGCATCGACCTGGGCGGCACCGGCATCAAGGCCGGCGTCGTGGATGAGAACGGCAACATCATACTGAAGGACAGCTGCCCCACCGGCGCGGAGCGGGGCTACGGCGCGGTGATCCAGGACATGGCGAAGCTGGCCATCGACGTCACCCAGCGCAGCGGCCACCGCATGGACGAGATCAAGGCCATCGGCATCGGCCTGCCCGGGGTGATGGACCCCCGCACCGGCCGGGTACCCTTCTGCACCAACCTGGGCTGGCACGACGTGCCGATCATCCAGGAGATGGCCAAGTACACCGACCGACCCGTGTTCGTGGACAACGATGCCACCGTGGCGGGCCTGGCCGAATCCGTGGCGGGCGTGTCCGCCGGCTGTGAGAACAGCGTGTTCGTCACGCTGGGCACCGGCGTGGGCGGCGGCGTGGTGATCGGCGGCAAGGTGTTCTCCGGCAGCCACGGCGTGGCCTCGGAGATCGGCCACATGATCACCGTGTCCGGCGGCGAAAAATGCACCTGCGGCAACCGCGGCTGCTGGGAGCGCTATGCCAGCGCCACCGCGCTGATCCGCGAGGGACGCAAGCTGTGCGGCGCGAAGCCCGACACCGCACTGCTGAAGGCCGTGGACGGCGACCTGAAGGCCATCACCGCCAAGCACGTGATCGACCTGGCCAAGGCCGGCGACCCCGACTGCATGGCCCTGTTCGACGACTACGTGGTCCACCTGTGCGAGGGCCTCAGCAACCTGATCAACGTGTACGACCCGGAGGTCATCGCCCTGGGCGGCGGCGTGTCCCACGCGGGCGAGTTCCTGCTGAACGCCGTGCGGGCCAAGCTGCCGGAGATGGTGTTCTACAAGGACATGCCCTATGCCCGGGTCGAGCTGGCAAAGCTGACCAACGACGCCGGCATCATCGGCGCGGCGATGCTGGGCCGGTAAGGATTTGGACGGGGGAGCAAGCTCCCCCGCCAATACCACCCCCTCCAGATTCGCCTGAAATCACAAGTGATTTCCGGGCGGCGAATCTGCAAGGTATGAATTTTCCAAAGGAAAATTACATTCCGTCCCGGCGCACATGTCGCCGGGAACGGATTTAAAATCGGGGCGCTGCCGTCCATGGGCCTTCCGGCCCGCGCTCACTGAAAGCTTGCCACTGGCAAGTTTTCCAGGCGTTCGCGCCCCCGATACCCCCGGTAAGTCAGTTAATTGGGAGGCAACCATGCGCGCATACGAACGCTTATTGAACTATGTACAATTCGACACCGCGTCGGACGAGAACAGCCCCTCCTGCCCCAGCACGGCAAAGCAGCTGGTGCTGGCCCGGGCGCTGGTGGACGAGCTGAAGGCCCTGGGCGTTGCAGACGCCCGGGTGGACGAGCACGGCTATGTGTACGGCAGCATCCCCGCCAACCGCGAGGGCCTGCCCGCCATCGGGCTGATCAGCCACATGGACGTGGTGGACTGCGTGCCCAGCGCGCCGGTGAAGCCCGCCATCATCGATAATTACGACGGCGGCCCGGTGACCCTGGCCAACGGCGACATCCTGGATCCCAAGGTATTCCCGGAGGTGGCCGGGGCGAAGGGCAAGTCGCTGATCGTCACCGACGGCAACACCTCGCTGGGGGCCGACGACAAGGCCGGCGTGGCCGAGATCATGACCCTCGTGGAGCGCCTGATGAACGATCCCGCGCTGCCCCACGGCAAGATCTGCGTCGGCTTCACCCCGGACGAGGAGATCGGCCGCGGCGCGGACCTGTTCGACGTGAAGGCCTTCGGCGCCGACTTCGCCTACACGGTGGACGGCGGCGCGGTGGGCGGCATCAACTACGAAAACTTCAACGCCGCCTCCGGCAGGGTGACGGTCCACGGCCGCAGCGTGCACCCCGGCAGCGCCAAGAACATCATGGTGAACGCCGCGCTGGTGGCCATGGAGTTCGCCCGCCTGCTGCCCCCCGCCGAGCGCCCCGAGCACACCGAGGGCTACGAGGGCTTCTTCCACCTGTGCGATATGCAGGGCCAGGAGGAGCTGGCGACCCTCTCCTACATCATCCGCGACCACGACCGGGCGATCTTCGAGGCCCGCAAGGCCCGCTTCCAGGCCGCCGCCGACTACCTGAACGGCGTGTACGGCCCCGGCACCGTGGAGGTGGCGATCCGGGATTCCTACTACAACATGCGCGAGGTCGTCGAGACCCGCATGGAGATCGTGGAGCGGGCCAACGCCGCCTATCGCGCCGCTGGCATCGAGCCCTGGAGCGAGCCCATCCGCGGCGGCACCGACGGCTCCCGCCTCACCTTCATGGGCCTGCCGACCCCCAACCTGGCCACCGGCGGCATGAACTGCCACGGCCGCTTTGAGTGCGTGGCCGTGGAGGACATGGACACGATGGTGGAGGTATTGACACACCTGGTCTGTGATTGAAATTTGGAATTGGGAATGAGGAATCGGGAATTAAAGATAGCCGGACAGCCAGCATTAATCCCCATTCCCAATTCCCAATTGATTTGAAAGGAACCATCCATGAACAAGACCCCCTCGAAGACCCTGTCCCGCGTCACCGCGGCGGTGCTGACCGTCGCCTTCCTGGGCTTCATATTCACGGCGTTCTTCACGATGGTGATCACCCACCACCAGGAGCTGCGCCATTCGGTGCAGATGACGAACGAGATGAAGAAGACGCTGCCCGAGCACGCCGACCGGCTGGACCGGCTGTCAGCGCGGATCAACGGCTTCACCTCGGCCATCGCCACGAACATGTGGCTGAAGGAGGACATGGGCTACGCCAACTCCGCCTTCCAGTACGCGCTGGGCAAGAAGGTGATCAACACCGGCAGCCAGAACATGATCCGGCTGACCACCGGCCACCTGTACGACCTGGCGGACTACAAGCCCCTGCAGGGCAACGCCCGGGACATCGTCGGGCTGCGCGAGACCACGCTGAAGGACTATCCCTTCCTGTTCGTGTACGAGCACCCCACGCTGTACGACCCGGCCATGCTGCCTGCGGGCTACGAGGCGCTGGACCACTCCGCGCAGATGGCCGACGAGGTGCTGGACGCCCTGCGCGAGGGCGGCATCCCGGTGCTGGACAGCCGGGTGGCGCTGCTGGAGAGCGGCGAGGCGCTGGACGACCTGCTGATGGTCACCGACCAGCACTGGTCCACCCTGGCGGCCATCACGATGGCCAGGGCCATCGCCGGCGAGCTCAACGACCTGGCCGGCCTGGGCCTGGACCCCTCGGTCCTGGACCGGGACCAGCTGGACGAGCTGCGCCACGAAAAGCTGTTCATGGGCAAGTACGGCCAGCGGGTGGGCACGAAATTCGTGGACCCGGATGACATCGTGGAATACTGGCCGAAGGCCGAAACCCACGTGACCCGGGATTCCATACGCGCCGGCGTGGAGGAGCACGCCGAAGGCAGCTTCCGCGAGGCCGTGACCCGCTTCGACCGGCTGGAGCCCGAGCCCGGCAAGACCTGGAACACCTATGCCTACACCTACTACGGCCAGATCGAGCCCTACGACATCCTGGTGAACGAGGACGCGCCGGATTGCACCATCATGCTGCTGAAGGATTCCTACAGCGCGCCCATCGGCCGCTTCCTGTCGCTGGCCGCCCGCCGGGTGGTCTGCCTGGACCTGCGCCGAGGCACCCGCCCGCTGGAGGAGTGGCTGGAGGAGTACCGCCCCGACGCCGTGGTGATGGCCTACAGCCTGCAGATGCTGCGGGACGACGACTATGCCTTTGAATGAGTGTGGAGTTAGGAGTGTGGAGTTGAAGTTTGCCTGGGAACGGCATTCCTTCGCGGTAAATACAGGTCGTACTTCCGCCGCGTCCCGCGCGCGGCATTCTGTAACTCCACACTCCACACTCCACACTAAAAAACCTTTGAAAGGACAACGAACATGACGACTACCGAAGCATTATCCGCCCTGACCGCCCTGGAGGCCGAGCTCCGCGCCTACGGCCACGCCTTGGGCTGCCTGAACTATGACGGCGAGACCGTCGCGCCCCGCAACTCCGCCCCCGCCCGGGGCGAGACCATGGCCTTCCTGAGCGCCATCGTCCACGGCAGGGTGACCGACCCGAAGACGGGCGAGATCATCGACACCCTGCTGGCCGAGGGCGACGCGCTGCCGCTGAAGGACCGCCGCCGCGCCTCGCTCTTAAAGAAGCAGCGGGACGACATGACCCTGGTGCCCGCGGACGAATTCGCCGCCTACCAGCAGCTGATGGCCGAGGCCATGCAGGTGTGGCACGACGCGAAGCTGGCCAGCGATTTCCCGGCCTACGCGCCATACCTGGACAAAATCATCGCCTACAACCGGCGCTTCGCCGCCCGGAAGGACGCGGGCAAGCCCGCCTACGACGTGCTGCTGGACGGCTACGAGGAGGGCCTGTCCCACGAGACGCTGGACCCCTTCTTCGCCCTGCTGCGGCGGGAGCTGACCCCTGTGATCCTGGCGGTGGCGAAGGCCCCCCAGCCGGACACCGCGTTCCTGGAGCAGGCCTACCCCATCCACCTGCAAAAGCGGTTCACCGAGCGGGTGATGCAGATCATGGGCATCGACCGGGACGACTGCGCCGTGGGCGAGACGGAGCACCCCTTCACCGAGGGCTTCAACAAGCACGACGTGCGCATCACCACCCACTACCACGAGGACAGCGTGCTCTCCAACCTGTACAGCGTGGTGCACGAGGGCGGCCACGCGCTGTACGAGCTGGGCGTGGGCGACGATCTGCAGGGCACGATGCTCTCAGGCGGCAGCAGCATGTCCATCCACGAGAGCCAAAGCCGCTTCTACGAAAACCTGATCGGCCGCAGCCGCCCCTTCTGCGAGGTGCTGCTGCCCGAGCTGAAGTCCCTGTTCCCGCAGCAGATGGCGGGCGTGGATGTGGAAAAGCTGTACCGCGCCGCGAACCTCTCCCAGCCCTCGCTGATCCGCACCGAGGCGGACGAGCTGACCTACTCCATCCACGTGATGATCCGCTACGAGCTGGAGAAGGCCATGATCGGGGGCGACCTGGAGACCCGCGACATCCCCGGCGAGTGGAACCGCATGTACAGGGAATACCTGGGCGTGGACGTACCGGACGACCGGCGCGGCTGCCTGCAGGACAGCCACTGGTCCTTCGGGGCCATCGGCTACTTCCCCAGCTACGCCCTGGGCAGCGCCTACGGCGTGCAGATGCTGCAGCAGATGGAGAAGGACGTGGACGTCTGGGGCGCGGTGCGCGGCGGCAGCCTGAAGCCGATCACCGCCTGGCTGGGCGAGAAGATCCACCGCTACGGCCAGCTGCTGACCCCGGCCCAGCTGGTGGAAAGCGCCTGCGGCGGCCCCTTCGATCCGACCCGCTATGTGAACTACCTGAAGAAGAAATACGGGGAGCTGTATTCCCTGTAACGAGTGACAAAGGAGTTTTGACTTATGGCTGAAGCGATTTTCCAATGGGACAGCGGCATACTTCTGTGGATCCAGGACAGCCTGCGTTCCGGCTTCCTGACGCCGATCATGAACGTGATCACCCACCTGGGCGACAAGGGCATCCTGTGGATCCTGCTGACGATCGCGCTGCTGATCGTACGCAAGACCCGCCGGCTGGGCGTGCTGTGCGCGTTTTCGATGTTCATGGGCCTGTTCATCACGAACCTGGTGATCAAGAACTGGGTGGCCCGGGTGCGGCCCTACGAGCTGATCGAGGGACTGGAGTGCCTGGTGGGCGTGCAGAAGGACTTCTCCTTCCCCTCCGGCCACACCACCAATTCCATCGCCTGCGCCTGGGTGCTGTTCCGCAGGGCCCCGAAGAAGTGGGGCGTGCCCGCGCTGGTGATGGCCGTACTGATCTCGCTGTCCCGGCTGTACGTGGGCGTCCACTATCCCACCGACGTGATCGGCGGCGCGATCATCGGCCTGCTCTGCGCGTGCCTGTCGCTGTGGCTGGTGCCCAAGCTGGAGGCCAGGCTGCCGAAGCAGGCGAGCTGGTTCTATAAGCTGTAACGACGCAAAGGAGGAAAACGAAGACATGCGATTCGGGGCCTGTATCGACACGCTCTATACCGAGCTGGATTTCTATGACCGCTTCGCCGCCGCGAAGGCAGACGGCTTCGACGCCGTGGAGTTCTGGGACTGGCGCAATCTCGACCTGGACCGGGTGGCGGCGTGCGCCGAAGAGGCCGGCATACTGATCAGCGGCTTCAACGGCGACGCGGACTTCTCCCCCATCGACCCGTCCCACCGGAAGAAGTGGCTTTCCGACCTGAAGGCCTCGCTGGAGGCCGCCCGGCGGCTGGACGCCCCCAGCCTGACAATCCATTCCAACGCCCTGGGTGAGGGCGGCGTCGTGGTCGACGCCTATGAGGCGCTGTCAGACACGGTGAAGCTGTGCAGCCTGATGGGCGCGCTGAAGGAGGCCGCGGCGTTGGCCGAGAGCTACGGCATACGGCTGAACCTGGAGGCGCTGAACATCCAGGTGGACCACGTGGGCAACTTCCTGTCCACCACCCAGATGGCCGCCGAGGTGTGCCGCGCCGTGCGCTCGCCCTGGCTGCGCATACTCTACGACGTATATCACATGCAGTACGACGAAGGCAACCTGTGCGGCAACATCGACCGCTACTGCGACATGATCGGCCACGTGCACATCGCCGACGTGCCGGGGCGGCATGAGCCGGGCACCGGCGAGATCAACTACGTCCGGGTGCTCAGGCACCTGAAGGACAGCGGCTACCAGGGCATCGTGGGCTGCGAGCTGTTCCCCGAGACCGACACGAAGACCGCCGTGAAGGCGATCATGGCCCTGAAGGAATCGCTGTAGCTCGGAGAGCAAAGGAAGCGCCCCCTCGATCCGTGAGGGGGCGCTTTGGCGTGCGGTCCGCGAAGCTACAGCTTCCTGCCTGCGACGGAGGAGCCGCTGGCCTTGGCGGTGGCGGTGATGGACATCAGGCCCAGGTCCTCGTTGCCGTTGCCTGGATAGAAGGGGATGGTGATCATCCAGTAATAGCTGTCGGGATTGGCGCTGTACTGCGTCCACAGGGTGTAGTACATCATGTGGAACCACAGCGTCTGGCTGGATTTGGCCTTGACGGTGATGCCGTCGCTGATGCTGATACCATAGATATCGTTGTTCGTGTTCAGCTGCATCTCCTGCTGGCCCGCGACCTTCTTGGTTTTCCTGTTCATCAGGTACAGCGTGGCGTGCTGCGCGTAGCCGCCCAGGAACTGCATGTCCTTCTTGCTCTTGTTGGTGATCTTCACGCTGCACAGCGTGCCCATGGAGCCGACCCAGCCGGTGGAATTGAAGCCGATGTTCGTCAGCAGCGCGTTGGCGGCGAAGATCTGCACGGGGTTGGAGAACTTGCTCTTCTGCTTGCTCTTGTTGACGGCCCGCACCTTGTAGAAGTACATGCCGGTGGTCGCCTTCCTCAGGCTGTTGGTCGTGACGGTGGCGAACTTCGCGTAGCTGCCGGTCTTCTTCAGGGAACGGTAGACCTCATACCTGGTCGCGCCGCTGACCTTCGACCACTTCAGCACCACCTTGCCGTTCTCGTAGCCGCAGGTGGCCTTGAACGCGGGCTTCTTCGCGGTGAATGCGGCGGCCTGCGCCGGCATCAGCGCGCCGCACACCAGCGTCAGCATCAGCACCAGTGCAATCAGCCTGCGGGCCCAATTTCTGTTCATAGTCATCGCTCGATTCTCCTTTCAGGGAAATATCCCTCTCTGATAGGTTCATTGTATAGACACGGCGCGCCGTTTGTCAATGAAAACGTCGCCCAAGGCCGGGTTAGTTTTGGGTTAGGTCGGCCTTTTTGGGGGATTGAAACCCGGCTTTTTATTTGATATACTGCTATCAGAGCTGCGAAAGGTTATGATTGCATGGCAAACTGGCGACAGTGGCTGAAGACCCGGGCGGCAACCTGCGTCCTGTGGATCGCCCTTTGCTTTGGGCTGACCTCCGCCGCCTATCTGTCATGGCTGCACCGGCTGACGGCGCTGGCGAGCAGCCTGGCGGCGGACTGGTTGAGCATGGGGGCGGGATATCTGCTGCAGGCGGCGGGCATGGGCATCGCCGCGTGCCGCCTGCACCGCGCACCCGGCACGGACCACAGCCGCGCCTTCGCCCTGAGCGCCGTGCTGTTCGCGGCGGTCTGCGCCCCGGCGCTGCTGGGCGTGTCCGTCGCGGCGGTGGTGGGGTTCGGCCTGGCGATGAACCTGCTGTGCGGCGTGATCGCCGGGTACTACCTGTACGCCATCGCCGGCGCGGCGGAGGCCGGGCACCGCAGCCTCGCCTTCAGCGGGGGTTATGCCCTGTCCACCGTGGCCGTGGGCCTGCTGGCGCTGATCGGAAAGGGCGCGCTGCTGCACAGCCCCTGGGCGGTGGTTTTATACATCGCCCTGGCCCTGCTGGCCGCGGGCCTGGCCCCGCACGCCTCCCTGTTCGGCCCCTTTGAAGCCGCGCCGGAGGCGGGCCCGCCGCCCCGGCCGCTGTCCGACGGGCAGGTCGCCCTGGCCTGCGGCGTGATCGTGCTGATCAGCGCCGTGAAGAACCTGGGCTTCGCCTTCCCCGCGTCGGACATCCAGGCCGGCCTGGTGCCGGAGCTGTCCCGCCTGCCCTACGCGCTGGGGCTGACCGCCGCGGGCCTGATCAACGACAGGAATCGCCGCTACGGCATGCTGTGCACGATGGCGGCGCTGATCCTGCCCTTCATCATGCTGGGGCTATCGGGCCAGCCGGTGCCCAGCGCCGTTTGCTGGGGGCTGGACTACCTGTTCTTCGGCTTCTTCTCGGTGTTCCGCGCGGTGCTGTTCATCGACATCGCCTGTCGCGCGCACCGATGGGAGCTGGCTCCCCTGGGCCTGCTGACGGGCCGCCTGGGCGATGTGGCGGGCACCGCGGTGTGCCTTTTGCTGTCGGGCAGGAACGTGCCCCTGATCGCCACGGCGGCGCTGCTGTTCTTCCCGGCGGTGTTCCTGTTCTTCCGGCTGTACCAGCGCCTGTACGAGCCGGAGGCCGTGCGCCAGCGCAGCGAGCAGGAGGTGTTCGAGGCCTTCTGCCTGCGCAACGACCTCTCCAACCGCGAGCGGGAGGTGCTGCGCATGGTGGTACAGGACCGCGCCAACGGCGAGATCGCCGAGGCGCTGTTCGTATCCCAGAGCACCGTGAAATACCACGTGCGCAACATACTGCAAAAGACCGGCTGCAAGAATCGGGGCGAGCTGACGCAAAAATACCGCGCCGCCCTGTACCCCGGACTGCCGGGAGGAGAAGCGCATTGAATCCGGAGGTACCTATGCAAATTCTGAACCACGAAATGCTCCCTCGCTACGACATCCCCCCTCACGCCCCCGACGCCGTCAGGGCGGTGCAGTTCGGATGCGGCGAGGCGCTTTTGGGGGTGGCGGACCGGCTGATCGACGCCGCCTGTCCCCGGCTGGGCATCGCCTGCGTATGCGCGCCCGACAGCCGGGAGGGCCGACTGCTCAAGCAGCAGGAGGGGCTGTTCACGCTGCTGGTGCGGGGCTATCGGGGGGAGACGCCCGTGAAGCGGGAGGTCGTGCCCCAGCCCATACTTCGGGTGATCGACGACGACGCGGGCCTGGAGGCGCTGGCCCTGGAGCCGGAGCTGTCCCTGGCGCTGATCGACACCCGGGAGGCCGGGCCCGCCTTCGGGCAGGCCGCGCGGCTGATCGGGCTGCGCCGCCGGGCGGGCCTCGGCGGACTGCGCTTCATCTGCCTGGGCGAGCGGACGGACTGCGCGCGGCTCACCGGCGCGGCCCTGGCGGCGCTGGCCCCCGAGGCCGCGGCTGACTGCGCGTTCTATCCGGCCCTGGCCGACAGCCTGGTGTTCCGCGCAGGGGCCGACGAGGCCGCCCGCCAGTGCGCGGAGATGAATTACAGGGACGGCATGCTGCACATCGCCGAGCCCTTCGCCCGGCTGACGGTGCAGGCCCCGGAGGCGGCGCTTGCGGGATCGGGCCTCGTGCCCTCCCCCGACATCCGCTTCGTGGAGGACCTGGGGGACGCGCTGGAAAAAAAGAGGCGCCTGTTCGACGCGGCGCTGTTCGCCATGGCCGCGCCGGGCTGGCTGCTGGGGTGCGAAACGCTGTCGGACTGCATGCGCCACGAGCGCCTGCGGGCCTTCGTGGGCCGCTGCGTGTATGACGAGCTGCTGCCCGCGGACGCCGACGCCCGCGCCGAACTGACGCCCTATGTCATCCAGTGCTTCGAGCGCTTTGAGAACCCGCTGAACAAAAACGGCATACTGCGCGCGGCGCGGCCCCTGCTTGCCCGGTTCGCCCAGGGCGCGCTTCCGATCATACGCGATCGCGCGCGGGAGGATTTCGAGCCGCCCCGCCGGCTGAGCTTCGCGCTCGCGGCCACGATCATGCTGTACGCCGGGGCGCGGCCCGACGCCGGGGGAAGCTATACCGTGGCCCGGGGCAAGCAGACCGAGGTCCTCGCGGACGATCATGACGCGCTCTCCGTGTTTTCCGCCTTCTCCCACGACATGCCGCCGGAGACACTGGCCTACGCCGCGCTGGCGGACCGGGAGCTTTGGGGCGGCGCGGACCTGAGGGACATCGACGGCCTGGAGCAGCGCGTGGCCCTGGATATCGCAAGGATACAGAGACAGCCGGAGTGGCTGCCTTCTGACGATGAGTGAATCCTTCGCGCTTTCTAATCCTTCTCTAATCCACTTTTCTTGTCATTTCATTTTCGGCGGTTATAATGGGGCCATCAAAACGAACGGAGGACAAAACCATGACGCATTATGAGATGGCAGAGAAGCTTTCGGAGAAGATGGGCGTGACCCTGGAGCAGGCCACCGCGGCCCTGGAGGCCAGCGATTGGGAGATGCTGGACGCGGCGCTGATGCTGGAAAAGGAGCTGGGCGCGGCCCGGCAGGAGGCGTACTCCACCGAGGAGGAGACCCAGAAGGGCCGGGAAGAGAAGGCCCGCGCCCGGGGCCGCGACGTGGCCAGGGGCATCGGCGGGCTGCTGCGCGACGCGCTGAACCTGGGCAACCGCAACCGCTTTGAGGTGCGCAAGGGCGACGACGTGATCCTGGAGCTGCCGGTGACGGTGCTGGTGCTGCTGCTGATCTTCGCGTTCTGGGTGTGCATCCCGCTGCTGGTGATCGGCCTGTTCACGGGCTACCGCTACACCTTCAGCGGCGCGGAGCTGGGCCGCGACAGCGTGAACAACGCCATGGGCAAGGCCGCCGAGGCCGTGGAGAAGGTCAAGGAAGAGGTCACCCGGGAGCATTGATCCCCTATAGCGCCCAGGCGCGGCAACGCCGCGCCTGGGTACGGCGTATGCAGGGAAGCGAAGATCCTTCGACTCCGCCCACAACAAGCAATGCAATGGAGAGGATAACATGGCCGAGAGGATACTGATCATCGAGGACGAGGCGGCGCTGGCCCGCTTTGTGGAGCTGGAGCTGACCCACGAGGGCTACGCGGTGGACAAGTCGCCGGACGGGCGGGACGGGCTGGAAAAGCTGGAGTCGGGCAACTACGACCTGGCCCTGCTGGACATCATGCTGCCGGGCCTGAACGGGCTGGAGGTGCTGCGCCGCGCCCGGCGCACGGTGGACACCCCGGTGATCATGCTCACGGCCCGAGATTCGGTGATGGACAAGGTCACGGGCCTGGACACGGGCGCGGAGGATTACATCACCAAGCCCTTTGAGATCGAGGAGCTGCTGGCCCGCATCCGCGCCACGCTGCGCACGGCCCGGCGCAGGGAGCCCGAGAGCCACGCGCTGTCCGTGGGCCCGTTGACGCTGGACGCCGACCGCTATACCGCCGCCTGGAACGGCGAGGCCATTGAGCTGACCCAGCGGGAGTTTGCCCTGCTGAAGACCCTGATGGAGAACAAGGGCATCGTATTGAGCCGCAGCACACTGATGGAGCGCGTCTGGGGCTATGACTACATGGGCGAGACCAACATCGTGGACGTGTACGTGCGCTACCTGCGCGGCAAGATCGACGACGTATACGGCGTCAAGCTGATCCAGACCGTGCGGGGCGTGGGGTATGTGCTGAGATAAATTTTGATTTGTGGGGTAGGCTGCACAAGCAGAATG
>JBGUQG010000305.1:0-2697 GCA_045130815.1 Christensenellales bacterium
CCACTGGAGAGTTTTCCGGGCGCTCGAACCACTGAAAACAGTCCACTGGACTGTTTTCCGGGCGTTCGGTGTCCCTGTTCCCTATTCATACTCCACCTCATAGGTCAATTCCATCCGCTCCGCATCCCCCATGGAGCGGTTTTTCCTGCCGCCGAGGCAGCTGACCCGGCGCATGCCCAGGCGCTCCATCAGGCGGTAGGAAGCGGCGTTCTCGCTGTCGCACTGGGCAAAGAAGCGGCGCGCGCCGAGCGCGCTCTTGCCGTATTCGATGGCGGCTCGGGCGGCCTCCAGCGCGTAACCGCGGCCCTGGTAAGCCTTGTTCAGTATCCAGCCCAGCTCGACCCTGCCGTCCGTCAGCGGGTACAGCGTGACGCTGCCGATGTGCGCCCCCGCCAGCAGTACGGCGAATTCCAGGTGATGCGGCGCGGGGCTTTGCCACATGGCCTCCGATTCGCGAAGCCACGCCGCGGTCTCCCCGATGCTCTGATTGGGCAGGAACATCATGTATTTCGTGTTCTCCGGGTCCGACGCATAGGCGTGGGTGGTCTCCAGGTCGTCTATGGAAATCGGGCGCAGCGCCAGCCGTTCGGTATTGATCTGCATGTACATACCTCCTGTATGCGCCCATTATACCAGAAAACCGCCGACGGAACAATCCGTCGGCGGATGGTTTGCAGGCGATCGGGGCTCGCCTTATGGATTCGTCTCCAGCACCACCTGATCGCCCTTCACATCCACAATGATCTCGGTGTCCTCGGGCAGGTCGCGCTCGATCAGCAGCTTGGCGATGGGGGTCTCCACCGCGCGCTGTATGAAGCGCTTCAGCGGGCGCGCGCCGTACACGCTGTCATAGCCGTTGTCCACCACCCACTGCTCGGCGGCGGGGGTCAGGCGCACGGTCAGGCGGCGCTCGGCCAGGCGGTTGCTGAGGCCGCGGATCATCAGGTGCATGATCTGCACGATCTGCTCCCGGGTCAGCGGCGTGTAGACCACGGTCTCGTCCAGCCGGTTCAGGAACTCGGGCCGGAAGCTCCGCTTCAGCAGGGCTTCGACCTGTTTGCGGGCCTCGTCGGTCAGGTGGCCCTCCGAATCGATGCCCTGCTGGATGAAGTCGCTGCCCAGGTTGCTGGTGAGGATGATGATGGTGTTCTTGAAGTCCACCGTGCGGCCCTGGGAGTCGGTGATCCTGCCGTCGTCCAGCACCTGCAGCAGGATGTTGAACACGTCGGGATGGGCCTTCTCGATCTCATCGAACAGCACCACGCTGTAGGGCTTGCGGCGCACGGCCTCGGTCAGCTGGCCGCCCTCCTCGTAGCCCACGTATCCCGGAGGCGCTCCGACCAGGCGGGACACGGAGAACTTCTCCATGTACTCGGTCATGTCGATTCGGATCAGGTTCTTCTCGTCGTCAAACAGCGCCTGGGCCAGCGTCTTGGCCAGCTCCGTCTTGCCCACGCCCGTGGGGCCCAGGAACAGGAACGAGCCGATGGGCCGGTTCGGGTCCTGAATGCCGGCGCGGGAGCGCAGTATCGCCTCGGCCACCTTCTGAACGGCCTCGTCCTGGCCCACCACGCGCTTGTGCAGCTCGTCGTCCAGGTGCAGCAGCTTGGCGCGCTCGCTCTCCACCAGCTTGGTGACGGGGATGCCGGTCCAGCGGGACACGATGCGGGCGATCTCATCCTCGGTCACGCGGTCGTGAAGCAGGCTCGCTCCCTTCCCGGCCTCCATCTGCTTTTCCGCGGCTTCCAGTTCTTCCTTCAGCTGGGGCAGCCTGCCGTATTGCAGCTCCGCGGCGGTCTGAAGCTCATAATCCCGCTTCGCCTTTTCGATGTCGGCGTTGACCTGCTCGATCTCCTCGCGCAGCTTCTGGACCCGCGTGATGTCGGCCTTGTCCCGCTCCCACTGGTCCTTCATGCCGCTGAACTTCTCCTGCAGCACCTTCAGCTCGCCCTGCACTCGCTCCAGCTGGTGCTTCGAGGCGTCGCCCTCGTTGGCCAGCGCCTGCTCCTCGATCTGCTTCTGGGTGATCTCCCTGGCGATGCTGTCCATCTCCTGGGGCATGGAGTCGATCTCGGTGCGTATCATGGCGCAGGCCTCGTCCACCAGGTCGATGGCCTTGTCCGGCAGGAAGCGGTCAGAGATGTAGCGGTCGGACAGCCGCGCCGCGCTGATCAGCGCCTGGTCGGCGATCTTCACGCCGTGGAACACCTCGTAGCGCTCCTTCAGGCCGCGGAGGATGGAGATGGTGTCCTCCACCGTGGGCTCGTTCACCATCACCGGCTGGAAGCGGCGCTCCAGAGCCGGGTCCTTCTCCACATACTTGCGGTATTCGTCCAGCGTGGTCGCGCCCACGCAGTGCAGCTCGCCCCTGGCCAGCATGGGCTTGAGCAGGTTGCCCGCGTCCATGCTGCCCTCGGTTTTGCCCGCGCCCACGATGGTGTGCAGCTCGTCGATGAACAAGATGATGCGCCCTTCCGATTCTTTCACCTCGCGCAGCACGGCCTTCAGGCGGTCTTCGAACTCGCCGCGGTACTTCGCGCCGGCCATCATGGCGCCCAGGTCGAGCGCGATGAGGTCGCGGTCTTTCAGGCTCGATGGCACGTCGCCTGCCACGATTCGCTGGGCCAGGCCCTCGACGATGGCGGTTTTGCCCACGCCGGGCTCGCCGATGAGCACGGGGTTGTTCTTCGTGCGGCG
>JBGUQG010000306.1:0-2174 GCA_045130815.1 Christensenellales bacterium
GACGCGCTGAACTGCGGCATCGACATCGTGGCCCAGCCCCCCGGAAAGAAGCTGCAGATGCTGTCGCTGCTGTCCGGCGGCGAGCGCGCGCTGACGGCCATCGCCATACTGTTTGCGATACTGGACCTGAAGCCCACGCCCTTCTGCATACTCGACGAGATCGAGGCCGCGCTGGACGACGCCAACATCGATACCTACGCCGACTACCTGAAGTCCTACTCTGAAAACACCCAGTTCATCGTCATCACCCACAGAAAGGGCACGATGGAGCGCTGCGACGCCCTCTACGGCGTGGTGATGGAGGAAAAGGGCGTCAGCAAGACCGTGTCGGTGAAGCTGAACGAAGCAGTTTAGGATAATCAGGAATTAGGAATGAGGAACGACGGGAAAAATGAGGAATGAGGAGTGAGGAATGGCGGTGCAAATCCCTACGGGATTTGATTATATAAAAAAGAAATCCGTCAGGATTTCCACAACAATTCCTAATTCCTCATTCCTAATTCCTCATTCCCCATTAACCATCCCACTCCCATCATAACCGGAGGTACATACACATGGGACTGTTTGATCGCATCAAGGCCGGGCTCAGCAAGACCCGCAACGCCTTTACCGGCCGCATGGACGAGCTGGTGGAGAACTACAGGGACCTGGACGACGATTTCTTCGAGGATCTGACGGACATACTGATCATGGCGGACGTGGGCGTACCCACCGCCGAGCTGGCCGTCAGCCGCCTGCGCGAGAAGTGTGAAAAGGAAAACATCGGCAATCCCCAGCGGGCCCGCGAGGCCCTGAAGGGGATACTGACCGACATCCTCTGGGCCGAACCCATGCAGCTGACCAGCCCGATGGTGCTGCTGATCATCGGCGTGAACGGCGTGGGCAAGACCACCTCCATCGGCAAGCTGGCCTCCCGCCTGAAGGCGATGGGCCGCCGGGTGATCATCTGCGCGGGCGACACCTTCCGCGCCGCCGCGGCGGAGCAGCTGACCGTGTGGGCCGAGCGGGCCGAGGCGCCCATCATCAAGCACCAGGAGGGGGCGGACCCCGCCGCCGTGGTGTACGACGGCATACAGGCCGCCAAGGGCCGCCACGCCGACATACTGCTGGTGGACACCGCGGGCCGGCTTCACAACAAGGCCCACCTGATGGAGGAGCTGAAGAAGATCAGCCGCGTGGTGGAGCGGGAGTATCCCGAAGCCGCGCTGAACGCGCTGCTGGTGATCGACGCCACCACGGGCCAGAACGGCCTGGCCCAGGCCAAGGTGTTCAGCGAGGTGGCCAACCTGCAGGGCATCATACTCACCAAGCTGGACGGCACCGCCAAGGGCGGCATCGCCATCGCCATCCGCAACGAGCTGGGCCTGCCGGTGCGCTACATCGGCCTGGGCGAGCAGCTGGACGACATGCAGCCCTTCGACGCGAAGGAATTCGTATCGGCGCTGTTTGACGAATAACGAGGCCTTTATCATGAACATCGACAGCAAGCTGATGGCCGTCATCGGCCGGTTCGACTTTCCCGGCGCGCTCACAGAATGCGCCGAGATCAAAACCGGGCATATCAACGCCACCTACCGGCTGCGCTTCACGGACGCGCAGGGCGCGACCAGGCAGTACATACTGCAGCGCATCAACAACTATGTGTTCAAGAAGCCGGACGAGGTCATGCGGAACGTGTGCCTGGTCACCGCCCACCTGTCCGCGGCGCTCGCCGCCCGGGGCGTCGATCCCGCAAACCGGGTGCTGCATGTGGTGCCCACGCTGGACGGCGGCGCGCTGGCGGACGACGGCCGGGGCGGCTTCTGGCGCGCCTACGACTTCATCACCGACGCCGTGACCGTGGATCGGGTGGAAAGCCCCGCCCAGTTCCGCCAGATCGGGGCCGCCTTCGGCGACTTCCAGGGCATGCTGTCGGACTTTCCCATCGAAAAGCTGTTTGACACCATCCCCCACTTCCACGACACCCGCAAGCGCCTGGGCGACTTCGAGCGCTCGGTGCAGGCGGACGCCGCGGGCCGCGCCGCGTCGGTGCGGCGGGAGATCGAGTTCATCCGCGGCCGCGGGCAGGCCATGTGCCGGATCGTGGAGATGATCGAATCCGGCGAGCTTCCGCTGCGCGTGACCCACAACGACACCAAGATCAACAACGTCATGCTGGACGTGGACACCGGCAA
>JBGUQG010000307.1:0-2925 GCA_045130815.1 Christensenellales bacterium
GGTGCCGTAGCGCACGTGGCCCACGGCCATGTTGCCCTGGCCCAGATAGTTCATCACGTCCGGCGTGAACACGTCCTGCACCAGGCCCGCGTCCTTGTGGGTGCGCAGGCGTCCCTTTTCGTTTACGGTGATGCCGGCGCTCTCCTGGCCGCGGTGCTGCAGCGCGAACAGGGCGTAGTAGCAGTCGGAGGCCACCTGGCCCATGTCGTTCATGTAGATGCCGAAAACGCCGCATTCCTCATGGATTTTGCTCATATACGCTATCTCCCCTTACTTGCCCATCAGCCTGCGCATGACCTCGTTGTACGCGTCCTCCACGCCGCCCAGGTCGCGGCGGAAGCGATCCTTGTCCAGCTTTTCGCCGGTGTCCTTGTCCCAAAAGCGGCAGGTGTCCGGGCTGATCTCGTCGGCCAGCACGATGGTGCCGTCCGGCAGGCGTCCGAACTCCAGCTTGAAATCCACCAGCGTGATGTTCAGCTTCAGGAAGTATTCCTTCAGCACCTCGTTCACGCGGAAGGCGTATTTTTCGATCAGGTCGATCTCTTCTTCTGTGGCCAGCTTCAGCGCCAGCGCGTGATAGCGGTTCAGCAGCGGGTCGCCCAGGTCGTCGTTCTTATAGGAGAATTCGATGGTGGGCGCGTCGAACACGATGCCCTCCTCCACGCCGTAGTGCTTGGCGAAGCTGCCGGCGGAGATGTTGCGGATGATGACCTCCAGCGGCACGATGGAGACCTTTTTCACCAGGGTGTCCCGGTCGCTCAGCTCCTTGACGAAGTGGGTGGGCACGCCATGCTGCTCCAGCATCTGCATCAGCAGATTGCTCATGCGGTTGTTGATGACGCCCTTGCCGGCGATGGTGCCCTTCTTCAGGCCGTTGAAGGCGGTCGCGTCGTCCTTGTAGGAAACGATGTACAGGTTTTCGTCGGCGGTCGCGTAGACCTTCTTGGCCTTGCCCTCGTAGAGCTGGGTGAGCTTTTCCATGGTTGTTTTCCTCCTGTATCTGTTGTGGGAATGGTTTCAGAGCCTGCTGTACTCCGCGGAAACGGCGGCGTCCTTTTCGATGACCTTCGCGGTCTGGGCCGCCCGGCGCGCATTCAGCCTTTCGGCCAGCTGATCGTCGGACAGGGCGATGATCTGCGCCGCCAGCAGCGCGGCGTTCACCGCGCCGTCGATGGCCACCGTGGCCACCGGCATGCCCGAGGGCATCTGCACCGTGCTCAAAAGCGCGTCCAGCCCGTCCAGCGTGGAGGACTTCATCGGGATCCCCACCACCGGCAGGTTGGTGTTGGCCGCCAGCGCCCCGGCCAGGTGGGCCGCCTTTCCCGCCGCGGCGATGATCACGCCGTAGCCCTCGCCCGCCGCGGCCCGGGCGAACCGCGCCGCCGCCTCGGGCGTGCGATGGGCGGAGATCACGCGCACCGCGTGGGGGATCTGCAATTCCGCCAGCGTGTCCATCGCGCCGGTCAGCGCCTTCAGGTCGCTGTCGCTGCCCATGATCAGTGCAACCTTTTTCACAGCATTCGCATCCTTCCGCGCCCCGGAGAAAAGCCGTTCCCCCAGGGCTGTGATATCAGTAACAGTATAGCTTTCCGGGCCTTCCAAAGTCAATAGAAATTCCGAATATTTAACCTCTGTTATTTTCCGAACGTTCGTGTTTTAATGTAAATTCTAATCAAGCATCCATCAATACCACTGTGTTTTTGATAAAAACACGAACATTATCAGTTTATGCAGAACCAACTCCTTTCATCAAACACATCCTTGCGTTATTCGGCAGTTTTGCCAGTTTACCGCTGGAAATGATGGCTCTTTTGGGCACGGCATTAATCCCAATCACCCAGTTATGCGGTATGTATTGCATAAAAATACAAAAAACATCCCCATTCACTGTGTAATGGGGATGAAAAGGCGGACCTGGCCGCTCCGCGGCCACAACAAAAAAATAATACTTGCCGCGCGGGCATTCCGCCCCGCAATACAAACAGCCCCGCGCCGGACAACGTTCCGCACGTGGCAATGATCGCGGGTTCCTTATTCGCCGATGAAGTCACCGGCCTCGGGCTCTTCGATGTCGTCGATCGCCCGGGCGGCTTCCTCAGCCTTCTCCTCCACGGCGTCGGCGGCTTCCTCGGCCTTCTCCTCCACGGTGTCGGCAGCTTCCTCCACGGCGTCGACCGCCTCCTCCGCCTGCGCCTGCACGGCTTCGGCGGTCTGCCCGACCTGATCCTGCGCCGCGTCGGCCGCGGCCTCGACCTCCTGCTTGACGGCCTCGGTCGTCTCGGCCAGCTCCGCCTTGGCGTCTTCAAAGGCGGCGCCCACGCCGGCCTTGGCCTGCTCGAACACGCTCTGCACCTTTTCGGCGATGCCGCTCAGGCTCTCGCCCACGCTCTTGAACACGTCCTGGGCGGCGGCATCGGCTTTCTCTGCGGCCTGCCGGGCCTCGGCGGCGGCATTCTCCATCGCCTGCACGGACTCCGCCTTGGCGGCCTCGGCCTTCTCCTCCGTCCTGGCGATCCTGCTCTGGATATAGTCATGGATGGCGTCGGTGCCGGTAGCGGCGTTTTCGCGGAACTGCGCCACCTGCGCCTTGACGTCGTCGCTGATCTGCTGCTTCAGATCCTTTTCCTTCTCAACGGAGGCCTTGGTCTTCTCGGCCAGGCTCTTCGCGCCGTCGCCCACCTTGTCCAGGGCTTCCGCCACCACGGGCTTCGCCTTTTCCGCAAGGTTCTTCGCGCCTTCGGTCACCTTGTCCAGCGTCTCCTCCACGCCGGGCTTGGCCTTTTCAAACAGGTCCTTCGCGCCGTCAACGGCCCTTTCGCCCAGGTCCTGGAGCTTTGAGACCGCCTTGCCGAGTCCATCCAGTAAGCTTGACATAACCATTGCCTCCTCAATCTATTGGTAGTTAATGACAGTATAACATATTCC
>JBGUQG010000308.1:0-12682 GCA_045130815.1 Christensenellales bacterium
GGCGAAACGGCGGTGGACCTGCTGCGCCAGGGCATGGACGGCGGCGATCCCCCGCGCCTGACCGTGATCCCCACAAAGCTGACGGAGCGGGGAACCGTCTAAAGAGATCGGGGCGGATATTGTACGCCTTTTGATCAAAGAAATCCGAAGGGTTTCAACCCAAACTGCACACTCCACTCTCAATACGGGGAGGTTTGATCGATGAACGCCAAGAGGTATGCCGTGACGGCGGCAAAGGGGCTGGTGTGCGCGCTGCTGTTGATCGTGGCGCTGTTCCCGATCTACTGGATCGTGGCGATGGCCATACGGCCCACCGGCGAGATGACGGGGCACATCTCCGTCATTCCCCGTTCGCTGACGCTGGAGCATTTCAAGCAGCTGTTCGTGGAGCGGGGCTTCGGCAGCAGCGTGGTCAACAGCCTGCAGACCACGCTGATCTCCACGGTGATCTCGCTGGCCATCGGCCTGTGCACGGCGTATATCATCGCCCGCGCACGCTTCCGCATGCTCATCAAGAAGCCGCTGACCTACTGGATCTTGCTGGTGCGCGTGCTGCCGCCGGTGGCGTTCACGATCCCGCTGTACACGCTGTTTTCCAAGCTGGGCGTGCTGTACTCCAAGGTGCCGGTGGTGCTGGCGTGCATACTGATCAACATCCCGCTGATCATATGGTTCATGATCAGCTTCTATCAGGACCTGCCGGTGGACATCGACCAGTCCGCCCAGATCGACGGCGCCAGCGAGTGGCAGCTGTTCACCCGAATCATACTGCCGCTGGTGCTGCCGGGCATCGCCGCCATCGCCATGCTGTCGTTCATGTACGCCTGGAACGAATACACCTACTCCATCATATTTGTCCAGACGCCCCGCAACTACACCGTGCCGCTGACGCTGGCGGTGCTGAACACCGAGGACAACCTGACCAACTTCGGCCTGGTGGCCGCGGGCGGCGTGATCTCGGTGATCCCCATTACGCTGTTTGTGATCTTTGCGCAGAACTACCTGATTTCGGGTCTGTCAAGTGGTGCTGTCAAAGAATAACACAATATCGAACCCAACATATCGACGAGGAGGAGAGACGAACATGAAGAAACTGCTTGCGATGATCCTGGTACTGATGCTGGCCCTGACCATGGTCGGCGCGCTGGCGGACGCCCCCACCAAGATGACCCTCATCCTGCGCGGCGGCACCTATGGCGACGTGATCAAGGCCTGCCTGCCCGCCTTTGAAGCGGAGCACAACGTGGAGTGCGAAGTGCTGGACCTGAGCTTCGACGAGCTGCACAGCAAGATCGCCCTGAACGCCCCGAACCCCACCGGCGAGTACGACCTGTGCATGGTCGACGGCTCGTGGATGGCTGAGTTCACCGCCAACAACGTGCTGGCGAACCTGTCCGAGATGGGCTACAGCTTTGACGAGGATATCATCCCCGCCACCACCGACATCTGCGTGGTGGACGGCAACATCTACCTGGCGCCCTACTTCGGCAATGTGACCGTCATGCTGTACAACAAGCAGCTGATCGCCGACGCGGGCTATGCCCCCGAGGACATCGACACCTTCGCCGACCTGAAGGACATCGCCGAAAAGACCAACGCCGCCGGCAAGAAGGGCTTCCTGATCCGCGGCGGCAGCGGCGACAACATCGTGTCCGACTTCATTCCGCACCTGCTGGTGCACGGCGGCTGGGTGGTTGACGAGAACAACCAGCCCACCGTGAACACCCCCGAGTTCAAGGCCGCCTTCGAGAACTACATCGAGCTGTACAAGCTGGGCGACACCATGGACAAGGACGACATCGTGGCGGCCATCGACAACGGCGACGCGGCCCTGGGCCAGGGCTGGCCGGGCTGGTACGTGCCCACCGCCGATTCCAACGCCAACTACGTGGTCATCCCCACCAAGCTGGACGACGCTGACGAAGCCAAGAACACCTCCATGTACGGCGTGTGGACCATCGGCGTGTGCAACAACGCCCCCAACAAGGAGCTGGCTCTCGAGCTGCTGAAGTACCTGATGGACCCCGAGGTGCAGCTGAGCACCGTGGAAGCCGGCGGCGTGCCCTGCCGTTACAGCTGCCTGCTGAACGAGGACGTGCTGGCCAAGTTCCCCCACCTGAAGACCGTGTGCGGCGCGCTGGAGACCGGCGTGTATCGCCCCGTGATCGCGCAGTGGGCCGAGTTCACCGAGACGCTGGGCATGGAGATGGACGCCGTCATCCAGGGCGTGAAGACCATGGATCAGGGCCTCGCCGACGCCCAGGCCGCGCTGGAAATGCTGATGATGTGATCATCCGCTGTCCGGAGGGGGATCTGATCCCCCTCCGGGTTCCCCCAAGACCCACACAGAACAGCAAAGGAGGCTGTGCGCGTTCGGCGCACGGAATACCATGAAGCACAATGCTCTTTCACGGCGCGAGGCCCGGGCATCGGATGCCTCCGAGCGCGCGTTTCCGCGGTTGATGATTGCGCCGACGGTGCTGGTGATGGCGGCGCTCACGGCCTATCCGCTGGTCTATACCTTTATCTACAGCTTCACCGACTATCAATACCTGAAGGGCACCGCGGCGGCCCAGAACGTGGGGCTGAAGAACTATACCATGCTGCTGCAGAACGGCTACTTCCGCCAGGCCATGCTGAACACCGTGAAGTTCACGCTGCTGGCCGTGGTGCTGGAGATGGTGATCGGCCTGCTGATCGCCGTGTTCATCAAGAGCCTGAAGCGCGGCCAGAAGGTCATGCGCACGCTGCTGCTACTGCCCTACCTGCTGCCCACAGTCACCGTGGCGCTCAGTTGGCGGATGATGCTGTCCTCCAACTACGGCATCGTCAACCAGATATTGGAGAGCATGCACCTGCCGGTGTACAACTGGTTCATGGATATCAAGACCGCCTTCGGCACGGTGCTTTTGATCGACGTGTGGCAGAACGTGCCCTTCGTGTTCCTGCTGCTGTACGCCAGCTTGCAGGGCGTGTCCATGAACCAATACGAGGCCGCGAAGATCGACGGCGCGAACGTGGTGCAGCAGTTCTTCCACATCACCATTCCCAACATCAAAAACGGCATTGCCCTGTGCGCGCTGCTGCGCACCATCGACACCTTCCGCCTGTTCGAGAAGGTGAACATACTCACCGGCGGCGGTCCCGCCGGCACCACCAGCACCATCACCCAATTCCTGTACAACTACGGCATCAAGAACCTGAAGTTCGGCTTCGGCAGCGCTGGCGCCATCGTGATGACCGTGCTGGTGCTGATCCTGTCCAGCTTCTACATCAAGCGGGCGATACACTGATATGAATACCTTGAAAATAACGTTTGTGAACGTGGGCTATGGCGAGGCCATACTGGTCCGCCAGCTTGAGTCCGGCTTCGTGATGCTCGTGGACGCGGGCGGCGCGGAGGCGGGGGAGTACGCGGACAACGCCTCCGGCCGGATTCGGGCGGACGACTATCTGCGCGCCATCGGCCTCGATCACATCGATTGGATGGTTTCCACCCATATCCACGAGGATCACCTGTGCGGCATGGTGCCCGTGGCCGAAAGACTGTGCCCGAAGGTCCTGTGGCAGACGCTGCCGCCCGGGTTCACCGACGATGTTATGCGGGACATCGACCCCGCCATCGCGCCGAACCCCTCCGCCGACAAGTTCATCCGTGCGCTGAACGACGCCCGCAGGCTGTCCGCGCTGGTGCGCAAGGGCGGCGGCGAGGTGCGCCGGATGTGCGCCGGGCAGGCCTGCGAGCCCTGCCCGGGGCTGAAGCTTGCGGTGCTGGCCCCCGCGGCTGCGCGCTGCGACGGGCTGGCCGGAATGCTGCGGGATGCTTACGCCGCCGAGGGCGGGGAAGCGCTGCTGAAGGCGCTGGCCGGGCTGGACGCGGCGATGAACAACTATTCCCTGATCCTGCGCCTGGAGTTCGGCGGCGCGCGGGTGCTGCTGCCCGGGGACACCAACGCCGCGGGCTACGGCGACATCCCCGCCGGGGCGCTGCGGGCCGACCTGTTCAAGGTGGGCCACCACGGCCAGATAGACGGCGCGGACGCCGCGCTCATCGACGCCGTGGGACCGAAGCTGACGGTGTGCTGCGCCAGCAGCGACCGCCGCTACAACAGCGCCCATCCGGCGCTGATGGACCTGCTGCGCCGACGGGGTTCGGGGCTGCTGTTCTCCGACAGCCCGCCCGTGGCGGGGGAGGAGATACCGCCCCACAACGCCCTGACGATCACCATCGACGGAGCGGGCGGCATGACGAGCGCATACGAGAACATATAAGCCGCATCGACAGCCGGCGACCTTTTCGGAGGCCGCCGGCTGTCGATATACCCCGGTTTGTTCTTGCAAACCACGCTTCATTATGTTAGAATGAATCCAACCTGTCAGACCACTGTTGATTGAGAGTCGGGAAAGAGGAAGAGGTATGCTGAAAGCCCGTGAGAAATTCCATTCCGCCAACGGAAAGCGCCTGGTGCTGATTGTTGACGACGAGCTGGTGAACCGGGAGCTGCTGAAGCTGGTGCTGGAGGACGAATACCGCACGCTGACCGCCGCGGACGGCGAATCGGCGCTGGAGATCATCCGCGAGCACCGCGACACGCTGTCGCTGGTGCTGCTGGATCTGTTGATGCCGGGCATGCACGGCCTGGATGTGATCAAGGTCATGAAGGAGGACGAGGTCCTGAAGCACATCCCGGTGATCGTGCTGACCTCGGACCGCAGGGCCGAGGTACAGAGCCTGAAGGCGGGCGCGGTGGACTTCATCCCAAAGCCCTACCCCGAACGGGAGGTCATACTGGCCCGGGTCACGCGCACCATCGAGCTTTCCGAGGACCGGGACATCATACAGTTCACCGAGCGCGACGGCCTGACCGGGCTCTACAACCGGGAATACTTCTACCGCTATGCCCAGCAGTTCGACCAGCACCACAGGGATATGGACATGGACGCCATCGTGATGGACGCCCACCACTTCCGCATGATCAACGAGCGCTACGGCAAGACCTATGGCGACGATGTCCTGCGCCGCATCGGTGAGAACGTGCGGGACATGGTGCGCAGCTCCGGCGGCATCGCCTGCCGCAGGGAGGCGGACACCTTCCTGATCTACCGCCCCCACCGGGAGGATTATCGGGCCATGCTGGAGCAGGCCTTGGCGGGCCTGACCGGCGAGGGTGGCAACCGGGTGCGCCTGCGCATGGGCGTGTACGCCCATGCGGACAAGGCCATCGAGATGGAGCGCCGCTTCGACCGCGCCAAGATGGCGGCGGACACGCTGCGCAGCAACTACATAAACAGCGTGGCGCTGTATGACAACGCCCTGCATGAGTCCGAGATCTACGCCGAGCGGCTGCTGGAGGACTTCCAGGACGCGCTGACCAAGCGGCAGTTCAAGGTGTTCTACCAGCCCAAGTTCGATATCCGGCCGGAAGTGCCCGTGCTGGCCAGCGCCGAGGCCCTGGTGCGCTGGGTGCACCCGGAGCTGGGCTTCATCAGCCCCGGCACGTTCATACCGCTGTTTGAGGAGAATGGCCTGATCCGGCAGCTGGATATGTATGTCTGGCGGGAGACCGCCGCGCAGATCTGCGATTGGAAGCAGCGGCTGGGCATGTCGGTGCCGGTATCGGTGAACGTGTCCCGGGTGGATATGTACGACCCCGACCTGGTGGAGACCTTCAAGCGCCTGCTGGAGGAGTTCGGGCTCACCAGCGACGAGCTGCTGCTGGAGATCACCGAGTCCGCCTACACCCAGGATTCCAACCAGATCATCAGCAAGGTGAACCGCCTGCGCGACATGGGCTTCCGCATCGAAATGGATGACTTCGGCACCGGCTATTCCTCGCTGAACATGATCTCCACGCTGCCCATCGACGCGCTGAAGCTGGACATGACCTTCATCCGCAACGCCTTCGAGGACGGCGGCGACACCCGCCTGATCGAGGTGATCATCGATATCGCGGACTATCTGGGCGTGCCTGTGATTGCCGAGGGCGTGGAGACCGAGGAGCAGCTGAACGCCTTGAGGGCCATGGGGTGCGACCTGGTGCAGGGCTATTACTTCTCCAGGCCCGTGCCGCCCCTGGAGTACGAGACCTTCATTGAAGAAAAGAAGCGCCGCCTGGCAGGACAGGCGCAGGCCGCCGACCGGAACGAACGGCCCGGCGCCCAGGACGCCCGGACGGAGCAGGGGCGCCGGAGCGCGGCGGCGGGCAAGGTGCCCTTCGCCTCCATTGCCCAGGCCCTGGCGGCGGACTATTTCAGCATCTACTACGTGGACATCGGGACCGACCGGTTCATCGAGTATTCCGCCGATGCCGAGTACGACAGCCTGGGCATCGAAAAGGAGGGCGAGGACTTCTTCAACCTCAGCCGACGGAATATACTGCGGGTGGTGCACCCGGAGGACCGGGACAAGGTACTGTCCGCCTTTACCAAGGAAAAGCTGCTGGCGGAGTTGGCCGTCTCCGGCACCTTCACGCTGAACTACCGGCTGATGTTTGGCGACAAGGCGAACTATGTGGCCATGAAGGCCACCCGCATGGTGGATGCCAGCGATCCGCACATCGTGATCGGCGTGAACAACATCAACGCCCAGCTGGAGCGGGATCAGGCCTACGAAAAGGCCAGGCGCGACAGCGTGACATTCGCCTCCATCGCCCAGGCCCTGGCGGCGGACTACTTCAGCATCTACTATGTGGATACAGAGACCGATCGCTTCATCGAATACTCCGCCGATGCCGAGTATGACAGCCTGGGCATCGAAAAGGAGGGCGAGGATTTCTTCAACCTCAGCCGCAGGAACATCGCCCGGGTGGTGCACCCGGACGATCTGGACAGGATCCTGTCCGCCTTTACCAAGGAAAAGCTGCTGTCAGAGCTGGAGAAGAACGGCACCTTCACGCTGAACTACCGCCTGATGTTCGGCAACCAGGTGAATTACGTGGCCATGAAGGCCTCACGGCTGGCCGACGAGAAGGACCGGCACATCGTGATCGGCGTGAACAACATCAACGCCCAGATCCAGCGAAAGCTGGACTACGACGCCGCCCGCGCCCAGAGCGACGTGTATTCCCGCATCGCCCAGGCCCTGGCCCGGGACTATTACAGCATCTACATGGTCAACGCCGAAACCGATGAATTCATCGAGTATTCCTCCAACGCCGCCTACCGGCAGCTGCACGTGGAGCACAACGGCACGGATTTCTTCAAGAACTGCCGCCGCAACGTGCTGCGCCTGGTGTACAGGGAGGACCTGGAGAAGGCGATGGCCGTCTGGGACAAGGAACGCCTGATGCCGGAGCTGGAGGAGGGCAGGACCTTCTCCGCCACCTACAGGCTGGTGATCGATGACGCGCCGGTGTTCATCAACTGCAAGGTCATCCGCATGACCGATGAAATAAACCGGAGCTTCATCATCGTGGCCATCAGCAACGTGGACGAGCAGATGCGGCGCGAGCGCGAGCTGACCGCGGCGCGGGAAAAGGCCAACCGGGACGCCCTCACCGGCGCGCGCAGCAAGCACGCCTATGTGGACGCGGTGGCGGAGCTGAACGCGAACATCGGGATGGGTCGGGCGCTGCCCTTCGCCGTGGCGGTGTGCGACGTGAACGGCCTGAAGACCGTCAACGACACGCTGGGCCACAACGCCGGCGACAGGCTGATCCAGGAGGCCTCGCGGATGATCTGCGATACCTTCAAGCACAGCCCGGTGTTCCGGGTGGGCGGCGACGAGTTCGTGGTGATCGTCAGCGGCCAGGACTATGAGCGCAGGGCGGACCTGATGTCAGAGATGGCCGGGCTCAACCGCCGCAACAAGGATGCGGGCGGCGTGGTCATCGCCTGCGGCACCGCCGACTGGGACCCCGACTCGGACAACCGCTTCGAGGCCGTGTTCGACCGCGCGGACAGCGCGATGTATGAAGACAAGACACGACTGAAGGCGCAGCTCTGAATCCGGAGAAGGACCGTGGGAATCGACGATCCGGACATGCGCGCGGTGCCGTGGCTGCCGGAGGGCCGGCTGATGTCCGCCCTCATGTGGATGGCGGAGCGGGCGTCGGCGGCTTCTTCGCGTATCGCGCCGTGGATTTGAGGAATGCCGCGTCCTCCGGCGGGACGACGTATACTCCGAATACATCGACAGCCGGAAGGGACCGGGCTTCGCCCGGTGCCAAAGTTCGACAAAAAAACAACGGCTTGCGATGCAAACCGTTGTTTATCTGGTACCGCCACGGGGACTCGAACCCCGGTTTTCGCCGTGAGAGGGCGACGTCTTAACCGCTTGACCATGGCGGCATACCTGGCTGCCGAACCTGGATTCGAACCAGGACTAAATGAGTCAGAGTCATTCGTGCTACCTTTACACAATTCGGCAATCGCCAACCGAGCAGCACGCCCGACCGACAGATGATATTATACTGCCTGTCGGGGTAAAAGTCAAGCGGTTTTTCTCAATTTATCTGCATTTTACTTTTGCCGCACTCGGGGTTAACGGGCACAATTAAATGTTCGTTAGTCGTCCTCCTCCGTAAAATGCGCTGTGCTGCGGGCTATCTGAGGCGGGCGGGGCATGCCTTACCCTAAATGTTACCCTATTTTGTCGCGTCCTGCCAGTAGGCGGAGAGGCGGCGGGCGGCTTCGGTGGCGGCGTCGGTGGTATAAGCGGCGTAGATGTCCAGGGTCATCGCGGCGCTGGCGTGGCCGAGATTGTGCTGCACGGTCTTCGGGTCGGCGCCGGCGCGAAGGGCGGCCACGGCGTAGCTGTGGCGCAGATCGTGGGGGTGGATGCCGGGGAGGTTCAACGGGTCGGCCAGCTGGGCCACGGCGGTGGCCAGGGATTTGGCGCTCAGGGGCGCGCCGGTGGTGGAGCGGAAGATCAGGGCGGCGGAGAGACTGTCCTCCTTCCAGCGGTCCCCGGCGCGCAGCTTCATTTCCGCCAGGCGGCGGCGCTGTGCGCGGATCGTGGCGGCGACCTCCGGGCCGACCACGATGTCGCGGGTGCTGTGGTCCTTCGGCGGGGCCAGGGTTCCCTGGGGCGTCAGCTGGTGGCGAACGTGGAGGGTGGACGCGGCCTCGTCCCAATCCTCCCAGGCGAGGCCGCGCAGCTCGCCGGAGCGCAGGCCGGTCTGCAGCAGCAGGGTCAGGGCCTCCGGGTACAGCGTGGCGCGGGCGGCCTCCAGGAAGGCCGGGAAGGCCGGGCGGTCGATGATGTGCATCGTGGGGCGCTCCGGGCGGGGGAGGGGCACGTCGGCGGCCGCGTTTTCCCGGATAAGCTTCGTCTTTACGGCGGCATTGAGCGCGATGGACAGCACCTTCACCGACATGCGCACGGTGGTGGCGCTGAGCGCGTCCGCGCCCTTGCGGCGCTGGAGATCCCCTACCAGGCGGCGGACATGCATCGTTTGCAGCGCAGACAGGCGCAGCCTGCCCAGGGTGGGGATGATGTACAGCGCGGCGATCTGTTTGTAATAGTCCCGGGTGCGCTGGGTGGTGTGGGGGCAGTAGTCGCGGACCCACTCCTCCAGCCATTCGCCCACGGTCATGGTGTTGGGCTCCAGCCAGGCGCCGGTGTCCACGGCGCGCAGGGCTTCGCGCAGGGCCTCGCCCACGGCCTTCGGGCTCTTGCCATATACGCTGTGCTGCTTGCCGTCAGAGCCGGTATAGCGGCCCTCGTAGCTGCCGTCCTTGCGCTTGCGGATGCTGCCCATCTTGTTCGGGGCGCGGGTGCCGGTTTTGGACATGAAAATTCCTCCTTTTGCTTGCGCAAGGGGAGGAGGATATGCTATAATAAGCATACCTCCTACTCCTTACTTGGTCGTTCGGTGTGAGAGGGTGCCCCTGTCCGGATTCGCGGTCTGGACGGGGGCGTTTTTTACTATTCTTCGATGATGTGAATGTCGCTGAAGATATAGAACAGTGGCAGGGATATTTGGACTTTACGGATTGATGTATAAGTATATAATCCCTGGCACTGGCCGGTAAACTCGATCAAGTCGTCTTCAAGGATCCTGTCGTCATTCGGGCCATGTCGATAATAACAATAAATCTCGTCGCCATACTCCCCGTCCGTAGCGAGCCGGAATTGACCGGTGGTATACCCGTTTTCATCTGCCTCACCCTCGATGACCTGCAGAACCCGGCCTTTGATCATGAAATCCATGTATTTGTATTTTTCTGGGTTGCGATTCACTGCCTTGAAGTCCAGCGGCGGGGGAGTGGGGGTCGGCGTGGGCTCCAGCGTGGGTGTCGGCGTCGGCAGGAACATTGGCGCGCTGATGCTGCACAGAAGATCTGACCAGGTCTCGCGGTCGGCGTCAGTCAACGGCAATAGGCTATGAAATATAAACACCCAGGCAACCGCCTCCGCTTCGTCAAGAAAAACCGTGATTCTGCCATAGGCGGGTTCAAATTCGTCGGCATACACGCAATTGATACAGGGGATCCCGTTGATCTTGGCTGATGTATTACAGGAGAAAGCCCGGTATTGGTATTTATCGCTGAGATACGTTCGGGCATTGCCCCAGGTCAACCCCTCGGCTTCCGTTGCAAAAACCTGAACGGCCGCGCTTTTCTCTGCATTTACAAACACCAGCTCCTCTTCGTCTGTTTCCTGGCGCGTGAAGCCATCGGGCGCTATGAAGGTCACGCCATAGCAATTATAGAGTTGTGGACCTGACAGCGTGCGCGTGGGTTCCGGTTCAACTGTTGGGGTCACGGGTCGAACCGGCAGCACGCGGACATCCGCCAGCGCGGAGGGGAGCAGCAGCGCGATAAGCAGCAGCCCAATCAGCAGTTTTTTCATGGTAGATTCTCCCAAATCAACGGGCGTGTGTGCCAGGTGAGATTATTCTCCGGCCTGGGGCTTTGACTTGCCGTAGGCGACGAAGCACAGAACCAGGGGAACGATCATAAAGAGGAAATTGACGAGGCCGAGGACGCCGCCGACGGTGTAGAGAATCGCGGCGGTGAGCGCGGCCCAGCGCTGCTTGCCAATCCAGGCGACGGCGTTGAAGATCGCGCCGAGGATTACCAGCATCATGTGGGGCAGCAGGATGGTCATCCCGATAGCGGTGCCCGCCTGCTCGGCGGCTTGCTCGGTGGTGGCGGCTTCGGGCGCAATGGTCTTTATAGCCTCGGCATAGTGTTGCCCCTGCAGGATCAGGTAGCCGATGGCGATAATCAGTGCGATCAGCAAGAGGATGCTCCTTTTCTTCATGGGGTATACCTCCTCATATCCGCGGCAATGCCGCATGCAATCAATTAGGAATCAGCTTGATCAGGCCGTCGTCTTGTCGTTCGACGCGCCACCCCTTTTCATGTCGGGATCGTCGTTGAGATAGCGGGCTTGTCTCAAAAGGGCGTCCTGGCCACGATCATTCAAGCCCTGCCAGATAGACACAAGCTCTATCTCGCCTGGATCAATGAGGGGAGGGAGGTAATAATTCGGGTTGTTTGAACTGCCGTTCAACCAATCGACGTCAACACCGAAGTATTCAGCGATAGTACGGATGGTCGGAGGCTTCGGGGTGCTGGTGCCAATTTTCCATGTACTGATAGCTTGCTTAGAGACGCCGAGAGCCTGCGCCAGGTCTGTGTTACTGCCGGGATTGCGAGTCAATAACTCGTTAAATCTACTCGTAAAATCGGCCAAACAAATCACCTCAAGAGAATTGTACTATATAGCACGTCCGAAGTCAACCGCTAAAACAAAGAAATGTCCAAATTTTAGTTGACATATACATGAGTATGTGCTATTATATCATTGTCCAATAAATGGACGATGGAAGTATGGAGGTGATACGCATGGAGGGGAATCCGCTGAGGGGCGCTGTTGCTGAGAGCTTTGGTTCGTGTGAAAAGCTCGCCAAAGCTTTGAATTGGAGTGGTAGAAAGACCAGAGATATTGTAAGTGGGCGACAGATTGCGACTGTGAAGGATGTCAAAGAAATAGCCGCCGCGTTGAAGATTGATGATCCGAATGAGATCAAGCGTTTGTTTTTTTAGCCGAGAGTCCAAAATTTAGACTTACAGCTAAAAGGAGGCTGCACCACCGAACGACCAAGGACATTCAGGAGACAAGCCCATGAGAGAATTGAGATCCATACGAGAGGGCAAAGGGTACACCCAAGTAGGCCTGGCCGAGGCGTTGGGCGTAGGGCGCACAAGTGTCACCATGTGGGAGGCTGGGAAGAGCGACCCGCCTGTCAAGCTGTTGCCCCGCCTGGCCGACCTGCTTGGCGTCACCACAGACGCACTGCTGGGCCGGGAGCGCCAAGACGCGCCGCCGTGCAGCAGAGGATCAGATCATCCGCCGGACAACCTGCGCGCCGTATTCGCCACGAATCTGAAGCGGTACGCAGCCGGGAAGGGCGTAAAGCAAAAGGACATCGCCTTTGCGCTGGGCATACCGCAGACCACCGTTTCGGATTGGTTTACCGGGAAGAAGTACCCGCGAATTGAGGCGATGGAGCAGCTGGCCGATTACCTGGGCGTGCGCTTTTCGGCGCTGGTTTGCGGGGATGCGCCGGAGCAGCTGCCTGAGCACAGGGGCACCCACACACCGAACGACCAAGACCATTTGAGAGGAGAGGATCCCATGGTAACACTGAACGACCTGCTGGCGCTGGTGGAGGTCAAACGCGTGACCATCTACGTGCCGGCGACGCCCCGGGTTTACACCCGGGTGGAC
>JBGUQG010000309.1:0-4725 GCA_045130815.1 Christensenellales bacterium
TTCTTCAGGGCGAACTCCCCCATGGCCGCGTCGTACACGCCGGGCGCGAAGCAGAACGCGGACAGCCGCACGTCGGTGTCCCCCGCGCCCTGGAAGGCGTTGCAGCGCATCAGCAGCAGGTAGTAGTCGAACTCGAAGACGCAGCGCCCGCCCGGGCCCACGTCGCAGGCCGCGCGCAGGTAGAGCTCGTCCGGCCCCTGAAAGCCGAATTCGGTCGGTTTTTCGTCGCAGCGCACGCCGCGCAGGTCGATGCCCGCCGGGGCGTAGCCATGGGGAAACACCGCCTCCAGGTCGCCGCTGTCGTACATCAGCGCGTCCTGCCGCCGGAACATGTTGCCCGCCGCGTAGAACACCACGCCGCAGAGCCGCCGGTCCGTGGGGTTGATATAGATGAGGCGCTGCGTGATGTGCAGCGCCTGTTCATCGTCCAGGTATTCCATGGTCAGCTCTACGCGGTTTCTGGCGGCGGGGACCTGCGCCTCCTCGGACAGCGCGCTGAACAGCGCGCCGAACACCACGCCGCCCGCCAGCAGCACCGCCAGTATGATCGCGATGATCCGGACCAGCTTCTTGTTCTTCCCGTTCATGCCGCCCTCCTCAATGCACCGCGCGGATGTCGCCCAGCGGCCAGATCACATGGCGCACATGGCCGACGATCTTGCCCTTGGAGATGGGGCCCACGTTGTTGCTGTCGGAGCCGTCGTTGCCGCCCTCGCCGGTGACCCCGGGGCCGTTCCAATCCCGGGAATCGTGGCTGTTGTAGCGGTTGTCGCCCACCACGAAGTATTCGTCTTCGCCCAGCACATAGGCCTCGTAGTCGTGGTCGCTGCCGTACATGTAGTACAGGCCGTAGCGCTCGTCCAGCGGCTCGTCCACGGTCTGGCCGTCCTGCTGGTACACCACGTGGGTCACGCCGTTTTCACAGTAGATCGTGTCGCCGGGCACCGCCACGCAGCGCTTGACGAAATAGGTCAGCCCGCGGCCGGGATAGTGGCAGATGACCACGTCGCCCCGGTGCACGTCGCCGAAGCGCACGTCGGCCACGGTGACGAACAGGCGCTCGCCGTCGGCCAGCGTGGTGTCCATGGAGTGACCATCCACGCGGATGATGCGGAACAGGAACGACTGGATCACCAGCACGATCAGCACGGCCACCACCAGGGCGACCACCCACTCCCGAATCTCCTTGACGATCTTCTTCTTGCGGGCCGCGACCTTGTCTTCGACCTCGTCGATCTGCTTTTGGGCCTCTTCCTTCCGCTCGATCTCGGCTCTGTTTTCGCCGTTGTTGTCAGCCATGTGATACTCTCCTTATCCTTAATGCACCGGGCCGATCCGGTCGATCGGCCACAGTATGAAACGCACCCGCCCCACGAAGGACCCGCGCCCGACGGGGCCCATGTCCGGCATGCGGCTGTCGTAGCTCTGCATGCGGTTGTCGCCCAGCACCAGGTATTCGTCCTCGCCCAGCGCCACGGCGTAGTCCTCGGTGGGGCTGGAGACGTAGTCCTCGCGCAGGGTCTGGCCGTTCACGGTCAGCGCGCCGCCGAAGAAGCTGATCTCATCCCCCGGCAGGCCCACCACCCGCTTGACGTAGGTGTCCGCCCGGCCGGGAAAGCGGCATTCCACCACGTCGCCCCGCCCGGGCCCGCGCCCGGAGGCATAGTCGAACCGAGTGACCAGCGCCACGTCGCCGCCGCGCAGCGTATCCTGCATCGACGCGCCGGACACGCGCACCGTGCCGAGGGCCCAATGCCGGGCCCACAGCCCCAGGGCCAGCGCCGCGGCAATGATCGCGGCCGCGGTCATCGCGCCGCGAAGGCGCTTCACGCCTGTTCCTCCGCCGCGCTCTCCAGCAGCTTCTTCATGCGCTTTTCAAACACCGGGCGCTCCAGCATCACGATGCGTTGGCACTTTTCGCACCGCATCTTGATGTCCGCGCCCACGTAGGTGACGCGCCACACGTCGTTGCCGCAGGGGTGCGCCTTGCGCATCTTCACCAGATCGCCCACATGCAGGAGCATTTCCTCGCCTCCAGCCGGTATTATAGTGGATGAATATTGCCTGAGTGTGAACTTTACTTAATGATTCGCCTACATGTCCAGCAGATAGTAGAAGCTGCGGCCCGACACATCGCCGACGCACATCGCAAGCCGCCCCGCGTAGGCGGGCACCGCCAGCTCCCGCTGAAGCTCCGGCGCGCGCTTGGTGCGCTGGAACTCCGCCATCACCGCGTAGCCCTCGGGGCGCAGATAGCCCACGGACCAGCAGTCCACCGCGTCCAGCGGCGCGGCCCCCTCGGGCATGCCGGGAATCGCGGCGTCAAAGGCCTCCAGCTGCACGTGGTAGAAGCCCACACCCGGGCGGACGGCGGCCTCGCAGGCGGGCGCCTGCCGCTCATCCGGCGCGTCCGCCAGCTCGATGCGGTAATTCGTCCCGGACAGCCTGCGGCGCAGTATGTTCAGCGTCAGCGGACAGCAGTCCACGCCGATGAAGCCCCTGCCCGCCCGGGCGGCGGCCTCCAGCGTGGTGCCGCTGCCGGAGAAGGGGTCCAGCACCCACTCCCCCTCGCGGGAGGCGCAGCGCACGATCCTGTCCAGCAGCGCCAGGGGCTTCTGGGCGTCGTAGCCGGTGCGCTCCGGGTCCTTCTGCTGCAGATGGCTCAGGTCCTGCCACACGTCGGTGGGGGCCACCGGCTCGTCGTCGTAGTAGGTGTACACCCGCCCGTTGGCGCGGATGGATCGGTACACCCGCCCGTCCGGGTCCACGTGGCGGCGCATGTGGTTGCTGCGGGGCCCCGTCGGGGCGGCCTTCACCGCGTCGATGTTGAAATCGTAGGCCGGGCCCTTGCGGTAGAACAGTATCACGTCGTGCTTGCGGCTGAAGTGATGCAGGCTCCGCCCGCCGCTCTGGTACACCCAGATGATCTCGTTCAGCAGGTTGTCCTCGCCGAACAGCTCGTCCATCAGCAGGCGCACGTGGGGATGGGCGCGATAGTCGATGTGCACGAAGATCATGCCGTCCTCCGACAGCAGCCTGCGGCAGCGCTGCAGCACGCTCCTGAGCAGCGCCAGATAGCTGTCCCGGTCCAGCCTGTCCCGGAAGGTCTCGATAGCGAGGCTGCCCTTGCCCCGCCGCCATTCCTCCTCGCCCACGCGCACCCGCATGAAGAAGCGGTCGCCGGTCATGAAGGGCGGGTCCATGTACACCAGCTTGATCCTGCCCTCGTACTCCGGCAGCAGCGCGTCAAGGCCGGCGACGGCATCGTCCAGCCGGAAAAAGCCCCCGACGCCGCCGCCCCCGGCGTGAGTCTCCGTATGCACCCGCACGGGCCTGAGCGCCATAGAGCCACACCCTCCTTTGTGTCATATACGGATATTATACCAGCTTTTGATTCCCGTGACAAGCCAAATGTGCGGCCCTGTCGAACACATGTTTAAATGTTGCTCACCGTGTTTTCAACGGGCCGGTTTGGTGCTATAATGGGAGCATCACAGCTTCACGGAGGATCGGCGCATGTTCCAGCTCCATTCGGATTACAAGCCCACCGGCGACCAGCCCCAGGCCATCCAAAGGCTGACCGAGGGCCTGGAAAAGGGCATGAAGCACCAGGTCCTGCTGGGCGTCACCGGCTCGGGCAAGACGTTCACGATGGCCAACATCATCAAAAACGCGAACCGCCCCGCGCTGATCATCGCCCACAACAAGACGCTGGCGGCCCAGCTGGCCGCGGAGTTCCGGGAATTCTTCCCGGAGAACGCCGTGGGCTACTTCGTGTCCTACTACGACTACTACCAGCCGGAGGCCTACATCCCCTCCACGGACACGTTCATCGAGAAGGATTCCTCTATCAACGACGAGATCGACCGCATGCGCCACAGCGCCACGAGCTGGCTGGCCGAGCGGCGGGACGTGGTGATCGTGGCCTCGGTCAGCTGCATCTACGGCCTGGGCGACCCGGAGGAATACGAGGGCCTGTCCGTATCCCTTCGGGAGGGCATGGAGATCGACCGGGACGACCTGATCCGGCGGCTGATCGACATACAGTTCACCCGCAACGACTTCGAGCCGGAGCGCGGCACCTTCCGCGTGCGGGGCGAGGTGATCGAGATCATCCCCGCGGCCTCGGAAAAGCGGGGCGTGCGGGTGGAGTTCTTCGGGGACGAGATCGAGCGCATCAGCGAGATCGACATGCTCACCGGCAAGGTGCTGCGGCTGATGAACCACGTGCTGATCTTCCCCGCCAGCCACTACGCCACCAGCAAGGACAAGCTGGAGCGCTGCATCGAGCAGATCGAGGCGGACCTGGCCCGGCGTCTGGAGGACTTCCGCAACAACGACCGGCTGCTGGAGGCCCAGCGGCTGGAGCAGCGGGTGCACTACGACATCGAGATGATGCGGGAGATCGGCTATTGCAGCGGCATTGAGAACTACAGCCGCTATTTCGACGGCCGGCAGCCCGGGGAGGCCCCCTTCACGCTGCTGGACTACTTCCCCAAGGACTTTCTCATGTTCATCGACGAGAGCCATGTGACCCTGCCCCAGGTCCGGGCCATGTACGCCGGGGACCGCGCCCGGAAAACCACCCTGGTGGACTACGGCTTCCGGCTGCCCGCGGCCTACGACAACCGGCCGTTGAAGTTACACGAGTTCGAGCAGCGGGCCGGACAGACGATCTATGTCTCCGCCACGCCCGGACCCTACGAGATGGAGCGGGCCGAGCAG
>JBGUQG010000310.1:0-4180 GCA_045130815.1 Christensenellales bacterium
AAGCACGCCTCCAGGCGGGGCCAGAAATAGACCGTCTCGAAGGCAGTGGCCAGGTCAAAGGCTGCCGTGGGCAGTTTCAGGTCGGCGACGTTCCCTTCCTCTACGGCGCAGCGTCCGGCGACAATAGCCTCGCGATTGTACGCCCGCTCCTTCTCTACGGACAGCGGCGAATAGTCGATCGCAGTCACCTTGGCCTTTGGGTATCGCTTCAACAGCTCGCCCGCGTTGCGGCCTGCGCCGCAGCCTATATCCATGACCGCCTTCGGTTCGATCTGCGGCAGATGGCCCATGCCCCAGTCTGCCATTGCGGAGTGACCGGCGTTCATCGTGGTCAGCATGAATTTGCCCAGAATGCCTTCGGGCTTTTTGGTCTGACTAAAGAAACGGTTTACCAGTCCCATGATGTACCTCCTTCCAACCGGTTCACGGGATTGTGTGTTGTGTTTCAAACGAACAGCGCCAGGTTGCCGCCGGAGGACGTGCCCAGCAGCGAGATGTCACGCGGCGCGTAGTGCGCGAGCATCGCCTCATAGGTCGCCAGTACCATCCGGCAGGCACGGGTCAGCGGATAGTCCGTGCATAGCGGATAGTAGGGCACATACAGGTCCAGCCCGCTCTCCCTGGCAACCTCCAGCGCTTTTGATCGAGCCCGACCTCGGCGCGCTGATCATACCGCCCCCGATCAGGAAGAGATTGGCGAGCTTTGCCCTCGGTTTGTGCAGCATCGTCAATACGGGAAAGCCGTCCACCTCGATGCGCCTTGTTTCAATCTCGTCGTCCTTAAATTCGGGATCGAGTTTTTGGACGCGCTCGCTGGTCAACTCCGCGATGCCGATGAGCATTAGCAGCGCGGGCAGCGCCGCCAGGACGGCAAAAGCGTCGATGCCATTTCTGAAATGCAGGACCAGGCAGTCGATCCATGCGATCCATCCGGCGTTTCCCAGGACGTCATAGACCATCCAGTGCCCCGTCGATATCTTCGATTCGTACAGCAGTTTCATCTCTCCTGCAGGTATCAAGGCATCAGCCAGCCGATCGAAATCCCGTCCAATGCGATTCTTGGCCAGTTCATTCTACCGCCTCTGATATCAATCATACTTTGCGCTTGTAGCCGCAGTCGCAGTAAGGCCCGCCGGAGGCCAGCGTGTACTCGCGCACAAAATCGGTCGTGCCGCCCGCCTCGCTCATGGCATAATCCAGCGCACACATGGCGGGCACGTAGTCAAACAGGCCGAGCTTCTTCATCAGCGCGCAGATGCCGCATCGCGTGAACCGCGCCTCATAGCCGCTGCCGTCGGGATACGGGTGATACGTCATGTTCCAGGAATAGGGATTGCGGTCCGCGGCGTTCAGGGCGGCAGTTCTCTTCATGCCCTCGACATCCTTTGGCGTGAACTTTCGCTTCCCGCCCATCCGGCAGAACCAACGCATCGGACCGATCATCATGGCGTTTCGGTAATAGTCCGCCGCCTGATCCACAGATGGTTTTTTCGGCAGGCTCAGCAGGAAGGCCGACAGCATGGCACAGCTGATGATGTTCATCTTGAACCGGTCGCCCTTCTCAAACACCGGCAGCGAGGCGATGATTTCCCGATATTTTGCCTTCGCCTGTCGCGCAACCGCCGCCGCATCCGATTCCAGCTCAAGGTCGGCCATCAAACCGTGCTTAAACGACGGCCTGAACAGCAGCCACATCCCAAGTGGCATTCCGGCATACTTCATATACTCTCGCTCCTCTCCCAGCCGTTCCCGGCATCAGCAGCGTGGCGAGCGAAGTCGAAGTCGCAGCAATCCCCGCCCTGGCAGAGCGTCTTCGTGCGTTTGAAATCCGTATAGGGCAGATTGCCAAAGTTGATGACGTCAGAGTGGCAGAACATCGCGCCGAGTTTCATCAGTTCCCGATCACCGAAGATGTGATGATAGAGGCACTCGTTGCACTCGAAGTGGAAACGATCCTTGTCGTCCTCGTCCAGGTGCCAGGTGTACCGCCAGCCCGCACCGGAGCTGTGCCTGAAACCGAAGGGCAATATCTTTTTCATGGCAGGCAGGAAGAACGGCAGTTTTGCCATCCTCTGATAGCGCTTCGGCGTCAGCGCGCCCCACATGGCCTTTGAGATGATCCCGAACGCCTCCGGCTCGCCCTTGCCGTGCCGCTGCAGGATCTCATAGAGCGCGATGGTGGTCAGGATCTGCGCAATGTGCTTGTAATTGCCCACGTCACACCAGCGCTTCTCCTCCTCCAGCAGCACGTCCATCCGGCTCAAAACATCCCTCCGCACATCATCGGGTAGGGTAGGGAACAGCGTTTTATACCGGCTGACGGCCATCAGCTTTTCGGGTGTAAATGCTTTCATGGCACGTCCTCCATCCTTGCACATTCTGCATACATCAGCGTAATCCGCGCCGCCATTTCTTTGCTGAATGTGACACGCCAGCTGCGCGACTCCAGGAATTCAAGGTATTCCGCCGCCGACCACTGGTGCTCGAAGCGCACGCCCGCGAGGCGCAGGATGCCCGACCAGATTCGGCTCAAGAGCGTGCCTTTATGCTCCACGAAGTTCGGCGCGATCAGGATGCCGCCGGGCCGCAGTACACGGTCGATTTCCCGCAGCACCCTTTCCGGGTCGGGCACGATGTGCAGCGCGTTGGCGATAATTACCGCGTCGAATGAATTGTCGGTGTAGGGCAGGCTCATGGCGTCCGCGATCTCGAAGGTCAGGTTTTGGGGACACTCGCCCTTCCTCGCCTCGGCGATCATGCCATCGGAGTAGTCCGTGGCGATCATGCGCTTCGCCGCCGGGGCGACGCGCTTGGCCAGCAGGCCGGGACCGGTGGCGATCTCCAGCGCTTCCTTCCCCTTTATTTGCGCCGGGATGCGCTCGTACATAAAGTCGTAGATGCGCTGGTCAGCCTTCATGGCACACTTGTAGATCGGCGCGTACAAGTCCCAAATCCTCTTCTTCATGCTCAGGACCCTCTCTTCTTCATCAGGCGGACGCTTCGCGCCTTATCCTCGGTGTCGTCGTCCTCCACATAGCCGTCGTAGGGCGCTTCCGGGTCGGCATAGCGCTTCGTGAAGGGCTTGCAGAGCTCGGTTCGGTGCGCGAAGGCGAAGTCCAGATCGTCCGTCCAGCCGGTGTGTCCGGTAATGATCTTCGGCTTCAGTTTTCGATCCCTGAGCTTTTTCTCCAGCTGCTCCAGCGACTTGACGGCCAGCCGGTTGTCCTCGGCCAGCGTGCTGATGAAGCTGTAGCCGCCGTCCGCGCCGAACCAGATCGTGTCGCCGGTGAACAGATATTTGTCGTCGATCAGGTACACCATGTGCCCCCAGGTGTGGCCGGGCACCAGGATGCACTCCACCTTGATATTGCCGATGTGGAACACCTGGCCGTCCTTCAGCAGGAGCCTCTGGTTGTCCGTCTTCACCAGGGGCAGCCTGTAGAGCCCGTGGAATACCTTCCGCCGCGTCTCGCCGGTCAGATAGCGGTTCTCGATCTCGCCGATGTACACCGTCGCGTCTCTGAACAGGCATTCGCTGTCTACCTCCAGCGCACCGACGTGGTCGGTGTCCTGGTGGGTGATGAGGATGTGCCGTATGGACGCCGGGTCGATGTCCAGCCAGCCCATCTTCTCCTTGAGCCGCGCGTAATTGTAGCCCGCGTCGATCATGATGGTGGCGCCGTTCTTTGTGTAGAAGAAGATGTTTGCAACCCACTCCCGCACGCAGGCCACGCGCTCGTCGATCCAGCCCGTGTTCAGCGGCTTGAAGATCGCCTTTCCCCTGAACAGCGCGCTCATGGACTTCTTCTGATGCTCCGAATCCTTCCTCGCCATGATTTGGCCCTCCCTGTTATAGCTTTCTCAGATAAAAATCGCAGCGGTTGGCGCCGGTGCCAAGCGTACCGGATCTCTTGAACTCGATTCCGGGGAGGCTTCCGTAGCAGCGATTGTCGTTGGTGCAGAATATCCTGGTCAGCTCCGGGCCGTCGTACATCGTGCCGACATTGCCGAGCTGTTTGTAGGATGCCTTGATCTCATCATGCCTTGACACAGCGAACCCTCCGCTCGTTTCATATTATCCGCATCAACACCACAAGTCCCGTCACGACAGCTGCTCCCGCCACCCAGATCAGGGCCAGAATGCTTCTTTTTTTCAAAACCTGCGCCCAGGTCTGGATAT
>JBGUQG010000311.1:0-2449 GCA_045130815.1 Christensenellales bacterium
GTCATACTGGCCGGCGAAGAACTTGTTCACCGCCTCTTCGCCGTCGGCAGCGGAATCCGTTTCGTATCCGTCCTGTTCCAGTGAATATTTCAAACCTTTGACAATCAGGGGCTCGTCGTCTACGATCAGAATCCGCTTGGGCATGGGTAAATCCTCCTCAATCACCGATGTAAAGGGCTATATTGATACGGTATGACATTACATTTTCATTATTTTGTTATTATTATAAACGATTCCTGACATAATTTCAAGTCGTTTTTTTTAAATGTTAGGTTTTTTGAGCGGCCCTGTACAAACTTCCCGGATAGTGATAATATTAAATGACCGGCGCGGCCGTTTTCCGCCGCCCGAACGGCATAAGGAGTGCATCCATGACACTGTTGCGGCGAATCCTCGCGGCGCTCATCGCGGCGCTGCTCATACTTTCATACGCCGCGGCGCTTTCTGAGGGCGTCGCGGAATACGATATCAATACGCCCCAGAACCTGACCGCGGAGCACCTGTACGCCCAGTCCGCCCTGCTGGTGGACGAGCTGACGGGCGAGGTGCTGTTTTCCAAAAACTCCCGGGTACGCATGTACCCGGCCAGTACCACCAAGATCATGACCCTGCTGCTGGCGCTGGAGAGCGACATCTCCCTGGACAGCAATGTGACCATTCCCCAGGAGGCTGCGGATATCCCGGAGGGCAGCTCCGTCATCCCCGTTAAGCCGGGGGACGTGACCTCGTTCCGGGACCTGCTGTACGGCTTCATGCTGTCCTCCGGCAACGACGGGGCCAACGCCGTCGCCGTGCTGGTGGACGGCAGCATCGAGGCCTTCGTCCGCCACATGAACGCCCGGGCAGCCGAGCTGGGCTGCGAGGGCACCCACTATGTCAACGCCCACGGCTATCACGACGGCGAGCACTACACCACCGCCCAGGACCTGGCGATCATCGCGAGGACGGCCATGACAAACCCCACGTTCCGGCAGATCGTCGCCGAGCCGAATTGGCGGATGACCGTCACGCGCGACGGCCAGACGGCGCAGCTTGAGGTCATCTCCAGGAACAGTCTGCTCCAAAACGGCGAAAAGTATTACTATCCGGACTGCACCGGAATCAAGACCGGCCACCACCACAAGGCGGGCTGGTGCTTCGTGGGTTCCGCCGAGCGGGACGGCATGAGCGTGATCTGCGTGGTGCTGAACTGCGAAAACGAGAACGACAAGTGGTACGACGCGGCGAAGCTGTTCGAATACGGCTTCACGCGCTATATCGACGTGCCGGGCGCCGAGCTGCTGGAGCGGGCCGCCCCGGAATTCAACGTGGTGGAAATCGAGGGCGCCGCCCCGGGCGACGAAACCCTGAAGCTGGCCCTGCGCGACGTGGAGGACGGCGGCGCGACGGTCAAGGCGCTGGACGGCAGCGAAGCCTACCTGGACGAGCTGGCCGAACAGCTCTCCTGGTCCGCCGAGATCGCCGAGACGCGGGAGAATGTCGCCCCGGTGAGCGCGGGCGAGGTCATGGCCGAGGTGAGCGCCACCCTTCCCGACGGCGGCGAGGTAACGGCGCTGCTGGTCGCCGAGCGGGACGTGGCAGCCGCGCCCACGCCGACGCCCGCGCCTTCGCCCACGCCCGTCCCGGTGGCGACGGCTGTGCCGCAACAGGCCAGCGCGGACGAGCGCCAGAATCGCTCCGGCGGGTCGGGCGTCGCGCCGGTGGCGGCCGCGCTGGCGGCCCTGCTTGTGGGAAGCTGCGGCCTGCTGGCGGTGAAGCTGCGCGCGGACAGGCGGCGCAGACGGCGGCGCAGGCGCGCCAAGCGGCGGTAAGTGTTACAATTCACTGCCAAACTGTACAAAACACGGGTTTGGTGCTATAATGGATTTGATATACGCACCATGAGAGGTAAGGCAATGCTACGACGCCTCAGGTGGGTTTCGGCCCTGCTGATCGCGGCCATCGCGCTGATGAGCGCCTTCGCCGCGCTGGCCGAATCGCCTTCCGATTACAACAAGAACGTCCCGCAGCTGCTGCGCGAGGGACACCTGCACGCCAAATCCGCGATCCTCGTCGACGCGGAGAACGGCAATGTTTTGTTTGCCAAAAACGCCCGGGAGCGCATGTATCCGGCCAGCACCACCAAGGTGATGACCCTGCTGCTGGCGCTGGAAAGCGGCATCGGCATGGATACCTCCGTCGTCATACCCCAGCAGGCCCAGGACATCCCGGCGGACAGCTCGCTGGTGCCGGTGTTCCCCGGCGATGAGATGACCTTTCGGGATCTGCTGTACGGCTTCATGCTGACCTCCGGCAACGACGGCGCGAACGCCGTGGCGGTGATGGTCAGCGGCAACGTGCCCGCCTTCGTGGAGCGCATGAACAAGCGCGCCAGGGAGCTGGGCTGCGAGGACACCCACTTTGCCAATCCCCACGGCTATCACGACCCGGACCACTATTCCACCGCGCT
>JBGUQG010000312.1:0-12982 GCA_045130815.1 Christensenellales bacterium
GTGATGGCCGAGGGCAGCGCGCGCGCGAGGTCCAACAGCTCCCGCAGCATCGCCGGCAACAGCAGCCACAGGACCAGCGCCAATGCCGCCGCGATGCTCAGCAGAGCGCACAGCGCCGCGGCGGGGCGGGGGAGCTTCCTTTCATACAGCCCGGCCAGCGGCGCGGTGGCAAAGCACAGCAGGCCCGCGGCCAGCGCAAGGCCGGCGACCTGGACCAGCGGTGCCCACAGCGCCCAGGTCAGCGCGCCCAGCGCGATCGCCCCGCCCGCGAGCCACAGCCGCCGCCCGCGGGGCGCCTGCGTCCACAGCTGCATGGATCACACCTCCCTTGATGTAATCGCGCCGGTGTATGGGACCGGCGCATCGCTCTACAGCTTCCTGACGATGTCGTCAGCGCGATCCGAGATCCAGCTGCCCGTCTTCTTGGCCTGCTGGTTCCACTTCCGCTCGGTCTGCCAGTTCATGACGCCGAAGATCGTCGCCGCCGATCCGCCGATCAGCATGCCCATCATCAGTCCCTTCACCATTCCGCCCTTCATGGCCTTCGCCCTCCCTTCCTTCGGTGGCGGCCTGGATGACCACCTCGCCGCTGCCCGGGTTCACAGCGTAGCGGCGCACGCTTGCGCGCCCATGGAGAAGATCGTCCCAGAAGCCCCGGGACAGCTCCAGCGATGTCACCGCGAAGCTGACCTCATCCACCGTCGCGCCCGTGACCGCGCCGACGCGCCTGCCGTCGGTGGACACCGCCCGCAGCAGCAGCGGCCTCGCCTGGCTGCGGCAGCGCCGGCCCGCGTCGTCCGCCATCACGGCCACGTCGCCGATCAGCTGCAGCGATTCGGCGGGGATGTGGCGGGTGCCCATCAGGCCGCCGCTGACCCAAAGGCCCTCCAGCCGTGTCAGGTCGTCGTTCAGCCGGGCCTGCACCACGCGGCCGATCCTCCGGCTGCCGCACAGCACCGGCATGCCCACCAACGCGCGCAGCTTTCGCAAGGTTATCGCCTCCGCTTCCCTGTGATCCGGCATCGGCTATTATTCGCAGGGAAGCGCCGCCCCTTGCGCGGCAAAAATTGTCGTGTCAAAACGCGTTGCGCGACATGACGCGACATGCTATAATAGCATCACAGGGCGTTTGTTGACGGAACAATGATATGCACACGCCCCGGCGGATATGACCAACCTTATTAACTTGTCGACGCGTTGGCCACAGTTTTGACAAATTTTTTTGATAAATTGGCCTCATACCCTTGCAAAGGAGGTTGAACCAATGGAAGAGAATCGCAGCGGCTACAGAATACTGGTCGCAGACGACGATCCGAACGTACATCAGTCCCTGAACGCCTATTTCCGGCGGGAGGGTTATCAGATGATATCCGCCTACGACGGCAACCAGGCCCTGGAGCAGGTCAAGCGCCTGCGGCCTGACATCGCGATCCTGGACATCATGATGCCCGGTATGGACGGGCTGATGGTTTGCCGCGAGGTGCGCAAGGATTCCAGCATCCCCATCATCATGCTCACCGCCAAGGGCGAGGAGTTCGACAAGCTCCTGGGCCTGGAGATGGGCGCGGACGACTACATCACCAAGCCCTTCAGCCCCAGGGAGGTGCTGGCCCGGGTGAAGGCCGTGCTGCGCCGTATGCACGAACTGAACAACGAGGACAAGTCCGCCCATTTGGTGATGGGCAACCTGGATATCGACATGAACGCCTTCACCGTGAAGCTGAACGGACAGCCCGTGCAGTGCACGCCCAAGGAGACGGAGATCCTGTGGACGCTGGCCAGCAACCCCGGCATGGTTTTCAGTCGGGAGCACCTGTTGCAGAGCATCTGGGGGTATGATTTCCTGGGCGATACCCGCGCCGTGGACAGCCACATCAAGCGCATCCGCGCGAAGCTGTGCGTCGAGGGCAACAACTGGGATATCAAGACGGTCTGGGGCATCGGCTATCGCTTTGAAGTGGAAGACGCCAGGCAGGGATAGTTCATGGTCAAAAAAAGGGTCAGGCGGTCGCTGAGCATCGGCGCGAAGACGCTGATCAGCCATGTCACGCTGTGCGTGGTGTTCATGGCGCTGGTCAGCGTGCTTGGGTATGCCCTTTCCTCTCAGTATGTGCGCCAGATCCGCATGGACGAGCTGCTGCGCAAGGCCGATTACATCGCCGAAAGCACGCGCACCGCGCCGGACGGCGAGGCCATGCCCAAGCGCCGCACCATGCACATGTATGAAAACCTGGCCGACGCCAAGCTGTTCTTCCTGGACGCGGATTCCGAGACCATACGCATGAGCCGCTACAATACCGAACAGGATGCCGCCCATTCCGGCGAATTCCAGTGGGTCGAGGTGATGGACTCCATCGACCGGCAATTTGCCAAAAGGGTGCTGGCAGGGGAGCGCGTATCCGCGATGCAGCGCTTTGAGTTCGCTCAGGACGAGATACTGTTCGCGGGCGTGCCGATCACGGACGCGGACGGACACATACTGGGCGGCGTGATACTGGCTCAGCCGGTCTCCGTGCTGCGCGGGCTCTCCAACGTCATACGGCTGGTCATCACCATCGTGATGAGCATATCACTGCTGCTGGCCGTGGCCCTGGCCATGGAGCTGAGTCATGTGCTGGTGCGCCCGATCCAGCGCATCACCCGGGCGGCCAGGCGCATGGAAAACGGCCTGTACGCCGAGCGCATCACCCAGCTGCCCCGGGATGAGATCGGCGAGCTGGGCCACGCGCTGAACAGCATGTCCGGCAGGCTGGTGGACGTCATCCGCAACCTGCGCAAGGAGCGCGACAAGCTGGAGCTGGTGATCTCCGGCATCGGCGAAGGCCTGATCGCCGTGGATCTGCACTGGAACATCGTGCACGCCAACGCCGCGTTTTTAGAGCTGGCTGAGTTGGACAACGCCGCAAGGCTGCTGGACGCGCAGACCGGCGGAGGACGGTTCGAGCCGCTGCGCGCGCTGCTTCTGCGCTGCATGGAGACCGGCCAGGCGGAGGACATGGAATGGGAGAACGGCTCCCGCCGGGCGATCCATGTGACCGCTACCGCGCTGAAGGACGAGAACGGCGTCATACTCGGCACGGTGTTTCTGATGCGCGATATATCCGAGACCCAGCGGCTGGAGCAGCTGCGCCGGGACTACGTGGCCAACATCTCCCACGAGCTGCGCACGCCGCTGACCGGCATCCGCGGCATGGTGGAGCCGCTGATCGACGGCTGCATGGAATCCGAGGAGGAGCGGCTGGACAGCTACCGGATCATATTGAAGCAGACCATCCGCCTGGAGAAGCTGGTGGGTGAGATGCTGGACATGTCCCGCCTGCAGGACGGCAGGGTGAAGGTGGAGCTGGAGCCGCTGGAGCTGCCGGGCATACTGGACGCCGCCGCGCGCAGCATGAAGGGCATCGCCGACGAGGCCGGGGTGGATCTGCGGGTGGAGACAGACGGCTCGCGCTTGGCCTGCATGGGCAACGAGGATCGGATCACCCAGGTGCTGGTCATACTGATCGACAACGCCCTCAGCTTCACGCCCTCGGGCGGCAGCGTGACGGTGTTTGCCCGGGACGAGGGCGATCACGTGGCCGTGGGAGTCCGGGACACCGGCTGCGGTATCGAGCCGAAGGACCTGCCCTTCATCTGGGAGCGCTTCTACAAGGCGGACAAATCCCGCATGCGCACCACCGGCACCGGCCTGGGCCTGTCCATCGCCAAGCTGGTCACCCAGCTGATGGGCGGCGACATTTCGGTGAAAAGCGAGCCGGGCCAAGGCGCGGAATTCACGTTCACACTACAAAAATAAACAGGGGGAATGCACGATGGAAAACAAGCTCAGGAAGGACATGGATCCTCAATTCCAGTGGGACCTGACGCCCATATTCGAATCGGAGGCGGCTTGGGAGGAGGCCTACGCCCGTGCCGAGCAGGCCGTGAAGGCGCTGGAGGCGCTGCCAGGCACGCTGTGTGGCTCGCGGGAAGCGCTGGCGGACGGGCTGAACAGGATCTATGAGGCCGAGCAGCAGGTGGAGCGGGTGTACAGCTACGCGTTCCTGCTGAAATCCGGCGACAACGGCGATCCCAGGAACCAGGAGATGGAGGCCCGGGCCATCCGGCTGTTTGTGGCGTTGGAGATGGCCACCGCCTTCGTGAACCCGGAGATACTGTCCATTCCGGACGAAACGCTGAAGGCATGGCTGGACACCGACGCGTTGAAGACCTATCGCCACCTGGCAGAGGACATCGTTCGCGCCAAACCCCACACGCTGGACGCCCAGGGCGAGACGCTGCTGGCCATGCTGGGGGATGTGAACCAGATCCCCGGCAACACCTTCGACCTGTTCGAGAGCGTGGACATGCGCTTCCCGAAGATCGTGGACGAAAAGGGGAACGAGGTCGAAGTGACCCACGGCGCCTTTTCGGTCTACCGCGAGAGCAAGGACGCCAGGGTGCGCCGGGACGCCTTCACGGCCTACTTCGACTGCTACGGCCGGTATATCAACACGCTGTCCAGCAACTACGGCGGCGCGGTGAAGCTGAACTGCTTCCACGCCCAGGCCAGGAAGTACGAGGGCGCGTGCGAGGCGGCGCTGTTCGGCAACAACGTGCCCGTCAGCCTGTACGACGGGCTGATCGAAACGGTGCACGCCGCCCTGCCCACGATGCGCAAGTACCTGGAGCTGCGCAAGCGCGCCCTGGGCCTTGAAGAGCTACACCTGTACGACCTGTACGCTCCGATGGTGGAAGAGGTCGATTTCGACATGCCCTACGGGAAGGCCAAGGGCCTGGTCAAGGCCGCCCTCGCGCCGCTGGGCGAGGAATACGCGGGCCTGCTGGACCGCGCCTTCAGCGAGCGCTGGATCGATGTGTACGAGAACCAGGGCAAGAGCACCGGCGCATTCTCCAGCGGCGTGTACGGCGTGCATCCCTATGTGATGCTGAACTACACCAACACGCTGGATGACGCGTTCACGCTGGCCCACGAGCTTGGCCACGCCATGCACTCCTACTTCTCGGACCGGGAGCAGGACTATCCCAACCACGACTACCGCATCTTCGTGGCGGAGGTGGCCTCCACGGTGAACGAGGTGCTGCTGACCCGCTATCTGCTGAGCGTTGAGACGGACAAAAAGCGCAGGGCATACATCCTGAACCACTTCCTGGAGGGCTTCCGCACCACCGTGTTCCGCCAGACGCTGTTTGCCGAGTTCGAGCGCAAGGCCCACGCGCTGTACCAGGGCGGCACGCCGCTGACGGCCCAGGTGCTCAACGGCATTTATCACGATCTGAACGCGCTGTACTATGACGGCGCGGTGATCGATGAATTCGCCGATGTGGAATGGGCGCGCATACCCCACTTCTACCGGGCGTTCTACGTGTACCAGTACGCCACAGGCTTCTCCAGCGCCGTCGCCATCGCGGAGAACATCCTTCACAACAACGGCGCAAAGCAGTATCTGAAGTTCCTGACCACCGGCGGCAGCGATTATCCCATCGAGGAGCTGAAGCTGGCCGGCGTGGATCTGACACACACCGGGGCCATTGCCCGGGCGATGAAGGTGTTCGGCCAGTCGCTGGAGGAGCTGACGGCGCTGCTGTAAACCAAAGTGCGGGAGAGGGCGGCGCGCGTCCGCCTTTCCCCGCGACGGCGATAAAAATCACGTAAACAGGTTGACAGTTGGGGAAATATCTGCTATAATAAGCTTCGCTGGTTTGGTTCAGGAGAGATGGCCGAGTGGTTTAAGGCGCTGGTCTTGAAAACCAGTGATGCCGAAAGGCACCGGGGGTTCGAATCCCTCTCTCTCCGCCAACCGTATATCGTGGAGAAGTACCCAAGAGGCCGAAGGGGCTCCCCTGCTAAGGGAGTAGGGTGGGATAACTGCCGCGAGGGTTCAAATCCCTCCTTCTCCGCCATGACCCGGAAGCAGATACAAGCTTCCGGGTTCACTTTTATATCGGATAATACCAATGAAAACGGAGGAAGTCATCATGCGCAGCATCAATATCAACCGGGGCTGGCGCTTCGGGCACGGGACCATGGATAACGTGAAGCGCTTGAACGGGCAGCTGGACGAGCGGCTCGTGGACCTGCCCCACGATTACATGATCGAGTGTGACGTGTTTGCCGACGCGCCCTCGAAGCAGGCCAGCGGTTACTTCAACGCGGGCGTCGCCCACTATTTCCGGCTGATCGACATTCCTGCCGAATGGGCCGGGGAGCGCGTCGCGCTGCGGCTGGACGGCGCGATGATGAACGCCACCATAGAGGTCAACGGCGCGAAGGCTGCGCTGCACCATTGCGGCTATACGCCCTTTGAGGCAGACATCACCCAACTTGTGTATCCCGGCGAGGCCAACAGCGTGGTGATCAACGTCAACCCCAGCATGCAGCCCAATTCCCGATGGTACTCCGGCGCGGGGCTGTTTCGGGGCATAGAGCTTGTGCACATGCCCGGGTTGCATTTGGCCTACGGAGGCCTGTCCGGGTATACGGGCAAGATCGAGTACGGCGAGGGCGGCGAGGCGGAGGTCGCCTACCTGAAGGTGTCCGCGGAGGTGCGCAACGAATGTGCTGAAAACCGCCTGGCAAAGGTGGAATTCGAGCTTATCGACGATGTCAACGGCGAAACCGTGGCGACCAGCGGCACGCTCGTCCAGGTGCCTCCGATGGCCGCGGCCACCGCCTACATGACCCTGACCGTGGACGCGCCGAGGCTTTGGAGCGCCGAAGCGCCGAACCTGCACAGGCTGTCGGCGCGGGTGACGGAGGCGGGCACCTACAAGACCCGCATCATTCCCGCCGACAGGCCCACCATCGACGAGGAGAGCGTGCTGTTTGGCATACGCACCGTGGAGGCGGATGTGAAGCACGGCCTGATGATCAACGGCAGGACTGTCAAGCTGAAGGGCGGCTGTTTGCACCACGACAACGGCGTCATCGGCGCGGTCAGCCTGTACGATGCGGAGGCCCGCAAGGTGGGCATCCTGAAGTCGGTGGGCTTCAACGCCATCCGAACCACCCACAACCCGCCCTCCGCCGCGCTGATCGAGGCCTGTGACCGGCTGGGCATGTATGTGTTCGATGAGGCCTTTGACGCATGGGGCATGGGCAAGCAGCCAGGCGACTACAACCAGTTCTTTGAATCCGACTGGGAGAAGGACCTTGCCGCCTTCGTGCGGCGGGATCGCTGCCATCCCAGCGTGATCCTGTGGTCCACCGGCAATGAGATCACCGAGCGGGCGGGTCTGGGCGACGGCTATGTGTGGGCGACCCGGCTGGCTGAGACCATCCGCGCTCTGGACCCCAGCCGCCCGGTATCCAACGGCATCTGCTCGTTCTGGAACGGCCTGGACGACGTGATGATGCGCGATCAGCTGCGAAAGTGGCGCGAGGCGGACAGCGCGGGCATCCAGAACGCCGACATGGCCGGCAAGCAGGATCTGACCTGGGAGCACTGTACCGAGGCCTTCGCCAACGGCCTGGACGTGGTGGGCTACAACTACTACGAGGACAAGTACGCCCAGGACCATAAACTGTTCCCGGAGCGGGTGATGCTCGGCTCTGAAAACTATCCAAAGATGGTCGGCGCGCACTGGCCGATGATCGAGCGCACCCCCTGGGTGATCGGAGAGTTCACCTGGACGGCCTGGGATTACATCGGCGAAGCCGGCATCGGCAGGGCCACCTTCTACGCTCCGGACGATCCCGCGATGAAGAAGGGCGCGAGCCCGTGGCTGAGCGGGTCGCCCTTCCCGTGGCGCACCGCCAACGATGCGGACATCGACATCACCGGCGGCGTGAGGCCTCAGGGCGTGTACCGCCGAATCGTGTTCGGCAGTGACGAGACCGGGCTGTTCAGCTATGATCCCGCCAATCACGGCAAGGTCGAGCTGCTGACCCCCTGGGGCTTCCCGGATGCCCGGGATTCCTGGAGCTGGGCGGGACAGGAGAATAAACCTGTGGATGTGCTGGTGTTCAGCGCTGCGGACGAGGTGACGCTGCGTGTGAACGGAGAATGCGTCGCCAGGCTGAAGGCGGGGGAGGCGACGGCCCACGACATGCCGCTGACCTTCCTGTTCCACGCAACCTATGCTCCCGGCACGCTGGAGGCCGTCAGCTATGCGGACGGAAAGGAAATCTCCCGCGCGACCCTGCGGACGGCGGGAGAAGCGAAGTCGATCCGGCTCATTCCAGAGCGCGATGCGCTTAAGGCGAACGGCGAGGCCCTGGCCTATGTGCGTGTGGAGCTGGCGGACGGGCAGGGCAAGATCGACCCGAACGCCAGTGTGCATCTGAGCGCGGAGGCAGAGGGCCAGGCCACGCTGCAGGGCTTCGGCTCTGCCAACCCGGTGACCGACGACAACTATACCAAAGGCGCGTGTGTCAGCTATCGCGGCAGGGCGCTGGCGGTGCTTCGCGCAGGCTGCGAAGCCGGCGAAGTCCGCCTGCGCGTGCGCGCTGAGGGGCTCGGCGAAGCGGAGATCACGCTGCCGGTGAAGTGAATCAGGCTGACCTCCAGTGCTTCAGCTGGCTCAGCTGGCCCCTGAAATAAGACCGTGCTTCCTCTGGCGACGCCGCGTTTTGGCCAAAGTGCTCCACCAGGAAGTCCACCAGCGAATCCAGGGTGGGGTAGACGAACCGTCCGTTCACATAGCACCACTTGCAGTATTCCTCGTTGAAGCTGCCGTCCGGCTCGCGGCTGGTGGATTCATCCTCCAGCGGCATGCCGCAGCACTGGCAGAACAGCTTGCGCGGCGAGCCCAGCAGCGTGTTGATCGACACGTCAAAGTAGCCGGACAGCAGCTTCAGCGTTTCTGTGTTGGGTACGGTCTCGCCGTTCTCCCAGCGGGATACCGCCTGCCGGGTCACGAATACCGCATTGGCCACCTCGCCCTGGGAGACGCCCTTTTTGTTTCGCAGGGAACAAATGATATCCTTGGTTTCCATGATCATCACCTCGCATAGATCATAGCACAACAGCGCGCTGCAGGCAAGCAACGCGCTGTTGACATCATACGGCATTCAAGGGATCATTCCACTTCGATCCAATACTGCTGCGCTTCTGCACCGTTGTAGCTCAGTTCAAAGCACAGTCGGTACCCCTTCTTGATCGTGTTGGACTTTTTGGGGTCGAGGATCTTGAAGTTGCTGCCGTCCTTGGCGTTGTAGCAGGAGATGGTGTGCAGCTTCCAGCCCTTTTTCAGCTTGTAGGTGATCTTGCCCTTCAATGCCTTGGTCGCATGGGCCATATTCGTCTTTTTAAAAAGTGAAGCGATGGACTTCGAGCCGATCTTGAGGGCCTTGAAGGGATTGACGTACTTCAGGATGGTCACGGCGACCTTGGCCTTGATGGTCTTGCCATTGTGCTTCACCCGGAATGTAACGTCAGTTTTTCCAGGGCTCTTCGGCGCTACGGCGACATACATGGTGCCCTGATACTCAAACTTCGAGACGGTGGCCACCTTTGGGTTGCTGCTCTTCAGCTTCGTGATTGCCGACAGCTTCTTGACACCCCTGAGGTTGATGTTCCTTGATCCAAGGTTTTCAGCCATCAGAATGGTCATCTCCGAGGGGATATACAGCTCCTCGGCGAAAGCCGGAATCTGCATCCCGACGAGCAGGCAGACAAGCACCAAAGCGGACAGGATTCTCAATGCGGGCTTGGTATTCATCATTCGTCCCTCCATGTTGTCAAATTGATTGTGAAACGTCATTTATTCGGGACTGCCGGTCTTGTTCGGCGGCAATGGGAAGGGGATACCGCAGAAGCCTGCGATATCCCCCATGCGACATTACTTCCCGAAATACCGCTTCAGCAGGCCGGCGAAGGCCTTGCCGTGCCGGGCCTCGTCGCGGGCCATCTCATGCACGGTGTCGTGGATGGCGTCCAGATTCAGGGCCTTGGCGCGCTTGGCCAGGTCGGTCTTGCCGGCGGTGGCGCCGTTCTCGGCCTCAACGCGCATTTTCAGGTTCTTCTCGGTGGAGTCGGTCAGTACCTCGCCCAGCAGCTCGGCGAACTTCGCGGCGTGCTCGGCTTCCTCAAACGCGGCGGTCTTCCAGTACTCGCCGATCTCCGGATAGCCCTCGCGGTAGGCCACGCGGCTCATTGCCAGATACATGCCCACCTCGCTGCACTCGCCGGTGAAGTTGGAGCGCAGATCGGCGATGATGTCCTCGGGAGCGCCCTGCGCCACGCCGACCACGTGCTCGGAAGCCCAGGTCATCTCATCGGCCTGCTCGATGAACTTGGAAGCGGGAGCCTTGCAGACGGGACAGAACTCAGGGGCGGCCTCTCCCTCGTACACATAGCCGCAGACGGAACAGACGAACTTCTTCATGGGATTGATCCTCCTTAATATTGTGTCGGTAATGCTTGCCCTTTCAGCTTCATCCATTATACACTATAATTCACGTTTTGTGAAGCATATATTTCTTATTGATCGCCGCCGACGGGATACAGCTCGGGAGCGAAGCGCTCCATGTGCATGCGCAGGTTCACGTGGCTGCGGCACAGCCGCGCGGCCTCCGGCCATTCCGGGCGGTCTGAAAGCAGCTGGAACCTGTCAAACTGGGTGCGGGGCAGCTTCATCAGTATGCGCCGCGCGCCGTTGGAAACGAAGGGCGCGTCCGAGTGGCAATTCCGGCATATCGCGCCGCCCAGCTCCGGGTCGAAGCGTGCGTCGCCGTCGACGGGCCTTCCGCAGCGCACGCAGGCGTCCATCCGCGGGGACAGGCCGTTCAGCCGCATGAAGTGGGCCTCGAAGGCGAACGTGACCAGCTCCGGCGGCAGCTCGCCGTAGTTCAGGTGGGCCAGCGCCCGCAGCGTGATGATGAAAAGCTCGGGCATGGGGGTGTCCGGCAGGATCGACGTGTCCAGCAGCCGCAGCCAGTACACGCCGTGGCGCAGTCGATCGTAATCGCTTCGCAGCTCGAAGTAGCTGTCGGAGATCTGGCACTGCTCCATCGAATAGCGGTCCTTGTGGGCGTACAGCTGGAATTCCCCGCTGGTGAAGGGCTCCACCGCGTTTACCAGAGGCGACTTCGGCCTGCGGCAGCCCCTGGCGATGGCGTCCACGCGCCCCATCTCCGGAGAGAACAGCGTGACCATGCGGTCGTAGTCGCCGTAATCGGAGCGCCTTATGACCAGGGCGGGGGTGGTGAGGGTGGCCATGCTATTCCTCGTAGCCCAGCGCCCGCAGGTCGCTGGCGCGGTTGCGCCAATCCTCGCGCACCTTCACCCACAGCTTCAGCATCACCTTCGTGCCCATCAGGCGCTCGATGTCCTCCCGGGCCTCGCTGCCGATCTTCTGCAGCATTGCGCCGTGCTTGCCGATGATGATGGACTTGTGGCTGGCCCGCTCGCAGTAGATGTCGGCCTGGATCTCCGTCAGGGTATCGGAGACCCTCCTGATCTGCATCATCTCCACGCCGATGCCGTGGGGCACCTCGTCCCGCAGGTTGCGCAGGGCCTTCTCGCGGATGATCTCCGCACACATTACCCGCTCCGGCTGGTCGGTGATCATGTCGTCGGGGAAGTACTTCGGCCCCTCAGGCATGGCCTCGATCATCAGCTTCATCAGCACGTCCACGTTCTCGCCGGTGCGGGCGGAGGTGGAGACGATCTGGTCAAAGCCGCAGTCGTGCAGCTGGCCCAGCTGGGGGAACAGCTTTTCCTCCGGCACGATGTCGATCTTGTTCACCGCCAGGAACCTGGGACAGTTCATGCGTCGGATGTCCTCCATCACCGCAAGGTCGCCTGCGCCGATGTGCTGGCCGTCCACCACGCACAGCACCGCGTCCACGCCTTCCCGGGCGTCGTTGGCGGTCTTCATCATGAACTCGCCCAGCTTGGTGCGGGGCTTGTGCAGACCGGGGGTGTCCACAAACACGATCTGCCAGTCCTCGCCTGTGGCGACGCCCAGCAGCTTGTTGCGCGTGGTCTGGGGGTGGTTGGAGATGATGGCGACTTTTTCGCCCACGAAGCGGTTCATCAGGCTGGATTTGCCCACGTTCGGGCGGCCCAGTATGGCCACGAAGCCCGAGCGGAATCTGTTTTCAGACAATGATCATTCCTCCGTAATTCTGGTCATTGGTTCACGTCCACGCCGATGTCACGGGGCGTCAGGCCCTCGGGCAGCAGCTCGCCCAGGGTCTTCACGGTATAGCCCTGGCCGTACTGCCCGACGATCACCGGCATGTCGATATCGGAAAACTCCCGAAGCACCTGGCGGCAGATGCCGCAGGGCCAGGCCGCGGCGGTGGAGCCCACCACGGCGATGGCCGCAAAGCGCCTTTCTCCCGCCGCGATGGCGCAGGAGGCCGCGCAGCGCTCGGCGCAGATCGTCGCGCCGTAGGAGGCGTTTTCAAAGTTGCAGCCCTTGAAGGTGTGCCCCTGGTCGGTCAGTATGCATGCCCCGACCTTGAAGTGGGAATAGGGGCTGTAGCTGTTCTGCATGGCCTCGCAGGCGAGCTCAAACAGCCGGTCCCAGGAGGGCGTATCCGCTTCCCGGGTGATGCCCAGGGCGCCCAGCGCCTTTTCTTCCATTTCGCGCATTTTTACCTTGTCCTCCTCGTTCATATGATCGTAACCCATCAGGTGAAAGGCGGAGTGAGCCGTCAGGTAGCACAACTCCCGCTTCAGGGAATGGCCGTATTCCGCGGCCTGCTCGCGGGCCTGGCGCAGGTTGATCACGCAATCGCCCAGGTTCACGCAGCCCATCGTCGGGTCGTATTCCCGGGCCAGGCGCTTGGGGCAGTCCTTTGCCGTCCTGCCCTCCGGAAAGCTGACGGTGGGGAAGGACAGCACGTCCGTGGGCCGGTCGATGCCCCGGAGCGCCCGGTTCAGAGCGTGGATCTCTTCGGCGTCCACGATGCGCACCGAAAAGCCCGCGCAGCTGATGCCCTCGGCCTTGAAGCATGCGTCGGCCACGCGCCGAAGCGTTTCTTCCGGATTCGCAAGGTCATCCGGCACGGGAACGGCCCATTGCAGCT
>JBGUQG010000313.1:0-11649 GCA_045130815.1 Christensenellales bacterium
CCCCCCCCCGGGAGGCCGCGGGCCGCGAGGCGCTGCTGGACGCGCTGAAGTGCAAGCGCTACACCCGGGCGCGGCTCAGCCGGATGCTGGCCCACGCGCTGATCGGCATGGACGCGGCGCTGACCCGGGCCGTGCCGCTGCCCGGTTACGCCCGGCTGATCGGCGCGCGCGCGGACGCGAAGGCATTGCTCTCCGAGCTCGACCGTCGGGCAAGGCTGCCCATCGCGTCCCGGACTTCGGCGCTTTCCGGCGATCCCTGCTTCGAGCTGGAATGCCGCGCCACCGACATCTGGTCGCTGTTGCATGAAAAACCCGCCCTGCGCGCCGCGGGGCGGGAATACCGGGAGAGATTCGTCAGCGTTTGACCAGCGCGTTGATCTGCTGTGGCGACACCGCCTTTTCGCATGCCGAAGCGGGCACGAAGTCCGCAAGGAACTCCACGTTGCCGTCGCCGCCGGTGATGGGGGAAACCGTCATCGCCCGCACCCGCCAGCCCAGGGGCTCCGGGAAGGCGGCGATTTCGGCGAGCACCCGCCGGTGGGCGGCGGCGCTGGTGACGATGCCGCCCTTGCCCACGCTGGAGCGGCCCGCCTCGAACTGGGGTTTGACCAGGCTGATCACCCGTCCGCCGGGGCCGAGCAGCCCGAACAGCGCGGGCAGGATCAGCCGTATCGATATGAAGGATACGTCCATCACCGCGACCGAAGGCGGCTCCGGGAACATGTCCCGGCGCAGCGCCCGGGCGTTGACCTTTTCCATGCACACCACCCGGCGGTCGGCCCGCAGCCGCGGGTCCAGCTGGTTCGTGCCCACGTCCACGGCGTAGACCTTCGCAGCGCCCTGCTTCAGCAGCACGTCCGTAAAGCCGCCGGTGGACGCGCCCACATCCAGGCATACCTCGCCCGAGACCCTCACGCCAAAGGCGTCGAGGGCCTTTTTCAGCTTGAAGCCGCCCCGGCTGACGTAGGGGCAGGCCTCGCCGGTCACGGCCAGCGCGTCCTCAGGACCCACCTTCTGGGCGGGCTTGGCGATGACCGCGCCGTTGACGGTGGCCAGCCCCGCTTCGATCAGCGCCCGGGCCTTTTCACGGCTGGGCGCGAGGCCCCGGGCCGCCAGCGCCGCGTCCGCGCGCATCAGCACGTCTTCCGTCATTTCAGGACCTCCGCCAGGAAGTCCAGTATGAGCCTGCGCACCGGCGGCTGGTAGAAGGCCTCGTCGCCGTGGCCCGCGTCCTGAAGGATGAAGAAATCCGAGCGGACGCTATGCGCCTGCAGCGCGGCGTACAGGCCCTCGCTCTCTTCAATGGGCACCAGGTCGTCCCTGTCGCCATGGAGGATCAGCGTGGGCGCGGCGGGTCCGTCCACAAGGTACTTGCAGCTGACGCGGCGCAGCCGGGCCTCGGACCGGTCCTCGCCCAGGAAGTCGTCCAGCACCTGGCGGTTGCAGCCGGGGTCCTGGCCGCGCAGGGCGAAGTCCACCTTGCCGTACACGTCGATCACCGCCTGCACCGCTCCGGGCTGGTCCAGGTTTTCACCCACGTCGTGCTCCGGGCAGTTCAGGCCCGCCATGCAGGCCAGGTAACCGCCCGCGGATTCGCCCATCGCGGCGAAGCGGCCGGGGTCCAGGCCGAACCCGGCGCTGTGGGCCCGCAGCCAGCGCACCGCGGCGCGCACGTCCTGCACCGGGGCGGGGAAGGGATCGATGGGCGACACCCGATAGTCCACGCTGGCCACGGCGTAGCCCGCCCTGGCAAAGTCGATCATCGAGGGCAGCCACACGTTCCTGTCCTCGTTGGCGAAGGCCCCGCCGCAGATCCAGATCAGCAGGGGCAGGTCATGCCGCCGCTCCGGCTGCTTGGGCAGGATCAGGTCCAGGCAAAGGGGCCGGACCGTCGCGCCGTACCAGTGGGATACCAGCTTGTAGGGGATCCCGGTCATGTGGGTCAGCAGCGTCTCGTTGCGGCTGGCCTGAATGGTCTGTTTCACGCTTTAGCCTCCCGTTCCATAGTCTTCCGTTTCTGGGAATTTGTGTATATCCGACAGTTATTCGTTGACATATTTGGCTGCTATATATAAAATATCCGTGAAATATATTTCAAATACATTTCAGAAAGGAAGCATACCGATGACAAAGATCAAGAAGATACTGATGCTTGTGCTGTGCCTGGCGGTGATCGGCCAGGGCGCGATGGCCAGGACACTGTGCTCGCCGAAGGCGAAGGGCCAGGGGATCGTGCTGAAGCAGGACGGCGGCTGCAGGGCGGGGACGAAGACGCCTGCGCCGACCGCAGCGCCGGTGACGCCCGGCGGCTCACTGGCCGAACAGGTGATCCGCGAGGTGAACGCCGAGCGGGCAAGGGCCGGCCTGGGCAGCCTGCGGGCGGACCCGGAGCTGACCCGCGCCGCCTGCGTGCGCGCGGGCGAGATCGCGGTGAAGTTCAGCCACACCCGGCCGGACGGCAGCGCCTGGTCCACGGTCAGCGCCAGCGCCTACGGCGAGAACATCGCCATGGGCCAGCGCACGGCGGACAAGGTGGTGGCGGCCTGGATGACCTCCGAGGGCCACCGGCAGAACATACTGCGCGCCGGCTTTGGCAGCATCGGCGTGTGCGCCGCCACCGTGAACGGCGTCACCTACTGGGTGCAGCTGTTCGGCAGGTAACGATCACAGACGGCTCTCCGAAGCGCTTCGGAGAGCTTGTCGTTTATACCATGTTGTTCAGCCACACGCCCTTCTTCACCAGTATGAAGCCGAACACGCACTTGATGAAATCCGCCATCTGCACGCACAGGTAGATCGTCACCACGCCCAGCCCCGTCAGGTGCACCAGGCACCAGGCCAGCGGGACGGCGATCACCCAGGTGTAGCCGCAGTCGAACAGGAAGGTGATGCCCGTCTTGCCGCCGGAGCGCAGTATGAAGTAGGCGCTGTTGCAGAAGGACATCAGCGGCATGCTCAGCGCGTACACCCGCAGAAAGCGCGTGGCCAGCGCCCGCACCTCGGCCGAGGTGCGAAAGGCCGCCGGGATCAGCGGCGCGACCGCCAGCATCACCAGCAGCGTCGCCGCCGTGATGGCCAGGGCGAAGAAGGTCAGCTTCCAGGCCTTGTCCATCGCGCCCTTCATGTCGTTCGCGCCCAGCGCCTGGCCCACCAGGATCGACGTGGCGCTGCCCATGGAAAAGATCGTCACCGCGAAAAGGTTGGCGATGGTGTTGGAGATGTTCATGGCGGCCACCACGTCCAGCCCGCGCACGGAGTAGCACTGGGCCAGCACCGTCATGCCCATGGACCACAGCGCCTCGTTCACCAGCAGCGGCATGCCCTTCAGGGTGATGTCCTTCACCAGCGGGCCGGGGATGCGCAGGCTGGCATAGACCCCCCTGGCAAAGGGGAAGCGGTCGGCATGGCGGTGGGTGTAGACCACCACGATGGCCATTTCCACGCAGCGGGAGATCACCGTGGCGATGGCCGCGCCCTCCACGCCCAGCCGGGGGAAGCCCATATGGCCGAAGATCAGCAGGTAGTTGAATATCAGGTTCACGAACACCGCCGCGATGCCCGCGAACATCGGCAGGCGCGTTTCGCCCGTTTCGCGCAGCGTGCTGGCGTACACCTGGGTCATGCCGAAGGGCAGCAGCCCCACCAGCATGATGCGCAGATAGGCCAGCCCGTGCTCCAGCGTCACGCCGATGCGCGAAGGATCGGCCTCGTCGTGCAGAAAGCGGGTGATCAGGAAGCCGCCGCCCGGCAGCAGCACCGCCACCGCCAGCAGGATCAGTATCACGCACACGAACAGCTTGAAGCGGAAGCAGTGGCGCACGCCCTCCTGGTTCTTCGCGCCGAAGAACTGGGCCGAGAATATGCCCGCGCCCGCCAGTCCGCCGAACATGCACAGGTTGAACACGAACAGCAGCTGGTTGGCGATGGACACGCCGGACATCTGCTCCGTGCCCACCTGGCCCACCATCAGGTTGTCCAGGAGGTTCACGAAGTTGGTGATGGCGTTCTGTATGATGATCGGCATCACGATGGACAGCACCATCGCATAGAAGGCCCGGTCGCCGATCAGCGTCTTTTTCAGTGTGTTGCGTAAGCTCTGGTCGCGCTGCATGGAAAAACTCCTTGAATCGTGATATAATGCATTTGTCTGAAGGAGGCGGTATCTATGGCGGACGATTTCCATTCCGCCCGGTTCTGGGCGGCGGAGCTGACGGACCCTGCGCTGTTTCCCGGCGCGCGGGCCATCGACGCCACGATGGGCAACGGCGGGGACACCCTGCGCCTGTGCAGACTGGTGGGCGACGCGGGCCGGGTGTACGCATTCGACATACAGCCCGAGGCCGTTGAGCGCACCCGTAAGCGGCTTGAGGGGGAGGGCCTTCACGATCGGGCGAAACTGTTCTGCGCGGGCCACGAGCGCATGGCGGAGCTGGTGCCCGAGCCGGTGGACGCCGTCGTGTTCAACCTGGGCTGGCTGCCCGGGGCGCAGCATGGCGTGACCACCCGGGTGGAGACCACGCTTGCGGCCGTGAACGCGGCGCTCGCGCTGCTGAAGCCTCGGGGGCTGATGACCATCTGCGTGTATCCCGGCCACGACGAGGGCGCGCGGGAGCTCGATGCGCTGAACGCCTGGGCCTGCGGCCTCGACCCGAGGGCCTTCGACGTGATGACCCGGTATTACATGAACCAGCCCAACGACCCGCCGCGGCTGATCGCGGTGAGGAAGAGGGGGTAGGCGGTGGACGGCGGTCAGTCCGCGTCCTTCTCCCGGTACATGCGGTACAGGTTGTAGTACACGCCCTGCTTTGCCATCAGTTCATCGTGGCTGCCCTGCTCCACGATGCCCTGCTCGGTGAGCACCAGTATCGTGTTCGCGCCGCGGATCGTGGTCAGCCGGTGGGCGATGGTGAAGGTGGTGCGCCCCTTCATCAGGCTCTCCAGCGATTTTTGCACCAGGTGCTCCGATTCGTTGTCCAGCGCGCTGGTGGCCTCGTCCAGCACCAGTATGGGCGGGTTCTTCAGGAAGACCCGGGCGATGGAAATGCGCTGCTTCTGTCCGCCGGAAAGCTTCACGCCGTGCTCGCCCACGTAGGTGTCGTAGCCCTTTTCCAGCTGGGAAATGAACTCATGCGCCCCGGCCAGCTTCGCCGCCCGGACGACCTCCTCGCGGCTGGCGCCGGGGCGTCCGTATTCGATGTTGGAGAGCACCGTGCCGGAGAACAGGTACACGTCCTGCTGGACCATGCCGATCTGCTGGCGCAGGGATTTCAGCGTAAAGCGCCTGATATCCGTTCCGTCGATGCGTATGACGCCGGACCGGGGCTCGTAGAACCGGGGGATCAGGTTGCACAGCGTGGTTTTGCCGCCGCCGGAAGGACCCACCAGCGCCACGCTCTGGCCCGGGGCCACGTGCAGGCTGATGTGGCTGAGCACGTCCGCGCCGCCGTCGGAGTAGGCGAAGGACACGTCGTCGAATTCCAATTCGCCCTTTACGTCCTGAAGCGCCACCGCGCCGGGCTCGTCGTGGATGTCCACCGGCACGTCCATGACCTCGGTGAAGCGCTCGATGCCGGTGATGCCCCGCTGGAAGTTCTCGGTGAACTCCACCAGCCTTCTCACCGAGGCCAGCAGCGTGGTCACGTACAGAAGGTAGGCCACCAGGTCCGCCGCGGTGATGCGGCCCCGGATCATGAATATCGCGCCGATGCACACCACCAGGATGTACATGACGCCGTCGAACATCCGCGTGACGGAGTGGAACCCCGCCATGTTGTGGTACATCCGCTTTTTCACGGCAAGGAAGGCGTGGTTGCCCTCGGCGAACTTCTCCTTTTCCAGCTCCTCGTTGGCAAAGGATTTGACCACCCGTATGCCGGACAGACTGTCCTCCACACGGGCGTTGATCTCGCCCAGCTGGTGGCGGGAATCCTTGAACGAGCGCTGCATGGGCCTGGCAAAGTGGTTGCTGCACAGCACCATCAGCGGCAGCGTCGCGAATATGATCAGCGTCAGCGGTATGTTCATGCCGCACAGTATCACGAAGGCGATCACCACCTTGACGGACGTGATGAACAGCTCCTCCGGGAAGTGGTGGGCGAACTCGGTGATGTCGAACAGGTCGCTGGTGATGCGTGACATCAGTTGGCCGATCTTGGTGTTGCTGTAGTAGGCGTGGGGCAGCTCCTGCAGGTGGGCGAACAGGTCCCGCCGCATGTCGGTTTCGATGTGGGTGCCCATCACGTGGCCTACCGACTGCATGAAGTAATTGGCCGCGGTGTCCACGATGCGCAGCAGCACGTACAGCAGGCTGAGCTTCACCACCGTTTCGATGGTCAGCGCCGCCAGGTTGGTGGTACCCATGCGGGTGATGTAGCGCACGATCAGCGGCAGCACCAGGTCGCACACCGTGGTCAGCGACGCGCAGAACAGATCCAGCAGCAGCACGGGCAGCCTCGGCCTGAAATAGGGCATGAAGCGCCTGAACAGGCGCAGGTTTTCCCCGGCGGTGTGCCTTTGTACGGTTTGCTGCATGGCGATATCCCCCAAATTGGACTTGATAATGCCATCATACGACATCCCGGGGAAAAGTCAAGTAAAGAAAAAACAAAAACAGGCAGGTTTTGACACAGGTTTGACGAGAACGGATCCACGGATGACGTTGACGACATAACATATATGGGATAGAATAGGAGGTAGAATTTGGATAGAATCGGCGGTTATGCGCCGTGGAGGGATATTATGCTCAGGAAAAGCTTGGCACTGCTGATCGCGTTGGCGCTGTGCTGCGCGTGTGTGTGTCCCGCGCTGGCGGAGGACGTGGTGTCCCCGGATGTGGACATCCAGGCCGCGCCCGCGGAATGGTCCGGCGCGGAGGGGCTGTTTATAGAGGATGAGACTCCCGGCGAGGTGGGAGAGATCGCCATTTCCGCGCCCGGGGACGGGGAGGAGACCGCCGCGCCCGAGGCCGTGGAAATGCCCGCGGCAGGGGCGGAAGAGACGGAGGAGCCCGCGTTGAGCGCGGCCCCGGAGGCCACGGAGGAGCCCGTCCTCGCAGAATCGCCCGAGCCCACCGCGACGCCGGTCCCCGAGGCTACGGGGCTGACGCTGAGCGCGTCGAAGCTGACCATCGGCCTGAAGGAAAAGTGCATGCCGCTGACGGTCACCCTGAAGCCCCGGAAGGCGACCGGCGACGTCACCTGGCGGTCCGCGAACGCGAAGATCGTATCGATCAACAAGAAAACCGGCGAGATGACCGGCAAGGCGAAGGGCACGACCACCGTATACGCCAGGGTGAACGGCGTGGAGGCGGCCTGCGCCGTCACCGTGAGGACCGCGCCGAAGAAGGTGACCCTCTCGCAGACGAAGGGCACGATGTCCGTGGGCCAGAAGCACGCGCTGAAGGCCACGCTGCCCTCGGGCACCGGCTCCACACTGACCTGGACCAGCGGCAAGAGGACCGTTGCCAAGGTCAGCGCCAAGGGCGTGATCACGGCGTTGAAGCCCGGCACGGCCACTATCACCGTGAAGACCTTCAACGGCTATAAGGCCGTCTGCAAGATCACGGTGCTGCCGGAGCCGGACCAGGTGACCCTGCCGGAGAAGCTGAGCCTGGTGGAGGGCGAAAGCAGGCCGCTTGAGGTCGCCGCGCTTTCCGCGGACGGCAAGCAGACCGTGGCCGACTATACCTATGCCATCGAGGACGACGCGGGCTGCATCGCCATTGACGAAAAGACCGGTACGGTCACCGGCGTCAGGCCAGGCACCGCCCATATCCGCGTGACCGCCCACAACGGCGTGAACAGCCACCTGAAGAAGAAAAAGCGGGTGGAGACGGTCTGCGCCGTGAACGTGGAGATCGGCCCCGAGCGCATCGAGCTGAGCCAGAACAGCGCCACCATCGGCGTGAAGCAGTCCCTGGCGCTGGCCCCGCAGATCTTCGGCAGCGACGGCGAATGGATGGAGGGCGCGAAGTTCGCCGTGTCCACCAGCAACGCCAAGGTGGCCAGCGTGTCCTCAAAGGGCGTGGTCAAGGGCCTGAAAAAGGGAAGCGCCACCATCACCGTGACGGCGGTCAACGGCGTGACGGCGGTGTGCAGGGTCAGCGTGAAGGCAGCGCCCTCCAAGGTGACGCTGTCGCCCGCGAAGCCCACCATCGGCGTGGGGCAGACCCTGAATCTCAAGACCACCTTCACCAAGAACACCATGGCCTCCTGCGTCTATGCCAGCAGCGACGCAAAGGTAGCCGCGGTGTCCGGCGACGGCAAGGTCACCGGACTGAAGCCCGGCACGGCCACCATCAAGGTCAGGACCCACAACAACAAGACCGACAAGATCACGGTGACGGTGGGCAAGGGCCCCCAGTTCATGGCTCTGAACGGCGAGTACGAGCTTGTGTACGACGCGCTGACCAGCGGATACACCGCCGTGTACAACGTGGCGCTGGACCCGGGTGAGACCTTCAGGATCGAATATGAGAACGAATACCAGACCTACGGCGTGATCACCGGCTATCAGTCGCTGAACGAGCGCGTGGCCACGGTGTCCGATTCCGGCAGGGTCACCGCCGTCGCGGGCGGCACGGCGCTGATCGAGGTGACCTCCTCCAGCGGCGCGAAGGCATACCTGCAGGTGAAGGTTTCCGGCGACGCGCCCGCGGGCATCGCCTTCGCAAGCGGCGCGGTTTCGCTGCGGGCGGGTCGCGGCGTCGCGGCTCCCGCCCTGTCCGGCGAGAACGTCTCCGCCGGGGAAATGGCGTCCGCCAAGCTGACCAGCAGCGACAAGGGCGTGTTCACCGTGAAGTGGAGCGACGCGGAGGACGCCTGGATGCTGACCGGCGTCAAGCCGGGCGTCGCCACGCTGACCGCTGTCGTCCGGGACATGAAGGCCGTGGCCGAGGTCACGGTGGAACAGGCCCGCGAGCCGCAGGGCATCGCCTTCGGCTACGAGCTGATCTACATGAACGTGGGGGAGCGCTTTGCCCCCGAAATCATTGACGACCAGGGCGACGCCGTCTCCGGGGCCCAGCTGTTCAGCAGCGACACCGGCGTGGTGAACGCGTCGGAGGACGGCGCGCTGACCGCCGTCGGCGAGGGAAACGCCGTGATCACCGCCACCAGCGGCGATATGAGCGCGACCATGAAGGTGAAGGTGCTCACGGCGAAGACAACCGTCACCCTCTCACAGGAGCGGCTGGACCTGGGCGTGGGCCAGCGCGGCGTGCTGAAGGCCACCGTCAACGGCGACGGCGCGGCGGCGGGCATCGGGTTCGCCTCGTCCGACAAGGCCGTCGCCACCGTCAGCCGCACGGGCCGGGTGATCGCCCGGGGCGTGGGCAGCGCCGTCATCACGGCCACGATCAGCGGCGGCGCGTCCGCAAGCTGCATGGTGAACGTATTGCCTGCGCCGACCCACCTGTCGCTGGAGCCCGCGTCCGTCAGCAAGCGCCTGGACAGGAAGGGCGCGCAGCTGAAATGGGAATTCGGCGCGCCGGACGAGCTGGGCACGGTGACCTTCGCCTCCGCCGATCCCGAAATCGCGGAGGTGGACGAGAAGGGCTACGTCAGCTTCAAGGCCGTGGGCCAGACCACGGTGACGGCCACGACCAACAACGGCCTGTCCGTCACGGTGGAGGTGAAGGTGCTTCCCGAGATCCCGGAGGATACCGGCGAGGTCAACTATCGCCTGTTCGCCGCCTATTCCTATGCCGACAGCAGCGCCCCGGGTTATCTGCCCTTCCCAAGAAACAACGGCAACAGCGTGGTCAGGGTGTTCGGCAAGTCGGACATAGGGAACGAGGGCTACAGCACCAAGGTGATCGGCAATCCCACCAAGACCCAGCTGCTGTCCGGCATCTCCGGCTTCTTCTCCGGCAGCGCCGACGGCGATGTCAGCATCGTGTACCTGTGCTCCCACGGACACATGGACAGCGACTACACCGGCTATCGCATGTCCCTGCCGGGCTATTCCTCCGATCCAGCGTCCAACACCGCCGTCACCAGCGGCAACGCGAACTACTTCATCACCGCCCGCGAGCTGTTCAGCTGCATCAGCCGCATCCGCGGCAGGGTGGTACTGATCCTGGATTCCTGCTACAGCGGCGCGTTCCTGCAGGACATGAGCGGCCAGCTGGCCGGCCAGAACGGCCGCATCGCGGTGCTCACCGCAGCGTCGAATACCCGGGCCACCTATTACAACGTCAAGGATACCGGCCGGGCTGTGGATTTCTTCACGTTCTTCCTGCTGCAGGGCCTCGGCTACAACGAGCGCGAGGGCTGGTGGAACGACAACGCCAAGGGCAGCCAGGGCAGCTATCCCGGCTATCTGGCCGCCGACGCGGCGGGCGATGGCGACGGTTCGGTCACGCTGGGCGAGTTCTACCGCTTCGCGGAGAACTGCATCGAGGCGAACATGCCGAACTACATGAAGCAAAGCTGGTATTGGGGCGACTGGAAGCGGGTGCAGGTGCCCCGGTACTATCCCGGCGCGCTGGACGACCTGGTGATCTACAGGCCGTCGAAGTGATGCGTTATAAAAGGACCTTTCCCTTGACGGGAAGGTCCTTTTGAAACGGGCTTATTGCCGGCGCGCCGCTTCGGCGATCTGCCTGCGCAGCGTCGCGTCCACGCCGCCGGTGGCCCGCTGGTCGATGGACAGCTGAAAGCTGATCACGGCCGACATGGTTGCGAGGTCATAGATGCCGGTGGGCGGCCCCTGCGCCAGACCCAGCGCGATCAGGTCCTCCTGGAGGGCGGTGACCGCGTCGCCGCTCGCGCCCAGGCTCATAGGCTCGAACGTTTCGTCGCTGTCGTCGAAATAGGTCTTTTCCAGCAGCGCGGCGCGCAGTGCTTCGTCCGGCTCATCCGAGGCAAATATCTTCACCGCGGTGCCGTCCGTGCAGTTCTCGGCGATCCATTGGGCGTCCTCCCAGCGCAGCCTGATGCAGCCGTGGGAGGAACGGGTGCCCAGCTGGGCCGCGGCCTCTGTGTCCAGCAGCGCCATGTCCATGCCGCCGTAGGGCAGGGAGTGGAACAGTATCGGCCCCTGGATGCGCGTGGGATACTTGACGTAGCACTTGTACTTGTCGATGTAATACCACTCGCGGCGGTCATAGTCGCGGGAGGCCTCCAGCCTGAAATCGCCCAGCGGCGTGCTGCCGTCGTATTTGCCGGTAGAGCAGATCATCTGCCGCACAACGTGGCCGTCGATGCCGGAGAACACGGTGGTGATCTGGCTGGTGACATCCACCTCGATGCGATAGGCGTCCGCATCGGCCTCCGCGAGGGCCGGGAACGCCGTCACGGCAAGCGCCAGCGCACACAGCGCGGCGAGTATGGCTTTCGTGAATCTGATCATGGGTATGCTCCGAACACAATGGATTCCTGCCCGGCCAAGCGGCCAGGGACACACAGATATATTCTAACTGTTTTTTCCAAATCGCGCAATGCCCGAAACACACTTAACCCAAAAAAACGCTATTGTACACAAAATTCAACCGATTTCAACGCAAAACAGCTATTGACACACACCCTGTTTCGCGTTATAATGTTCAAGCATCAAGGACATGCACCATTAGCTCAGTTGGTAGAGCACCTGACTCTTAATCAGGGTGTCCAGGGTTCGAGCCCCTGATGGTGTACCAAAGCCACCCGC
>JBGUQG010000314.1:0-7025 GCA_045130815.1 Christensenellales bacterium
CGACCAGCGCCAGCATGCCCATTGTGGACGCGCCGACGATACCGATTTTGTCGCACCCCCGGGCGCGCAGGAAGTCGACGGCCCTTCCGAAGCGCTCCAGGGGATAGTTGTGGTGCCCGTAATCCTTGACGTCCGGGGACATGGCCAGCGCGTGCACGCCATGCCTGTGAAACCACTTCGCGCCGCAGACGGCCATGCGGTCGGTGGAGGAATCCCCCAGCATGAGAATCATCGCGCAGCCGGACTGCACGGCGGGATTCGGATACCACGCGCCATAGAAGCCCTCTTTTTCCGGAGAGGCCAATTCTCTGTTCATGTTGACACCTTCCTTTGCCTTTGACACGGGAGATCGCCTCCGAAGCGCCATTGGTTAGTTTAATATTACTACATGTGATTGAAAAAAGCAAGGGGCAGCGTCAACAATCGTCACCGGCGGCTTGTCAAAGCGGTCCCGGCGCGCTGATGCCGTAGCCGCCGGGGTTTGTATAAGTGATTCTTATAACAAGCCCACGGAATTCGAATTGATTCCGGGGGCTTGCGCGTGTATAATGGTGATACCGCCCGGTTTGGTAAGAATTCTGAGAACGAGGAGGTCTGCCCCATGGTCCAGAACAGGCATTTTCCCGAGATACACGGCAACTTCGGCTTCGGCTGCATGCGCCTGCCCATGAAGGACGGCCAGGTGAACTACGAGGAGTTCTGCAAAATGGCCGACGCCTTCATCGGCGCGGGCCTCAACTACTTCGATACCGCCCACGGCTACATCGGCGGCCGGTCCGAGACCGCCATACGGGATTGCGTGGCCAAGCGCTATGACCGCGGCAGCTTCCTGTTGACCGACAAGCTGACCGACCCCTACTTCAAGAAGCAGGAGGACATCCGCCCCTTCTTCGAGCAGCAGCTGGCCTGGTGCGGCGTGGATTACTTCGACTTCTACCTGATGCACGCCCAGGACCGCAACAATTACCAGAAGTTCAAGCGCTGCCGGGCCTACGAGACGGCGCTGGAGCTGAAGCGGGAGGGGAAGATCCGCCACTTTGGCATCTCCTTCCACGACAAGGCCGAGGTGCTGGACATGATCCTGACCGAGCACCCGGAGATCGAGGTCGTGCAGATCCAGTTCAACTATGTGGACTATGAGGACGCCTCGGTGGAATCGAAGAAGGTGTACGAGGTGTGCGAAAAGCACGGCAAGCCCGTGATCGTGATGGAGCCGGTGAAGGGCGGCAGCCTTGTGAACCTGCCCGCAGAGGCGGACGGCATATTGCGGGCACTGAACGGCGGCAGCAACGCCAGCTACGCCCTGCGCTTCGCGGCCAGCTTTCCGCAGATGGCCGTGGTGCTCTCCGGCATGAGCGACATGGCCCAGATGACCGACAACCTGTCCGCTATGGCGGACTTCAAGCCGCTGAACGACGACGAAATGGCGGCGGTGGGGAAGGTCAACGACATCTTTCACAGCCTGGGCCTGATCCCATGCACCGCCTGCCGCTATTGCGTGGAGGAGAGCGAGTGTCCCAAGGGCATACGCATCCCGGACCTGTTCGCGGCGATGAACGCCCACGAGGCTTTCCACAACTGGAACACAGGCTTTTACTACAACAGCGTCATCACCGGCACCGGCCACGGCAAGGCCTCCGAATGCATCCGGTGCGGCAAGTGCGAAAGGGTCTGCCCCCAGCACCTGCCCATCCGGGAGCTGCTGAAGAACGTGGCGAAGACGTTTGAGGGATAATGCAGGGGCAGTCTCAATGTGACTTGAGACTGCCCCGAGCCTTACCGCCGGCCACGGCCCGCGCCGCCGCCCATGGTGTGGCCGCCGCCGCCGAAGCCGCCGCCAAAGCCGCCCATCGGGGAACGGCCGAAGCCGCCGCCGAAGCCGCCCGTCGGGGGGCGATGCCAGCCGCCCGTCCAGGGGTTGCGGCCCATGGGAGGACGGCGATACCAGCCGCCGGTGTGCCAGAACGTTCCGTAATGGCGCGGGCGGCAGAGGGACCAGATGATCCACAGTATGAAGATGAGCCTCAGCATTTCCATGTCCTCCCTTCGTTTTTCGATCGGTGATCAGCCGCGCGCCCTGCTGATGGTGCTATCCTACCACGCCCCGGGCCGCGTGGCAATCGAAAACCGCCGAACTGTCGCGTTCGGCGGTCAAATTGTCGCGGGGGCGGCCCGTCACAGGGCGCCGGACTTTTCAAAGGCTAGGCGTGGGTCGCGGTCCTCCCGCACGTAGATGGTGCCGCAGTGCGTGAAGCCCAGCTTCTTCAACAGGCGCTGCATCACCACGTTGTCGCCGTGGGTGTCGATGCGCAGGTGGCCGCACTGCCCGAAGGCCCAGTTGATGCAGAACGCGCCGATGCCCTTTTCCGACCCGTCGCCCGCGATCCGGTGCACCACGCCGTAGGGGCTCTCGTCCAGCCATGCGCCGTCCGTGATGTCCCGGTAGGTGGGCTCGATGTCGCTGCCCTGCACGAAGTAGAAGGTGCCGATGACCGCGCCCGCGTCGTTGAGGCACACGTAGCTGTCGCCGCTTTCGATGTCCCGGCGCAGCAGCGCCTCCGGCGGCCACTGGGTGGGCCCCCACTGGTTGGGGTTGCCGTGCGCCGCCATGAACGCGCGGGCATACCGGTAGATCTCCAGCATGCGGGGCAGGTCGGCCCCGGTGGAATGCCTGATTTTCATTTGCTTTTCCCCTCCCAGCGCTGCTTCAGGTGGAACGCGGCGCGCTTGGGCTGCCGCTGGCGGGTGAACACGCCCTTCTTGTTGCCGTCCACGCGCATGATCCCCTCGGTGGTCTGGAAATCCGCGAAGTTCCACACCTGTTCGCCCGCCACGGCGTCACAGCTGTCGAAAACCCGCTCGCACATCTCCAGCATTTCGATCTGATAGCTCTCCGACCACATCACGGAGGGCAGCTTGTCGATGGCCGCGTGGGTGTCCGCGCCGTACTCGGTGAATACGAAGGGCTTGTCCGGCTCCAGCACCGTCCAGGCGTCCAGCTCTGCGCGGAGGGCTTGCTCGGCTTCGGCGATGTCCGGCCCGCCCATCACGTACCAGCCGTAATAGCGGTTGAAGGAGAGGAAGTCCGCAAGCTGGTGGCATTTGCAGGTGTCGGGCGTGCTGTTCATGATCATGGCGAAGGTGCGGGGCCGCTTCTGGGGATCGCAGGCCCGGGCGAGGTCGAACACCCGGCGGAAGTAGGCGGTGGCCGCGTCGTCGGTCGTCTCCGGCTCGTTCAGCAGCGACCAGGCGATCACGCAGGCGTGGTTCTTGTCCCGGCGGATCATCTCACGGATGGAATTCCCGTGGTGCGCCAGCAGTGCGGGTGTGGTCTCCCTGGCAAAGAAGGCGGTCTTTTTGCCGGAGCTGGCCTCGGCGAAGTTCATCAGGCTGGGGAAGCACCCCACGGCCTGCACCTCGTCGATGACCAGGAAGCCCTCCCGGTCCGCCATTTGGTAGATCTCCTCGGCGTAGGGATAGTGGCTGGTGCGGAAGGAGTTCGCGCCGATCCACTTCATCAGCTCGAAGTCCCGCTTCATCACGGCGGGGCTGAAGCCTCGGCCGATCACGTCCGCGTCCTCGTGCTTGCCGAAGCCCTTCAGGTACACCGGCGCGCCGTTCAGCAGGATCTGCCTGCCTCTGACCTCCACCGTGCGGATGCCCACGGCCTCGCGGTATTCGTCCAGCAGCCGCTCCCCGTCCATGAGGCGCAGCACGAGGGTGTACAGATAGGCGTTTCGCACCTGCCACAGCCGGGCGTCCTTCACGACCAGCACGCCCTCCGCGCCCTCGCCCTCGGCCACCGATTGGCCCTTGTCGTCGAGCAGCTGTACGCGGACCGCGGCCTCGCCGGTGGTGACGACCCGGTAGGCGACCTCGGCGTTGTCGCCCCGAAGGGCGTGCACAAGCTCGTAATCCTCCACGCGGGTCTCCGGCAGGGCCACCAGCCACACGCTGCGCTGCAGGCCGGAGTAGTTGAAGAAGTCGAAGTAGGGCGCGGCCCGCTTCGTGCCGTCGGGCAGCACCTTGACCTGGCCGCAGGGCAGGCGGGTCTGGGTCAGCTCGTTGTTCACGCGCACGGCGATGTGGTTCGTTTCGCCGTAGCGGGCGACGGCGGTGATGTCCGCGCAGAAGGGCAGAAAGCCCCCCTCGTGACGGGCGACCTCCGCGCCGTTGCACCACACGGTGGCCACGTGGGTCGCGCAGCCGAAGCGCAGCGCCACGGCCCTTCCGCGCCACTCGTTGGGTACGAACACGTCCTTTTCATACCAGAAGTCGCCGCAGTATTCGCGCACGGATTTCTCGGTGTACAGGTCCGCGAAGCTGGCGGGCACGGGCACGCTGTCCGCGTCGGGCAGGCGGTCCGTCCAGCCCTCCCGCGCGCCGACGCCGTCGGGGTCCAGCTGAAAGCCCCACATGCCGTCCAGGCGCACCGCCCGGCGGGTGGGAGAGTCGACGGGGTACAGCAGCGTATCGATCAAGGCTTGTCCTCCTGTTCACCGGCCATTTCGCCCAGGGATTCGGTCACGGTCTCGTAGGCCTCCCGGACCTCCTCCTGCGTGTGCTGGCCGGGGCTCACCAGCGTGTCCCAGGCGCGCCGGACCTCCTGGCCCGCCTCGTTCAACCAGGCCTCCACCGCGGGACCGTTTTCATCGATGAACGCCTGGATGTCTCTCGAAGCGCCCGCGGTCCACTCGGCGATGCCGGATTCGTTGAACCAATTCGTCACCTCGTTCAGCGCGCCGTTGGCCCAGTCGGTCAGGCCATTTTCGCTTGCCCACTTGGAAATGTCGTCCGCCGCGCCGCGGAGCCACGGGGCGACGCCGGAGTCCTCCGCCCACTGGGAAACGCTGTCTCCGGCGTCGCCCACCATGCCGACAAGGCCGTTCCAGGCGTCCGACAGGCCGGACAGAAACTGGTCCGTCGAGGATTCCGCCAGGCAGGCGGGGGAGAGGAGCAGGCAGAGGATCAGTATGGTTGCGGTTTTCTTCATGATTGCGTACCTCCTTGATGGTATTGCGTTCATCATCGCGCAAGACAGAGAATGATATTCAACAGGATCAGCACATGCTGAACGATATGGTAGAAGTCGGGAACGAGCCTCGTTTCGCTCATGGGGAACAGACGGAGGGTGTTGCGGAAGCAGTCGTTGTAGCCCTTCAGTTTCCGCTCGGTCGCGCCGAAGATCGTGAAATACCAGTGGCAGAAGAACTCCACGACGAACCAGAGGATCAGCATGCCCGGCAGAATCCATTTTCCCGCGGGCAGGAGATGATAGAGCAGCAGCCCGACGCTGTAAAGGCAGAGCGTGGCAAACTCGGCGCTCCTGACGCCCATTCCTTCGACAAGCACGTATTTCCCCAGCCGGTAGGTCGTCGTGCAGCCAAGGAACCATATCCACAGCGCCGCTTGCGACAGGATCGTGATGACCATATTCCGCGCACTCCTTTGGACGGGTTTACTCCGGAAACCGGGTCGCCGCGTTGGACAGCGTAAGGATTCCGGCGCAATACGAAACCGGCTGATAGCGGAGATTTGGGAATGCCGACGTCAGCTCGTCGATCACGAAGTAAACCTCCTCGTCATCCCATTCCTCGCCGGTCTCCCGCCTGCACTGCTCCAAATCCATGCGGGTCCTGAAGGCGACATCCCCGATCAGGATCTTCCCGCCCTCATTCAAGCGCTCAAGCAGGCTGCGCAGAAAACAAACCTTCTGTGCGTCGGTCAGGTGATGCAGGGAATAGGTCGCCACGATAAAGTCGTAGCGCCGGCTTCGCAGCGCTTCCGCCAGTCCCTGCGAAAAAACACCCTGGTACAGATGCGCGTCGGGCATCTTTTCGGAAGCCAGCCCGATCATCCTTTCCGAAAAATCCTGGCCATATATGGTACAGCCGTTCTCATACAGCTTTGCCGTAAGCGTGCCCGTTCCAAAGCCGACGTCGAGCACGACGGCCCCCGGCTTTTCCATGACAGTGCGAAAGATACGCCCGAGGATTTCCTTGTACCCGGCAAAGGGATAGGCGTTTTCCCCGTCGGACAGGCCGACTGTATGATCATACCCGTCCGCCCATAGATCAAAGCCCTTGTTGTCCAGCATATTCCCCTCACGCCTCCGGCTGTTCGCCCTTCGGCAGCTTCTTCAACGCCTCCGCGGCTTCAACATCGGTGCTGTAGGTCACGAAAGCACCTTCTTTGACGCCATTATACCAAAAACAGGAGGGGTTATCAATGGAATGTTTTCGTTCAAAAAGCGTTTTCAATTGCTTTAGCGTGGCTTTAGGTTGGCGTGCGATAATGCGATTGTCCGAAGGGGACAGACAATACTTCAAAAGGAGATGTTATTATGAAGCAGTTTTATTCCGGTATGTTGATCATGCTGGCCCTGGTGCTGGCGATCGTGATGGGCGTGGTGGCGATGGCCGAATCGGCCCAGCCTGACGCGGCCCTGCCGCCCTCCGCTCAGGAGACGGCCCCCGAGGCTCCCGCCGCGGACGCGACCGCGCCTGACGCGGCCACCGAATCCACCGCCCTGCAGGACGCGCTGAACGCCTATAACGCCGCGCGCCAGTCCAGCCAGGCGGAGAGCCTGGAAACGGAGCTGAACGGCTATGTGGCCTCCGGCAAGCTGACTCAGGAGCAGGCCGACCTGATCCTGAAGTACTACAAGGACAGGCAATCCCTGCGCGACGGCGTGTGCCCGAATTGCGGCTACCAGTTTGAGAGCAACGGCGGCTTCGGCAAGGGCGGCAGGATGAACGGCGGCAAGGGCGGCCGCGGCGGCATGGGCGGCATGCGCGGCTTCGGCGGCAGGGGCGGACAGTCCATGACCGCGCCGGAAAACGGCCAGGCCGGCGGACAGGCCAACGGCGCCGCGTTTGAAGGCGCTGCCACGATGCACGAGGGCTTTGAGGGGATTTGATACTGAATTCCATCTAATCCAAACACAACTGCGGGCGTCTTTTCCGCCCTGGCTTTGCTTCGCTTCGGTCAACGATGCGCTGCATCGCCTCCCTCCGCTCAGCTTT
>JBGUQG010000315.1:0-9329 GCA_045130815.1 Christensenellales bacterium
GGCCACGCGGTCCTCCAGGTTGTCGCGGTCGACACAGCCGAATTCGCCGATGTACACAGGGATGCCCTGGCTGACGAAATTGTCGCACACGATGTCCAGCACCTTGTTGATTTCGCCGACCTGGTACGCCTTTGAGGGATCGAACCGGCGCGTTCCGTTTGCCTTCAGCGTGAAGGAATAGGGTGTGTAGGTGTGCACGGACACGATCAGCCGGTCAGCCGGGTCGTCGGGCAGGCGGAAGTGGTCGCCCTTGATCGAATAGGGGCTTGCGGCATAAGGCGTGACCATCAGCCAGCGGGTGGCGTTGTTGCCGCCAGAGGCGCGTACCACGTCGACGCAGCGCTGGGTGAGCCTGCCGATGCAGTCGGCGGCGTCCACGCAGGCCGGCGTGTGCTCTGCGAACGCCCATTCCATGGCCGTGTCCTTCAGGCGCGGCTCGTTCATGAATTCAAAGATCACCTTGTCGTCATAGCCTCCGAAGCGCTCGCAGATCTGCGCCCAAATGGCGGTCAGGTAGCGCTCGGACTGGTCGTAATGCTCCGAATCCGGGTAGAAGAAGCGCTTGTCGATGTCGTGGTGGGAATTCAGGATCAGCGTCATGCCGCGGCTCAGCGCCCAGTCGGCCACCTGCTGCACGCGGTCCATCCAGGTCGGGTCGATGGCATAGTCGTCGCCGGAGACGTGGTCGTGCCAGGAAACCGGCAGCCGGAACACCTCAAAGCCCGCGTCGGCCACCGCCGCAACGTCCGCCTCGGTCGTGCGCGCGCCCACCCACAGGGTTTCCAGGTCCGTCGGGTCGATATCCTGCCCCTCCAGATAGGCGTCGAAGGTGTTGCCCAGGTTCCAGCCCGGGCCCAGCGGCGGTTCCTCCGCCAGGGCGAAGGCCGTCAGGCACAGGCATGCCGCAAGTAACAGCGCGAACAGCTTTTTCATCGTCAAGCACCTCTTTCTCATGGGTATGCTATAACTATAGCACATTTTCGATCAGAATACAAACCGGAATCAGGGATATGCGGCTGTCCTGGACTGGTTTGGAATATCCGTTTGCGGGGCCTTTGGCTTTGACATAATAAAAGTTTCAAAAACGGCGAAGAAACCCTTTTGTTTTTGTGATGGTTATGCTATAATCATTGCAGGGATTAATCCTGCGTTACGCGGGTAAGGAGGATATGTTATGGCAAAACAGCGGTTGACAAGGCGGATAGGCGCTTTGATCGTGGCTCTGGCGCTGCTGTGCGGTGGCATCGCCGCGCAGGCCGTGCAGGTGACCTGTCCCCTCTGCGGGGGCATGGGTCGCTCCTTTTGCAGCACTTGCGGCGGGGACGGAAGAGTCCTGTGCTTCTCGTGTGGCGGTCTGGGCCAAAAATCTCAGCAGACGTTTAATAGGGATCCCATCACGGGTGCGATGATCCCCTCCACCATGTACCTGCCCTGTACTGGCTGCGGCGGCACGGGGAGCCAGATGTGCATCAGCTGTGCCGGAAGGGGCAGCAATACATGCACCATGTGCGGTGGTACCGGACATGTGGAGAACGGCAGCGGCGGCAGCGGCTCCGGCGACGGCGGTTCTTCCGGCGATTCCGGCGACGGCTCCGGCGACTATACCGGCGATTGGTCCGACGGCGGTTTCACGGCGGATTCGCCGGACCCGGGTGTGCCCTACGCGATGAAGAACGGCACGGTGCTGGCCGCCACGAAGAGCCATTACGACTTCGAGGGCGTCAAGTGCCTGTTCGACGGCGACAAGAATACCAAGTACTGCACGATCACGACCTCGGCCTACATCGTCTGGCAGGCCCCCAAGCCCATCGCCGTGTCCGGCTATGAGATCATGACGGGCAACGACAACTCCTATTACAACGGGCGCAATCCCAAGAGCTGGGTGCTCTACGGCAGCAACAGCAGGCTGGGCCGGAAGGATTCCGGCTGGGTGAAGCTCCACGGCGTCACGAACGACAAGACCCTGAAGGACCTGGACTACAAGACCTACAGCTTCACCGTCAGCCCCGCGGCCAAGACCTATCAGTATTTCAAGCTGGAGATCCTGGAAAACTGCGGCGACGGCTGCATCCAGATGTCGGAATTCACGCTGAAGGGGACCGAGCAGGAAGCCGCGAAGCAGGAGCAGGTGAAGACGACCTCCGTCACCGTGGACAAGCTGAAGTATACGGTGGATACCAAGGCGAAGACCGCCGTGTTCACCGGCCCCTCCAAGAAGACGGTGACAAAGCTGGTCGTTCCCGCCACCGTGAAGGCGGACGGCGTGACCTGCAAGGTGGTCGGCATCAAGGCCAAGGCCTGCAAGGGGCTTGCCAACCTGGCGTCCCTCTCCATCGGCAAGTACGTGACCGAGATCGGCAACAGCGCCTTCGATGGCTGCGGGAAGCTGAAGACGGTCACCGGCGGCGCGGGCGTGGAGACCATCGGCAAGTACGCCTTCAGGAACTGCGCGGCGCTGACGAAGTTCACCTTTGCCGCCAGGGTGAAGACCATCGGCGCGAAGGCCTTCTACGGCTGTGGGAAGCTGAAGACCCTGGTGTTCAAGACCGCGAAGCTGACCAGCGCGGGCGTCGGCGCGAACGCCTTCGCGGGTACCTACAAGAAGGCCGCCGTCGCCTGCCCGAAGAGCAAGCTGACCGCCTACAAGAAGCTGCTGGTGAAGAAGGGCGTGAGCGAAAAGGCGACGTTCAGGTAACCGGGGATTGCAGGACATGCGCAACGAAGGAGGTATTCCCGTGAAGACGATTCGTATCGGCGCTTTGATAATGATTCTGGCGCTGCTGTGCGGAACACTGACGACGGCCCTGGCGACGAAGTATGTGTGTCCCCTCTGCGACGGCGCGGGCGGGCAATCCTGCTCGACCTGCGGCGGCGCCGGGCAGGCCAGGTGCGGCAGCTGCGGCGGTCTGGGGTTCTGGAGGGTCGGCGAGACGTGCCCCAACTGCGGCGGAGACGGCAAGGTCACCTGCGCCTCCTGCATGGGGACCGGCAGGACCACCTGCTCCTTCTGCGGCGGCAAGGGATGGTATGGCGACGACGACGAGGACGGTGGCGGCGGCTCCCAGGGCGGCGACAACGGCCCGGACGAGTCCGACTATGTGGACCGGCCCGGCGCGGACGAGACGAGCCTGCCCTGCAAGACTGCCCGCGGCACGGTGATCGCCTGCACGAAGGGCAATTCCGCCAATGAGGGCGTGAAGAACCTGTTTGACGGCGACGAGGGCACGGTGTATCGCACCGATTCGACCTCGCTGTACGTCATCTGGAAGACGCCCAAGCCCCTTGCCGCGGAAGGCTATGAACTTGTGTTTGTCGGGGAAGACTACTACTTTGACGATTCGCAGCCCGAGGGCGATCCGCCCCGGAACTGGACGCTGTACGGCAGCCCCAGACAGCTGGGCCGCAACGACAGCGGATGGTATGAGATCGCCGATGTGGAGTTGGACAGGGATGATTCGGCCACGGTGGGCTTCGGGTCGGAGTTCTACGATCCCACGGCGGCCTTTCAATACTTTAAGCTGGAGGTCACGAAAAACTTCGGCGGCCAATACACCAAGATCGCGGAGCTCAGGCTGAATGGCACCGAGAAGGACAAGGTGGAGGAGCCCACGCCCGAGCCGACCTGCGTGCCCACGGAAAAGCCCGCCGAGCCCACGGAGGTGCCCGGCAAGGAGGTCGGGGAAGGGCTGTATGAGGAGACCACGCCCGAGCCCACCGCCAAGCCCACCGCCGCGCCTGAGTCCACCGCCACGCCCGCGTCGGTGAAGTCCAGCATCAAGAAGGCGAAGATTACGGTGAAGGACCAGGCGTATACCGGCAAGGCGCTCACGCCCGCGGTCACGGTGAAGCTGAACGGCGCGAAGCTGAAGAAGGGCACGGACTACACCGTCGAGTATTCGGGCAACAAGAAGGTCGGCACGGCCACGGTGAAGGTGACGGGCAAGGGCAAGTATACCGGCAGCGCAAAGGCGACCTTTAAGATCAACCCGAAGAAGGTCACCGGCCTGACGCTGAAGGCGGGCAGGGGGAAGCTGGCGGTCAGCTGGAAGAAGGTGTCCGGCGTCACCGGCTATCAGGTGCAGTACGCCCTGAACAAGAACTTCAAGAGCGCCAAGAAGGTGACGATCAAGAAGGCCGCCACGGTGAAGAAGACGATCAAGAATCTGAAGGCGAAGAAGACCTACTATGTGCGCGTCCGCGCCTACCAGAAGGTGAACGGCAAGACCTATTGGTCCGCCTGGTCCGACGCGGCAAAGGCCGGAACGAAGGAATAGCGAACCGACGCGAAGCGGGGCGGCTCCCGGAAACAGGGGCCGCCCCTTTGCCTTTGGGCTTCGCCTGTCATACTTTCGCCCAACAGGATTTGCGCTTTGCGTCTTGCCCTCCGGCATGAAATCAAGTATAATGGAATAAATGGATAATATGGGTTTCTATGCAAACCCCGAGACGGGATGGGTTACATTGGGCAAGATCATTGCGGTGACGAACCAGAAGGGCGGCGTGGGCAAGACCACCACCGCCGTGAATTTGAGCGCCTGCGTCGCGGCGCTGGGCAAGCGGGTGCTGCTGGTGGACATCGATCCCCAGGGCAACGCCACCAGCGGCCTGGGCAAGGCCGGCGAGGGCGAGCACACGGTGTACGACGTGTTGATCGGCGAGGCTTCCGCCCAGGAGGCCACGCTGGACACCGGCTTTGGGCCGCTGAGCCTGATCCCCACCGCCATCGAGCTGGCGGGGGCGGAGATCGAGCTGGTGGGCGTGGAGGACCGGGAGACGCTGCTGAAGGCGGCGCTCGCCCCGGTGCGGCAGGACTATGACTTCATATTCGTCGACTGTCCGCCGTCGCTGAGCCTTCTGACGCTGAACGCCCTGACCGCGGCGGACAGCGTGCTGATCCCCATACAGTGCGAATACTACGCGCTGGAGGGCGTGGGCCAGCTGGTGAACACGGTGAAGCTGATGCGCCGCAAGCTGAACCCGGAGCTGGCCGTGGAGGGCATCCTGCTGACCATGTTCGACGGGCGGACGAACCTGTGCGCCCAGGTGGCCCAGGAGGTGCGCAGCCACTTCGGCGACGAGGCCTTCGACACGGCCATCCCCCGGAACGTGCGCCTCAGCGAGGCCCCCAGCTACGGCCTGCCGATCCACCTGTACGACGCCAGGTGCAGCGGCGCGAAGGCCTACCAGGAGCTGGCGAAGGAATTGCTGGAGAGAAACGAGGTATAGAACTATGGCAAAGAAGATACAGCGGGGCCTGGGCCGGGGCCTGGGCGCGCTGCTGGGCGAGGACGTGATTGCCGAGGCCCAGCAGGCGCAGGCCCAGGCGGCCCAGCAGGCGGAGCCGGCGGACGCGGTGCGCCTGATTCCCATCGGGCAGATCGATCCCAACCGGGAGCAGCCCCGGCGCAGCTTTGACGAGGCGGCGCTGAACGAGCTGGCGGCGTCCATCCGCGCGGTGGGCGTGCTGCAGCCGATCATCGTGGCCCCCAACGGCGAAAGGTATACCATCATCGCCGGCGAGCGCCGCTATCGGGCCTCGCGGCTGGCGGAGCTTGATGAGATCCCCGCCATCGTGCGGGATTGGGACCGGCAGAAGCAGCTGGAGGCCGCGCTGGTGGAGAATCTGCAGCGCGACGACCTGAACCCGGTGGAGGAGGCCATGGGCGTGCGCCGCCTGATGGACGAGACCGGCCTGACCCAGGAGAAGGTGGCCGAGCGCCTGGGCAAGAGCCGCCCGGCGGTGGCGAACCTGCTGCGGCTTTTGACCCTGCCGGACAGCGTGAAGGCGATGCTGCGGGAGGGCAAGCTGTCCGCCGGACATGCCCGCGCGCTGGTGACGGTGGACCCCCGCCGCCAGGTGCAGCTGGCCAACCTGACCGTGCAGCAGGGCTGGTCCGTGCGCCAGCTGGAGCGCATCTGCGCCCAGCCGGTGAAGCCCGAGGCTCCCAAGCCCCGCCGCCCCAAGGACGCCCAGATCGGCGAGCTGGAGAACATGGCCCGGGAGCTGTTCGGCACCCGCGTGCGCCTGGACGGCACCGCCGAGAGCGGCAGGATCACGCTGTTCTACTACAACGGCGACGACCTGCAGCGCATCTGGGACGTGATCGAGATGGCGCGGGAGAGGTAGCGGACGGCGGACAGTGGACAGTGGACAGCGGACGGTGGGGATCGATATGTATTCACAGCAGGATTTGAATGAGATCAACGGCAGGATCAGGAAGAACGTGATCGCGCTGGCGCCGGTGCTGGCGGTCATACTGGCGGCGTACGTCTACGCGCTGCACGCGGGCATACAGTGGCTGGCCATGGTGGCCGGGCCGCTGCTGTTCGTGGCGGCGTGCTACGGCATACTGGCCTGGCTGTGGCCGAACATGCGCTACCGCAGCTTCCTGTACGCCATGCAGGACGGCCTGACCCGCACCGTGGAGGGCACGGTGATCGAAATCTCTGAAAAGGCCGAGCTCCAGGACGGCGCGATGGTGCTGCCGGTGCGGTTGAAGCTGGACGCCGCCGAGGCAGACGCCGCCGAGGCGCGGCACACCTCCGCCCTGGCCGAGCGGCTGCGCCTGGAGCAGCCGGAGGTGGGCGGCGGTGAGGACGAGCGGCTTCTGTACCTGAACGTATCCAAGCGCCGGGGCTTTCCCGCCCCCGGCACGGCGGTGAAGCTGACCTGCAGCGGCAGGCACATCAAGCAGGTGGACGCGGCATGATCGCGGTGGTGGCGGCTGTCGTCCGGCGGGAGGGCAGGGTGATGATCTGCCAGCGCAGGCCCGAAGTCCACAACGGCCTGAAGTGGGAATTCCCCGGCGGCAAGATCGAGCCGGGGGAGAGCCCGGAGGACGCCCTGGAACGGGAGCTCTATGAGGAGCTGGCCCTGCGGGCGGAGGTGGGCCGCGTGATCGACGCGGTGCACTATCGCTATCCCGAACGGGAGGTGCTGGTGCTGTTCTATGACTGCCGGATCGCGGCGGGCGAACCGGAGGCGGTGGATTGCAACGCCGTCGTCTGGGCGCGCCCGGAGGCGCTTTCGGGCTATGACTTCGCCGGGGCGGACCTGGCCTTTGTACAGAGGAATTTTTGAGGGGGAATGGACATGGCTGCGTCGGACAGGTGTCCGCACTGCGGGGCGTTGGTGCTGCCGCAGGAGAAGTTCTGCGCCCAATGCGGCGGGCCGCTGGGCGGGGAGACGGCTGAACCGGAGACGCCGGTAAATGAGGCGGATTCCACGATCCGGCTGGAAATGCCGGAAATGACCGCGCAGGCCGCGCCCGCGCCGGCGATCCCGACCCACCCGCGGACCATCGGGGAGTTGAAGGCCTACTGCGCCGCCAACGGCATGCCGCTGGAGCGGATGCGCTTTTTCATCGACCAGGACTACCGCCAGCCCAGGGCCTTCGGCATCTATCGGGACGGGGACCAGTTCGTGGTCTACAAGAACAAGGGCGACGGCAGCCGCGCGGTGCGCTATCACGGGCCGGACGAGGCCTGCGCCGTGAACGAGCTGTTCCAAAAGCTGCTGGACGAGTGCCATCTCCGGGGCATCTATCCCGACGGCAAGCCCGAGCTGACCGAGGCCCAGAAGCGGGCGAAGCGCCGCTTCGTGCGGGTGGCGATCATCGGGATCGTCGTATTCGCGGCCATCGCGGCGGCCATGGTCTTCATCGGGATCCGCTCGCACCGGAACGACGGCTACTATCGCGGGGGCGGCGACGACGGGTACTACTATCGCTACGGCGATTCCTGGTACTACGACGACGGCTACTACGACTGGGTGGAGGTCGACGACTTCCCCTATGAGGGCGATTACCGGGAATACTACCTGGGCGACGACTATGACAATACCTGGGCGGTGGACGACTTCCGGAGCTCCGATACCTGGGACCGCATCCAGGAGGAAAGCCACACCGATTCCAGCGACTACAGCAGCTGGGATTCCGGCGGCACCGACTGGAGCTCGGACTGGTGATGAAATGCGACGGGGACGCCATTTGGCGTCCCCGTCGCATGTCAGCGCGCGCTCTTCAGGTCCATGAATCTCCAGCTGCCGTGGGGCACCCGGGGGATCGTTCCCGGGCCGGGATAGATGTACAGCTCCACCACGATGCCGGCGGTGCCCTGGATCAGGTGGCCGCCGAACACCCGGAAGCTGTCGTCCGCGGCGGCGGCGTGCAGGTGGACGCTGACCTCGCCCCCCGTGGCGCAGATGTTGCCGGTCAGGCTGGTCAGCTCCAGCGAGCCGCGCTTTTCCAGCGTGTCATAGGCGTCCCGCGCGTGGTTCCACACGCCCAGCTTCAGCATCGACGCGCCGCCCATGCCCACCACGCAGCCCATGCCCACGCCCTCCCGGCGGCAGATATCCAGGATGCTGCCGTGGATGTCGTCGCCCTCGGTGAGCATGGCCACGATCTGCCCGTCAAATACGCGGTACTCCATGGCCTACAGCCTCCCGGCCACCTGGGCGGCGAGGGCGGCGTTGTTGTACACCAGCCGGATGTTGCTGGCCAGGCTGTCGCCGCCGGTGATGTCCTTGATCTTCGCCAGCAAAAACGGCGTGGTCTGCTTGCCCTTGACGCCCTGGGCCCGGGCCTCGGCCACGGCCTCGTCGATGGCCTTGTTGATCACGTCCGGGTCCATGCTGTACTCCTCCGGGATGGGGTTGGTGACCAGCATGCCGCCCTTCAGGCCCATGTCCAGCTTGGCCCGGAAGGCCGCGGCCACCTCCTGGGGGGTGTCCAGGCGATAGTCCACGCCGAAGCCGCTGGTGCGGGTGTAGAATGCGGGCAGCTCTTCGGTGCCGTAGCCGATCACCGGCACGCCCTTGGTCTCCAGGTACTCCAGGGTCAGCCCCAGGTCCAGTATGGACTTCGCGCCCGCGCACACCACCAGCACCGGGGTCTGGGCCAGCTCCTCCAGGTCGGCGGAGATGTCCATGGTGACCTCCGCGCCCCGGTGTACGCCGCCGATGCCGCCGGTGGCGAAGATTTTGATGCCCGCCATATGGGCGATGATCATGGTGGTGGCGACGGTGGTCGCGCCGTCGGCCTTTCTCGCGACCAGCGCGGGCAGATCGCGGCGGCTGGCCTTGGCCACGCCCCGCCCGGTCTTGCCGAGGTATTCGATCTCCTCCCGGCTCAGACCCGCCTTCAGGCGGCCGCCGATGACGGCGATCGTGGCGGGCACGGCGCCGTTGTCGCGGATGGTCTGCTCGACCAGCACCGCGGTCGCGACGTTGTTGGGATAGGGCATTCCATGGGAAATGATGGTGCTCTCGAGCGCCACGACGGGTCGGCCGTCACGCAGAGCCTGTGCGACCTCGGGTGCGATGTCCA
>JBGUQG010000316.1:0-23999 GCA_045130815.1 Christensenellales bacterium
CGGCGGCGCCATCGTGGACAGCGGCAGGTTCGACTGGATGGCCCACGCGGACAAGTTCCCCGGCCTGTGCACCCCGGACGACAGCTATCACGGCATCACCTACGCCGAAAAGTTCGGCCTCGGCGGCGCGTTCATCACCAAGTGCACCGCCCAGCTGATGCGGGACTTCGGCTCCATCCAGTCTCCCCAGAACGCCTTCTACCTGAACCTGGGCCTGGAAAGCCTGCACGTGCGCATGCGGCGGCACTGCGAAAACGGCCTGGCCGTGGCGCGGTATCTGCACGACCATGAAAAGGTCAGCGCCGTCAGCTACTGCGACCTGCCGGACAGCCCCTATCACACCCGGGCGGAAAAGTACCTGCCGGACGGCTCCTGCGGCGTGGTCAGCTTTGAACTGAAGGGCGGCCGCGAGGCGGCCAGCCGGTTCATGCGCGCGCTCAGGCTGTGCGCCATTGAAACCCACGTGGCCGACGCCCGCACCTGCTGCCTGAACCCCGCCAGCAGCACCCACCGCCAGATGACCGACGAGCAGCTGAAGGCCGCCGGCGTGCCCGCGGGCCTCATCCGCGTCAGCTGCGGCCTGGAGGACGCCAAAGACCTGGTCGACGACATTGCCCAGGCTCTGGAGAAGGCATGACCGAGTTTTGCGAATCCCAGGAACGCATCCGCCCGGTGCCCCAGCGGCGCATCATAGAGAAGATGGACGAGTACATGAGCCGCCGGGATTACGCCGGGGCGGAGCGCCACCTGCTGTACTGGCTGGAGGAGGCGCGCCTGGGGAACGACCTGCGCGGCGCGTTGATGCTGACAGGCGAGTTGGTGGGCCACTACCGCAAGACCGGCGAGCGGGACAAGGCCCTGAAAAGCGGCGAGGCGGCGCTTGACCTGGTGGAAAGGCTGGGCTTTGAGGGCACCATCAGCGCCGGCACCACCTATGTGAACGTGGCCACGATGCTAAGCGCCTTCGGCGAGAACGGGAGGGCGCTGTCCCTGTTTGAGAAGGCCCGGCCGCTGTACGAATCCGCCGCGGCCACGGAGCCGGCGCTGTTGGGCGGGCTGTACAACAATATGGCCCTGGCCTGCGCGGCGCTGGGGCGCTTCGACGATGCCCTGGCCCTGTACGACAGGGCGACGGAGCAGATGAAAAGCGCGCCTCACGGCGCGCTGGAGATCGCCATCACCTGCCTGAACCGGGCGAACCTGCTGGAGACCCGGGACGGCATGGAGGCCGCCGAGCCCGCGATCTACGCGCTGTGCGACCGGGCGGTGGCGCTGCTGGACGGGCCGGAGCTGGCCCACGACGGCTACTACGCCTTCGTGCTGGAAAAGTGCGCGCCGACGCTGGAATACTACGGCTATTTCGGCGACGCCGAACGCTTCAGGGAGGAGGCGCGGCGCATCTATGAAGGGGCTTGAGATCGCCCGGGCCTACTACGAGGCCTGGGGCGCGCCGATGCTGAGGGAGAGGTTTCCCCAACTGCTGCCCCATGTTGCCGCGGGGCTCTTCGGCAGCGGGTCGGAGTGCTTCGGCTACGACGACGATATCTCCCGGGACCACGACTTCGAGCCGGGCTTCATGCTGCTGCTGCCCGGGGAGGACATCGTCTCCCGCCGGGACGCCTTTTTGCTGGAGCGGGCCTGTGCCGCCCTGCCCCGGGAATTCATGGGCCTGCGCCGGGGGCTGATGCAGCCGGTGGGCGGACCCCGCCGGGGCGTCATCCGCGCGGCGGAGTTCTTCACGGGAAAGGTGGGCGCGCCGGACGGCGTGCTGACCGTGGGCCAGTGGCTGTCCCTGCCGGAGTACGCGCTGGCCGAGGCCGTGAACGGCGCGCTGTTTTATGACGGCAGCGGCGGGGTGACCTCCGTCCGCCAAAGGCTGTCGCGCTACCCGGAGGACATCCGCAAAAAGAAGCTGGCGGGGAACCTGCTGCTGATGGCCCAGGCGGGCCAGTACAACTATCCCCGCTGCCTTGCCCACGGCGAGAAGGGCGCGGCCCAGCTGGCGGCGGCGGAGTTTGTCAACGCCTGCATGGCCGCGGTGTTCCTGCTGAACGGCGTCTACCGGCCCTACTACAAGTGGGCCTTCCGGGCCATGCGGGCGCTGCCGGAGCTTTCGCTGCTGGCGGAACTGATGGAATACCTGCTGACCACCGACAACGAACCGCCCCAGTCGGGCGAGAAGCGCCGCGCCATCGAGGGCGTGGCCGCCGACGTGATCGCGGCGCTGCGCCGCCAGGGCCTCTCCGACGCGGATTCGGGCGACCTGGAAAAGCACGCCTACGCCGTCAACAACGCCATCGAAGACGGCGACATCCGGAATATGCACATACTGGCAACGGTTTAGGAGGTATACCATGAATTCAAGTGAGTCGGTCAAGAACGGCCTTCACCGTCTGACCCAGCAGGGCGGGCCGGCGCTGGCCTGGCACGAGGACACCGGCGTGCGCGCGATCGAGTCGGACGGCCTGTATTTCAAGGACCTGGCCCGCACGGGAAAGCTGCTGCCCTATGAGGACTGGCGGCTGCCGGCACAGCAGCGGGCGAGGGATCTGGCCTCGCGGCTGAGCATTGAACAGATCGCGGGCCTGATGCTGTATTCCCCCCACCAGATGGTGCCTCCCCGGGCGGGCGGACCCTTCACCGGCACCTTTGACGGCGCGGGCTGGGAGGCCTCCGGGAAGGAGAAGCACGCCCTTTCCGACCAGCAGAAGGCGTTCCTGGAGCGGGACCACATCCGCCACATACTGATGATGGCCGTGGACGACGCGGGCACCGCCGCCCGGTGGAGCAACAATCTGCAGCACCTGGCCGAGTCGCTGCCCTTCGGCATCCCGGTGAACATCTCCTCCGACCCCCGCAGCGGCGCGAAGGCCGCGGCGGCGGAGTTCAAGAGCGCGGGCAGCGACGTCAGCAAGTGGCCCGAGGGCATCGGCTTCGCGGCCTGCTTTGACCCGGAGGTGGTGCGGCAGTTCGCCCACGACGCCTCGCTGGAGTACCGGGCCATGGGCATCACCACGGCGCTGGGCCCGCAGATCGACCTGTGCACCGAGCCCCGCTGGATGCGCTTCGCGGACACGCTGGGCATGAAGCTGGACGACGTGAAGCCCCTGGTGAAGGCCTATTGCGACGGCATGCAGACCACCGAGGGCAGCGCCGACGGCTGGGGCAGGGACAGCGTGAACACCATGGTGAAGCACTGGCCCGGCGGCGGTACCGGCGAGGGCGGGCGCGACGCCCACTACGGCTTCGGCAAGTACGCGGTGTATCCCGCGGGCAACGCCGCCGAGCACGAAAAGCCCTTTACCGAGGCGGCCTTCCGGCTGGACGGCCCCACGGGCCGTGCCTCCGCGGTGATGCCCTACTACACGGTGTCCTGGGGCCTCGACAAAAAGAACGGCAAGAACGTGGGCAACTCCTACAGCGAATACCTGATCCGCGATCTGCTGCGGGGCAGGTACGGCTTTGACGGCGTGGTGTGCACCGACTGGGGCATCACCGCCGACCCGGACCCGGAGATCGACGCCTTCGGCAGCCGCTGCTACAACATGGAGCAGTACTCCGAGCCGGAGCGCATGCTGATCGCCATACTGAACGGCGTGGACCAGTTCGGCGGCAACGACGACCCGGCCCCGGTGCTCGAGGCCTATCGCCTGGGCTGCGAAAAGCTGGGCGAGGCGGCCATGCGCAGTAGGATGGAGGAATCCGCCGCGCGGCTGCTGACCAACATCTTCCGCTGCGGCCTGTTCGAGGACCCGTACCTCGATCCGGCGACCTCCGAGGCCACCGTGGGCTGCAAGGCCTTCCGCGCCCATGGCAACCAGGCCCAGCGCCAGAGCGTGGTGCTGCTGAAGAACCGCCCCGGCTGCCTGCCGCTGAAGGAGGGCCTGAGGATCTACGTGCCCACCCGGCACATCGGCCCCTCCAAGAGCTTCTTCCGCGGGGACGCCCCCGCCCGGGACGAGGACCCCGTGGCGGACGCGCTGATCGCCGCCTACGGCGTCCGGGTCCAGGCGCCCGAGGAGGCCGACGTGGCCATCGTGTTCGCGGAGAGCCCCGCCTGCAACCCCTATTCCGTACAGGACCGCCAGGCCGGCGGCAACGGCTACCTGCCCATCACGCTGCAGTACCGGCCCTATACCGCCACGGCGGCCCGGGAGAGGAGCATCGCCGGGGGCGACTTCCGGGAAAAGTCCGACAATCGCAGCTATAAGGGCAAGACCAACACCGCATTCAACGAGGCGGACCTGGACAACATACTGGAATGCCGCCGCCGCATGCCCGGCAAGCCGGTGATCGTGGTGGAGACGCTGTCCAACCCCATGGTGGTGTCCGAGTTCGAGGGCGAGGTCGACGCGCTGATCGCCGAGTTCGGCGTGTCCCGCGCCGCGGTGCTGGACGTGATCTTCGGCCGCTACGCTCCCAGGGGCCGCCTGCCCGTGCAGCTGCCCCGGGACATGGAGACCGTGGAGCGCCACTGCGAGGACCGGGCCCTTGACCTGATCCCCCACGTGGATGAGTTCGGCAACGCCTACGACTACGGATTTGGGATCGGATACGACAGGAAGAGGCTGGGATAGCAGACATTAGGTAGTAATTGCTGCAGTACCCATGCCTTCCCCAGCAGGTGAAGCCTGTGGTTCAGGTTGCATTTGCGGAGCAAATGACGGAAGAGGCCGCCTCTCGTTGGTGCTGCGCGGAAGGTCGTTCAGTGATTCCGGACAGCTCCAGCAACTTCTGCCGGGAAGAGAAACCGGCAAGGAAAAACCGGATTGCCATGGCCGCCCCCTTCGGGGCTGCCTCGCAATGACATCGTTCAAAGTAAAACATCGTGCCACATATAATAGTATTTGGAATACCGTATCCGAGGTGATTTCCATGCTCAACATCTACTTTGGCCCCATGCCCGAAGCGATATACAATACAGCCGTGTATTTCAAAAACACCTATGAGGACAGATGGATTACCGCGCCGCTGGCGGTCGAGATGATCCGGGATGTGGACCGATCGAAGGTCATCGGACCACAGGTCATCGAAAGCCCTGTGCTCGGCATGATCACGCCCCTGCAGCTCTCAGGCGGCGTCAAGACACTGCTGTTGATCGCCAACGACAGGAGTAATAAGCATATCTTCAACGCTTCCACCTGCGGGGATAACTGCGCCAAGTGGCTGCTCAAGCTCGCGGAGAAGCGCAGGGTGGTCGTCAATCTGCGCCATTTGATGGACTTTGGCGACGAGCCGTTCAAGCTGCGCGTGTTGAACAACGGCAAAATCGTCAGGAGCATGGGCGAGCTGATCGAAGCGGCCGGAGAGTATGTTTGAGGTGCGGTATGAAGGGCAGAATTGAGATTGGGGTTGGCAACAACCGCGCGAAGTTCCGGTTTACACTGGAGCGGAACATCACCGTCGTGCGGGGCGACAGCGGCACCGGCAAGACGACGCTCTATGACATGATCGCGGAGTACACGCGACTGGGCGAGGCAAGCGGCGTGCAGGTTGTCGCGTCCTGCCCGTGCGTGGCGCTGACGGACATGGACTGGAAAAACCAGCTGAACCACACTCACGGCAGCGTGGTGTTTATCGATGAAGGCGCGGATTATCTGGCTTCCCAGGAGTTTGCGGATGCGATTCAAAAGACTGACAATTACTATGTCATCTTCAACCGCGAGAACCTGCATGAGCTTCCCTACAGCGTTGAAGAAATTTATGAGATCAAGACAAGCAACAAGTACCACATCTTTCATAAGGTGTATAAGCGGCGCGAGGGATATGTCTATTCCGCGGCAACTGTGAGAAAGAAGCAGGCGGCCAGCGTGCTTTTGACGGAGGACAGCTGCGCCGGTTTGCAGCTCTATCAGCATTTATACGACGGAACGGCGATTCGCTGTGAATCTGCCGGGGCCAATTCGAGTATCTTTACTTGGCTGCAAGAGAATCACCAACAGGGTGTGTTTGTCATCGCCGATGGCGCGGCCTTCGGCGCGGAAATGGACCGCGTGATGAAGCTGCAAAGGCAATATCCCGACCAAATTACCGTTTGCCTGCCGGAATCCTTTGAGTGGCTGATCCTGCAATCGGGAATTGTTCCGATTGTCGGCGTGGAAGAGATGCTTAAAGACCCTGGCCAGCAAATAGAGAGCCGCGATTTCTTCAGCTGGGAGAGGTTCTTTGAAAACTATCTCGTGCAACAATCCGCGAATACCTATTATGCGTACTCGAAAAGCAGATTACACTCGTTCTATACCGTGCGCGAGAATATGGAGAGAATTGTCGCGGTGATCGTGGTGAACGCACCAAGCCATAATGCAGGCCTATAGCTCGAAATCAAACCATTGTATTGGACAATATCTGATCGCTATGCTATGATACTCCTATAAAACCTATGCGCACAGTAGCATTATGGGAGGTCATATTATGTCAGATATCCGCGTTTCAAAGAACTGGGCCTTTGAGACCCGCCAGCTGCACATCGGCCAGGAGAGCGCCGATCCCGTGACCGACGCCCGGGCGGTGCCGATCTACGCCACCACGAGCTATGTGTTTCACGACAGCCAGCACGCCGCGGACCGCTTCGGCCTGCGGGACGCGGGCAACATTTACGGGCGGCTGACCAACCCCACCCAGGCGGTGTTCGAGGCGCGCATCGCCTCGCTGGAGGGCGGCAGCGCGGCGCTGGCGGTGGCCAGCGGCGCGGCGGCCATCAGCTACACGATCCAGGCGCTGGCCAGGGCCGGGGAGCACATCGTGGCCAGCAAGACCATCTACGGCGGCACCTACAACCTGCTGGCCCACACGCTGCCGCTGACTGCCGGGATCACCACCACCTTCGTGGACCCGGACGCCGAGGGCAGCTTCGAGGCGGCCATCACCGACAAGACCAAGGCCATATTCATCGAGACACTGGGCAATCCCAACAGCAACCTGGTGGACATCGAGGCCGTGGCCGCGGTGGCGCATAAGGCGGGCATCCCCCTGGTGGTGGACAGCACCTTCGCCACCCCCTACCTGGTGCGGCCCATCGAATGGGGCGCGGACATCGTGGTGCACTCGGCCACCAAGTTCATCGGCGGCCACGGCACCGCCATCGGCGGCGTGATCGTGGAGGGCGGGAAATTCGACTGGAAGCGGGGCGGCAAGTACCCCTGGATCGCCGAGCCGAATCCCAGCTACCACGGCGTGTCCTTCGCCGACGCGGTGGGCCCGGCGGCGTTCGTGACCTACATCCGCGCGATACTGCTGCGGGACACCGGCGCCACGCTGTCCCCGTTCCACGCGTTCATCTTCCTGCAGGGGCTGGAGACGCTGTCCCTGCGGGTGGAGCGCCACGTGGCCAACGCCCTGAAGGTGGTGGATTACCTGTCCAAACACCCCCGGGTGGAGGCGGTGCACCACCCGTCTCTGGCCAGCGAGCCCAGCCACGGCCTGTATAAGAAGTATCTGCCCAACGGCGGCGGCAGCATATTCACCTTTGAGATCAAGGGCGACGCCGCCACGGCCCGGAAATTCATCGACGCCCTGCCCATATTCAGCCTGCTGGCCAACGTGGCCGACGTGAAGAGCCTGGTGATCCACCCCGCCAGCACCACCCACAGCCAGGAGACCGAGGTGGAGCTGGCCGCCCAGGGCATCCGGCCCAACACGATCCGCCTGTCCATCGGCATCGAGAAGGCCGAGGACCTGATCGCCGCGCTGGAGGCCGGGTTCGAGGCGGTGAAGTAATTCGCTCCACTCTGTCAATAAGCCGCGGTTCGACAGAACCGCGGCTTATTGACGCGCACGGGGTTTTTGCGTTATCAAATTGCGACGATTGACGCAAGCGGGCGGGTGTGTGCTATAATGTAGCGTATCATGGTATACCTATCGAGGGGGTGAGGCGCATGGCGCGGATCGGCGGCTTTAACCTGGGCAAGCGGCGCGAGGAGCTGCTTTCCAGCTACGAGGGCGAGGAGCCCTACATGCCCGGCGGCTACGAAACGCCCTATGACGGCGAGGAACCCTATATGCCCGAGGGCTACGACGAAGGCTATGACGACGCCCCGTATGATGACGACTACGCCGACGATGCTGGCGATTACGAGGGCGGCTATGACGATCCCTGGTACGGCGACGGCAGCCGCTATGACGATGACTACGGCTACGACGCAGCCTATGACGACGGCGGCTGGCCCGAGGAGGGCTACGACGGGCCGCCCTACTATGACGCGCCCGATTTCGAGCCCCCGCGGGAGTATCCCGCCGGCGGCGCGGGCAGCCTTTTGCGCTATGTGGACGAGCACGAGTGGGTCACCTGGCTGCTGCTTCTGCTGCTGCCGCCGCTGGGCATCTTCCTGCTGTGGCGCAGAGGGCGCTTCAACCAGCCCTCCGGCGTGGCCCTGGGCATCGTCGGCGCGCTGTGGTTCGCGGCGCTGATGGTGCTGCTGATCTTAAAGCCCTTCAAGCCCGCCAACGATACCACCATCACGCCCCAGCCCGTGGGCGCGGCAATGCTGGCCACCCCCCAGCCGGAGCCGGAGGGGGAGGCGGCGGAGCCGGTCTCCTCGGTGATCACCGCCGAGGAGGTGGACGAGGCCAACGCCGTGTACGTGGTGGCGGACGCGCCCTACTATCACCAGGGCGATTCCTGCCAGGCCATCCCCGCGGAAGCGGAGGTCACCCGCGTTTCCCGCAACACTGCCATCGAGAACAGCCTGATGGCCTGCCCCTACTGCATGGGCGGCCAGTACAGCGACGGCATGTGGGACCTGGTGTTCGTCAACGACGGGACCGAGGACAAGAGCAACATGAAGGTGTGGTGCTCGGCCTTCAACAGCCACTTCCACACCGATCCCACCTGCTCTGACCTGGGCACCGACGCCCGTGAGGTCGGCCTGAAGGACGCGCTGCTGATGACCAAGACCGCCTGCGACATCTGCTGCCCGGACGCCGGACGCCAGGTGTACTGCACGCTGGACGGCAACTACTATCACGTGGAGGAGGCCTGCTCCGGCATGCGCAACGCCAGCCACGTCACCTATGCCGAGGCGCGGGTGACCGGCAAGAAGCGCTGCCCGGTGTGCATCGGCGGCGTGGACGAAACCGAGACCGCCCCCGATCCCGAGGCGGAGACGGCCGCTGCCGGCTACTACGTGTACGCCACGGACAAGGGCAACTTCTACCATGTGAACGCCACCTGTTCGGGCATGAAGAACGCCAAACAGGTGCTGCTGTCCGACATGATCAAGCAGGGCCGTCCGCCCTGCCCGGTGTGCTGCCCGGACGCCGAGACCACGGTGTACGCCCAGAGCGGCAACCCCTACTACCACTCCTACGCCACCTGCTCGGGCATGACCGAGGCGACCCAGGGCATCCTGGTGAACGCCCTGGCCGCGGGCCTGCAGCGCTGTCCCGAGTGCTGGACCACCGGAGGAACGAACTGACGGAGCCGGGCGCTTCGATTGGAAAGCCTGGCGTAGCGGCGGCGTCTACGCCGCCGACACGGCGGCCCGGAGGCCGTCGCTGCATGGTGGCGCGGCAGCTTCGCCCATCATAGTATGCCGTATACAAGGGGGTCTCTCCCATGGATCTTGACTTCATACAGCGCTTCACGCCCATGTACGTGAAGGCCGCGGGGCTCACGCTGCGCATCGGGCTGATCGGCATCGCGCTGTCGCTGGCGGTGGGGGTGCTGTGCTGCCTGGTGCGCTATTTCAGGGTGCCCGTGGCGCGGCAGATCGTCGCCGCCTATATCGAGCTGGCGCGCAACACGCCGCTGCTGGTGCAGCTGTTCTTTCTGTACTTCGGGCTGCCCAAGGTGGGGGTGAAGCTGAGCGCCGAGGCCTGCGCCGTCACGGGGCTCACCTTTCTGGGCGGGGCCTACATGGCCGAGGCGCTGCGCAGCGGCCTGGAGGCGGTGGACGACGCCCAGATGGAGGCCGGCATGTGCGTGGGGCTGACCACGCTTCAGAATCTGCGCTTCGTGATCCTGCCCCAGGCGCTGGCCACGGCCATACCGGCCATCGGGGCCAACGCCATCTTCCTGATCAAGGAGACCAGCGTGTTCAGCGCCGTGGCGCTGGCGGACCTGATGTATGTGGCCAAGGACCTGATCGGCATGTACTACAAGACCGACGAGGCGCTGCTGATGCTGACGGTGGCGTACCTGACGCTGCTGTTGCCCATATCACTGGCGTTTACCTGGCTGGAAAGGAGGCTGCGCTATGCGGGATTTGGCGGTGCTGTTCAGGGGCAATAACCTGCTGCGCCTGCTGGGCGGCCTGGGCGTCACGCTGAAGCTGTCGGCCCTGTCGGTGGCCCTGTCGGTGGCCCTGGGGCTGCTGGTGGGCGTGCTGATGACGCTGAAAAACCCGGTGCTGAAGGCCTTCTTCCGCCTGTGGCTGGAGACGGTGCGCATCGTGCCCCAGCTGGTATTGCTGTTTTTGGTATACTTCGGCCTGGCCAAGGCCTTCAACCTGCAGATCTCCGGCGAGACGGCCGCCGTGGCCGTGTTCACCTTCTGGGGCGCCGGGGAGATGGGAGATTTGGTGCGCGGGGCCATCACCTCGATCCCCGTCCACCAACGGGAAAGCAGCGCCGCCCTGGGCCTCACCCGGGGCCAGTGCTGGCGGTACGTGCTGCTGCCCCAGGCGGCGCGGCGGCTGGTGCCCCAGGCCATCAACCTGGCCACCCGCATGATCAAGACCACCTCGCTGGTGATGCTGATCGGCGTGGTGGAGGTGCTGAAGGTGGGCAGCCAGATCATCGACGCCGCCCGCTATGACGCGCCCCAGGGCGCGGTGTGGGTGTACGCCGCGGTGTTTATGCTGTACTTCATCGCCTGCTGGCCCATATCGCTGGCGGCGGGACGGCTCGAAAAGCGCTGGGCGGCGTGACCCGGAGGAATGAATATGAGCGGAAAACCGATCCTTGAAGTCAGACACCTGCAAAAGCGCTTCGACGGCAACGGCGTGCTGAAGGACGTGTCGCTGACGTTGTGCGAGGGCGAGGTCATCGTGATCGTGGGCCCCAGCGGCTGCGGCAAGTCCACGCTGCTGCGCTGCGTGAACGGGCTGGAGCGCCCGGACGGCGGCGAGATCCTGCTGGACGGACGGCGGGTGGACGCCGGGACGGACCTGGTGCAGGTGCGCCGCCAGATCGGCATGGTGTTCCAGAGCTACGACCTGTTCCCGCATATGGACGTGATGGGCAACCTGACCCTGGGCCCCGTGCAGGCGCTGAAGCGCCCCAGGGCCGAGGTGGAGGCCGAGGCCCGGAAAATGCTGGAGCGCGTGGGCCTGGGGGACAGGGCCCACGCTCTGCCCCGCCAGCTGTCCGGCGGCCAGAAGCAGCGCGTGGCCCTGGTGCGCGCCATGCTGATGCACCCGAGGCTCTTGCTGCTGGATGAGATCACCGCGGCGCTGGACCCGGAGATGGTGCGCGAGGTGCTGAACGTGGTGCTGGACCTGGCCCGGGACGGCATGACCATGCTGATCGTGACCCACGAGATGCGCTTTGCCGAGGCCGTGGCCGATCGGGTGGTGTTCCTGGAGGGCGGCATGGTGCTGGAGGAGGCCCCGCCGGCCCGGTTCTTCCACCAGCCTGAAACCGAGCGCGCCCGCCGCTTCCTGGACACCTTTGAGTTCAAGGCTGTTAAATAGCGGTAAACCTATTGACACCGGCCGGGACATCGGCTATACTATCGATAAAACCGATAAGAACGATAGGAAATGGAGGGCGGGCCGATGAAGCGCAGCATCGTGAACCTGTGTTGTATGTGCCGTCAGTGTCGCCCGCTGCCCTACCGGATGTGTTGACGTGCCCACGCGCACAGTGCGATATTCAGGCGGAGCGGAATGGACGACATGCTGTTCATTCCGCTCCGCTTGCATATATATTCAGGGACCATCGATAAAAAGGAGAGATCATCATGAAGAAGCTGTTTGCACTGATCCTGGTTCTGGCCATCGCCCTGATCCCCGCCGCGCTGGCGGACGCGAAGGCCCGCACGCTGGATGAAATCACCGCCAGCGGCAAGCTGACCATCGGCGTGTTCTCCGACAAGAAGCCCTTTGGCTATGTGGATGAGACCGGCGAATACCAGGGCTACGACGTGTACTTTGCCCGCCGCCTGGCCGAGGACCTGGGCGTGGAGCTGGAGCTGGTGAGCGTGGACGCGCCCAACCGCGTGGAATACCTGACCAGCGCCAAGGTGGACATCATACTGGCCAACTTCACCGTGACGCCGGAGCGGTCCGAGGTGGTGGACTTCGCCCTGCCCTACATGAAGGTGGCCCTGGGCGTGGTGTCGCCGGACAGCGCGCTGATCACCTCCATCGACGAGCTGCGGGGCAAGACCCTGATCGTCTCCAAGGGCACCACCGCCGAGACCTGGTTCACCGCCAACGAGCCGGACGTGAGCCTTCTGAAGTTCGACACCTACACCGAGACCTTCAACGCCCTGCTGGACGGCCGCGGCGACGCCCTGTCCACCGACAATACCGAGGTGCTGGCCTGGGCCATTGAGAACCCCGGCTTCACCGTGGGCATCGAATCCCTGGGCAGCCTTGACACCATCGCCCCCGCCGTGCAGAAGGGCAACGACACCGTGCTGCAGTACGTCAACGACGAGATCGTCAAGCTGGCCGAAGAGCAGTTCTTCCACGCCGACTACGAGGCCACGCTGAAGGATGTCTACGGCGACGCCGTGGATCCCGACAACCTGGTGGTCGAGGGCGGCGTGATCGAATAAGGGAAGAATCAATAGGCAGCAGGCAACAGGAGAGGGGCCGTGACGCGCGTCACGGCCCCTTGTGTCATTGGTTGAACAGCGCCTCCAGCGCCTCCCGGTTCTCCTGAAGGGCCTTCAGCACCCACCGGCTCCAGTGGCGGGCGTCGGTGTCGCTGTCGCCGAACACGTAGTCCTCCTGGCCGTAGTCGATCACGTCGAAGCCGGGGACCGCCTTGCTGGCGCCGCCGGTGCGGTAGGCCATGCCGTCCGCCAGGGTGAAGGACACCTTGCCGTCGCCGTTCAGGGTGACCCAGTCGGTAAGATCCGTGCCGGTGGGGGAATCGGCGTTGCCGTTGGCGGTCTGCGGGGTCGCTTCGGCCTTTGCGCTCTCCACGCCGCTGACGTGCTTGCCGTACATGCTGTCCACCCACAGGGCCAGGCTGTTGCCCAGCACCTCGCTGGGCACATGGCCGCCGTCCCACTGCCATTCGATGGTGGCGTCGATCCCGGCGTCCAGCGCGGCCAGCTGCATATTCAGCGAATTGAACATGGCGATGTCGCCCTCCACCGCGCCGCACACGATGCGCAGCCAGGCGGGGTCCTCGGTGCCCTCGGCCCCGATGTAGTTCAGCGGATTGTACAGCTGTACGATGTCCCTGCCATAGGCGTCGCCCGCCAGGATCTCGGCCACGTCGGCCTCATAGGCGGCCAGCATCGCTTCGTAATCGGCGTAGTTTTTGGAATCGGCGCCGCTGCCCGCGGCCTGGGTCGTGCCCGCCTGCGGAGTGCCCACGGCCAGCTCGTCGCCGTCGTTGGGGCGCTGCCCGCCGAAGTCGGGCATCCCGCCGTCCGCGAAATCAGGCATCTCGCCGTCGCCGCCGGGGAAGCCGCCGCGTTCGCCCCTGCCGCCGAAGTCGGCCTTGCCGTTCATGCCGCCGGGGCCCATGCCGCCGCCGGGGCCGCCCATGCCGCGCCCGCCAGCGCTGCCCCTGGCATAGCGGCCCTCGATGAAGGCCAGGGCCCGGTCGGCGTCGGTCATGGCCGCCACGGCCTCGTCGGACAGGGCGTTGCCCCCCGAATCAAACCAGGTCCAGCCCTCGGCCCAGGCCAGGTTGTCCACATACCACTGCAGATTCTCGGTCAGCTCCATCAGGTACAGGTCCAGGTATGTGCCGCCGTAGCCGTTTGTGTCGGCGTACTGCTCCAAGTCGTATTCGATGGACAGCGCCACGGTGCCGGATAGCGACCCGTCGCCGTCCAGGTCAAAGCCCACCTTCGCCTCCTCCACGGTCAGGTTTTTGGCGTTGATATAGTCCATGTATTCGGCGGACAGCGCCGCCGCCAGCGCCTGCTGGAAGTCGGTGTTGTAGCTGAAATCCGGGTTCAGCGTGTACTCCAGGGCCAGGGCCATGTCCGCCTCGTCCAGCGAGGTGATGGCGCTGTAGGCCACGCAGCCCCACGCGCCGTCGGAAAGCTCGACCTCCCGGCCGTCGATGCTCACCGTGGTGCAGTAGCTGCCGTCGGCGTTTTTGTACACGCCCACCGCGCCGACTTCGATCTGGTAGTCGTAGAAATCCGGGTTGTTGGAGGTGGCCGCGGACATCGCCGCGTGGGCCCCGCCGCCGCTGCCGCCGGTGGACACCCAGTAGTCCACGCTGCCCGGCAGGTTGCCCAGCAGTATGTTGTACTTCACGTAGCGGGTCGCCGCCTTCTGATCCACAAGGCAGCTGGGCGCGTCGCCGGTGTACACGGTCTCGCCATCCCCGTTCACATAGCTGTCCTGCTTGCCCCGGTTGCCGCAGGCCACGTTGATGTAGCCCTCCTTTGCGTAGGTGGCCGCCGCGGCGGTGCTTGTGGAATTGCCGTAGCCTGCCGCGCCGGTGTTCAGGATCACCGGGGCCGTGGCCGCGGTGTAGGTCTGGCCGTGGGTGCTGGTGACCTCGGCAGCGTAGTCGATCACAAGGCTCCCCTTCACCGCTTCCGCGGCGGTGGCCGCGGTGACGTCCTCCGCGCCGTCACCGTCGGTGTCGATGCCGGTCACATAGGCTCCGGGCACGCACACGGACACGCCCTCCTCGCTCTCGATCACGGGCCGGGTCACCGCCGTGACCACGGACAGCGTCCAGGCGTCGGCGTCCGCGCTGTAGGTCCATTCCTGGTCCGGGTTGTTCTTCAGGTCCAGCGCCGCCTCGATCCCGGCCTTATCGGGGGCGGCTTCGCCCTCCGCCAGGGCGGAAAGGCCCGCCGTCGCCAGGGCCAGCGCCAAAAGCATTGCCAATGTTTTCTTCATGGTCGTCATCCTCCTTGATGCTTCGCATTATACCCCTCAAAGCTTAAACCAAACTTGAACGGGCGCGTTTCTTTCGTGAAAACAAAGTGAAAAACCGGTCCCCGCGACTTTTCTTTCCCGGCGCCAGGGACTATAATGGTTTCAAATGACGGAGGGAGATGATGACTGTGAAAAAGCTGGCATGCCTCTGCGCGCTGATCGCGCTGCTGGCGACCCTGCCCGCGGGGGCCGAGACCTCCGCGCTGGAAGCGTTCCACGCCCTGATGGCGGAGGACCAGCCTTCGGCGGCGACCGGGGTAGACGAATGCCTGGACGCCGTGATGGCCGGGGACCATGGCCCGAACGGGGACGCCGGCGACCTTGCCCTGTGGCTGGAGGAACTGACGGCCATCACCGCCGGCAATATCGCCGACTACGCCTCCCGGCACGCGCTGCCGGTGGCCCGGGTGCGCAACGCCTGGTACCGTGCCCTGGCGGACGCGCTGACCGCCGAGCTGGCGGCGAATCCGGAGAACGAGGCCCGGGACCGGAACGCGCTGGCGATCCTCGCGCTGTTCCTGGAGCCGGACGGGGACGAGGCCGAGAAGCAGGACATCCGCAGCCAGATGTCTCCGGAGCAGGGCAGGCGCATCGCCGAGCAGAGCGCCCTGCCGAGGGACTTCGTGGAGTTCGTCATCATGAGCGACGACTGGGACGACGACGATTGGAAGAACGACGGCGACTGGAAGCGGGCCCGCGGCTGGCTGGAGGACTTTGAGGACATCGCCATCGGCAGCCGGGACGCCCAGGGCGAGACCCGCATCGCCGACATGCAAACGGCGCTGATCAGCCTGGGCTATCTGAAGGGCAAGGCGGACGGGGTGTTCAGCCCCCGCACCCAGCGGGCGCTGATCGAGTTCCAGCTGGCCAACGGCCTTGCCGCCGACGGCAGCTTTGACAGCGACAGCGCAGACCGGCTGCAGGCCGCGGACGCCGTGGCCCGCTGGGATTACGGCGAAGACTTTTGGGATTCCGATGATCCCGACACGCCCGACACGCCCGACACGCCCGACACGCCCGATACCCCGGACGCGCAGAAGAAGACCGACACGCCCGACACCCCGGACGCGCGGAAGAAGACCGACACGCCCGACACCCCGGACGCGCGGAAGAAGGCCGACACGCCCGACACCCCGGACGCGCGGAAGAAGGCCGACACGCCCGATACCCCGGACCGGGACAGCGACGACTGATGAGAGCGCGGCGCGCGGCGCTGTCCCTTGCGCTGATCGCCCTCACCGGTCTGATGCCGGTCAGGGCCGAAGCCCCCGACGTATCCGCCGGGGCCTTCGGCATGCCGGGGGGCCTGGGCGAAGCGCTGCCGGTGCTGACCATCGACCTGGAGGACGGTCAGGCGCCGGGGGACGCGTATGTCCCGGGCACACTGCGCTATGCGGAGCCCGGCGGCCTGACGGCGATCACCACGCCCGTCGAGCTGCGGCTGCGGGGCAACACCAGCCGCCGCTTTCCCAAGAAGAGCTTCCGGCTGAAGCTGGTGGACGCGGAGGGCCGCAAGCGCGACCTTTCCCTGTGCGGGCTGCGCGAGGACGACGACTGGATACTGAACCCGATGTACTCCGATACCTCGAAGCTGCGGGAGGCGCTGAGCTACTGGCTGTGGGAGGAGATCAACTCCCGGGGCCGGGCGGCGGCAAGCAGCCGGTTCCGCTTTGCCGAGGTGGTGCTGAACGGCACGTACTGGGGGCTCTACGGCGTGCAGGAGCGGGTGGACCGCAAGCAGGTGGGCGCGGACAGGCGCGCCGGCATACTGTACAAGGTCGCCGCCAACGAAAGGCCGTCGGTCCGGGCGCTGCTGGCCGGGGAGGGCGACGCCTGCGGCGGCATCGAGCTGGAATTCGTCGGCTCGGAGGTGGCCGCGCCCTGGGCGCCCGCCGCCGACTACATGGCCTTCCTGTCGGGCGAGGCCCCGCCGGGGGACAGCCAAATCGACCGGGACAACGCCGTGGACTACGCGCTGTGGTCGATGCTGGCGCAGGCCCGGGACGGCCGCTTCAAGAACCAGTACATCCACTGCATGCCCCGGCCCGGGGGCGGCTATGCGCTGTACCGTATCCCCTGGGATCTGAACCACACGCTGGGCGACCTGTGGGACGGGGACAGCCCCGAAACCAACTACGTGTCCTTTGAGATCGGCGAGATGGCCCCGGACGACGCGGCGGCCCGGCTGCTGGCGGAGGACGGGGACTTCATGGACGCGCTGCGCGCCCGCTGGCGGGCGCTGCGGGCGGGGCCGGTGACGGAGGAGAACCTGCTGTCCCATGCCCGGGCGCTGTTCGGGGCCCTGTACCCGGCGATCCTGCGGGACACCGCCCGCTGGCCCGAATGCGGCATGGGCGAGGGCAGCGCGGCCAACCTCCGGGACATCGAGGACTATGTGCGCGCCGCGCTTACGCGGCTGGACGGCTATTTCGGAATGGAGCGATGACGCCATGGCGAGGCTTTGGATCGTGGAGGACGACGAGAGGATCGGCCTGCTGATCGAGATGACGGTGAAAAAGCTGGGCCACGACACGCTGCGGCTGGCGGACGCCGACGCGCTGGATCGGGCCGTGCGCTCGGCCGGGCGGCTGCCGGACCTGGTGCTGCTGGACGTTATGCTGCGCGCCGTCAGCGGCTTCGACATCCTGAAGGCGTGGAAGGCGGACCGGGCGCTGAAGGACATCCCGGTCATCATCATCTCCGCCCGGACCGCCGAGCGGGACAAGGTGACGGGCCTGGAGCTGGGCGCCGAGGATTACATCACCAAGCCCTTCGGGGTGCGGGAGCTGCAGGCGCGGGTGCAGACGGCGCTGCGCCGGGTGGCGGCGAAGCCGGAGGTGCTGCAGGTTGGGCCGCTGACGCTGCGCCTTGGTTCCCGGGAGGTCTGCGTGGACGGCGCGCGGGTGGAGCTGACCGCCATGGAGTACGACCTGCTCGTGTACCTGGCCCGCCGCGCGGGCATGGCGGTGACCCGGCAGGAGCTGCTTCACCAGGTCTGGGGCTACGGCACCCGGGACGACCCCTCCCGCACCGTGGATTCCCATGTGAAGACGCTGCGGCTGAAGCTGGGGGACACCGCCGCCGAGCCCCGCTTCATACAGACCGTGCGGGGCACCGGCTACCGGCTGATCGCGGGGGAAGAGGCATGAAGCGCAGGCTGAGGGGCATATACTGGCGGGGGATCCTGCTGACGCTGGCGATGGCGCTGGCCGCGGCGGCGGTGACCGCGAAGGTGAAGATCGACGACACCCGCAACCAAATGTCGGCCCTCTTGCAGGCGGCGGGCATGTGGACGGTGGATTCCAACGACGATCTGCAGTCGCTGGCCGACGCCATCGCGGGGGTGTCGCCCCAGCTGCGGGTCACCTATTTGATGGATTCCGGGCTGGTGCTGGCCGACAGCCGCCGGGACGCCGACCCGGCGGCGGATCACTTTGCCGACCGGGAGATCGCCGCGGCCCGGACGGGCGGGGTCGGGCGGCATCTGCGCATGTCCGCCGCCGATGCCACGCTGGTGCTGTACATGGCCCGGAAGGTGTCGCCCCGGCTGATCCTGCGGCTCAGCTATCCGGTGTTCGGCGTCGCCCGGGCGGTGATCGCCTACGGCGCGCTGCTGGCCGCGCTGTTCCTGGCGCTCTATTTGCTGGAGCGCCGGGCCATCGCGCGGCTGGCGGCGGACCAGCAGCGCCAGTTCGACGATATCTGCCGGCTGCTGGACGGCGGGACGGACGCCGCCGTGGCGGTGTTCCCTGAGTACCAGCCCGCGCTGGACGAGGTGGCCTACCGGGCGCGGCGGCTGCGGGACGACTATGCCCGGATCCAGCGCACCGCGCGCCTGCGCAGCGATTTCGTGGCCAACGCCAGCCACGAGCTGCGCAGCCCGCTGACCTCGGTGCGGGGCTACGCGGAGCTGCTGAAGCAGGGCATGGCGGACACGCCCGAGGAGCGGGCGCTGTGCCTGGACACGATCCTGGGCGAGTGCGACAGGATGCTGTCGGTCATCGAGGACATATTGCAGCTCAGCAAGGCCGAGCGCTCTGTGAAACGGGAAGCGCCCCGTCCGGCGCGGCCCGTGGCGCTGGAGGTGGCCCGTTCGCTTTCGCCCCGGGCCGCCAAGCGGGGCATCGCCCTGGCGGTGGAGGGGGAGGCCCTCGTGCCCCTGGGCGACAAGGCGCTGTGGGAGCTCATGTACAACCTGATGGACAACGCCATCCGCTATGGCCGGGAGGGCGGCCATGTGTGGGTGCAGCTGGAGGGCGCGCGCATCGGGGTGGCCGACGACGGCGTCGGCATCGACGCGGCGCACCTGCGGCGGGTGTTCGAGCCGTTCTACCGGGTGGACGAGACCCGGGACGGCGATATGGGCGGCACCGGCCTGGGGCTGAGCATCGTCAAGGCCCTGGTGGAGGGCGCGGGCGGCACGGTGTGGGCGGAGCGCGCCGGGGACGGCGGGACCCGCTTCATCGCGGAATTCGACGGGGAGGTCAGTGATGAATAGGCTGTTGCGCGCGCTGGCCGCGGCGCTGACGCTGGCGCTGTGTGCCGTTCCCTGCCGTGCCCAGGATGACCAATGGAGCGCAGACCGCTCCGTCGCCTGCCCGCAGGCCGTGCCGGGCTGCCGGATACTGCAGATGGTGATGATGGGCAGCTTTGACGCCGCAGACCCGGAGGATACGGTGCTGCAGCGGGTGCTGGCCTGCGCGTATCCCCGGCTGGCGGAGGTCACCGAGCAGGACCTGACGCACTTCGCCGGCGAGTTCGGCGAGGACACGGAGGCCGTGCGCCTGCGCTGGTACGACGCCATGGCCCGCTGCCTGCGGGCGGAGATCGAATACGGCGGCCTGCCCGGGGCCGGGCCGGACGCGGCCCGACGGGTGCTGATGCTGTTCCTGTCCCCCGAAGGCGAGCCGGACGCCGCGGCACAGATGGCGCAGATCCGCGGGGAGCTGACGGACGACGCGCTCGGGCGCATCGCCGGGGCGGTGAACGCGCCGGAGGATTTCGTGCGCTATGTGATCGAAGACTATGCGCCATAATAAATGGGGCCGTTTTTTTGATTCGCGGTTAAAAGCTGTATAAAACAGGAAGACAATTCTTGCGTCAGGCCCTTCGGCATGGTAAAATACCACCGTAGCCGTGGGGAACGATACGGCAGGACCGCCGCCCACCGGGCGGCGGTCACACTTTTCATGGAGCGGAGGGCGATCAGCATGTGTGGAATCGTCGGCTATACGGGCGACAGGGCCGCCGCGCCGATCCTGCTGGAGGGGCTGTCGAAGCTGGAGTACCGCGGCTATGACTCCGCGGGCCTGGCGGTGCGGGACGGCGAAAAGCTGGCCGAGGTCGTCAAGGCCAAGGGCAAGCTGCGCAACCTGGCCGTCAAGACGGACAACGGCCATTCCCTGCCGGGCAGCTGCGGCATCGGGCACACCCGCTGGGCCACCCACGGCGAGCCCAGCCAGGCCAACGCCCATCCCCACGTCAGCGGCATCTGCCAGGGCACGGGCTCCGGCCCGGTGGAATCCGAGGTGGTGGGCGTGCACAACGGCATCATCGAGAACTTCGCCGAGCTGAAGGAGAAGCTGCTGAAGAACGGCTATCAGTTCTACAGCGACACCGACACCGAGGTGGTGGTGAAGCTGGTGGACTATTACTACAAGAAGTACAAGATCGGCCCGGTGGACGCCATCAACCGCATGATGGTGCGCGTGCGGGGCAGCTACGCCCTGGCGCTGATGTTCAGGGACTATCCCGGCGAGATCTACGCCGCCCGCAAGGACTCCCCGATGATCATCGGCGTCACGCCCAATGAGACCTTCCTGGCTTCCGACGTGCCCGCGATACTCAAGCACACCCGCAGCGTGTACTACATCGGCAACCTGGAGGCGGCGCGGCTGCTGCCCGGCGGGGCCACCTTCTTCGACCTGAACGGCGACGTGGTTGAGAAGGAACCGGTGGAGATCACCTGGGACGCCGCGGCCGCGGAGAAGGGCGGCTTCGAGCACTTCATGATCAAGGAGATCCACGAGGAGCCCGCCGCCGTCCGCGACACGCTGAACAGCCTGCTGAAGGACGGGGAGATCGACCTTTCCGCCGCCGGGCTGGACGACGCGGCGCTGTCCGCGGTCAGCCAGGTGCAGATCGTGGCCTGCGGCTCGGCCTGGCACGTGGGCATGGCCGCCCAGTACGTGATCGAGGACATGGCCCGGCTGCCCGTGCGGGTGGAGCTGGCCTCCGAGTTCCGCTATCGCAGGCCGCTGCTGGACAGGGACGCGCTGGTGGTGATCATCTCCCAGTCCGGGGAGACCGCCGACAGCCTGGCGGCCCTGCGCGCGGTGAAGGAGGCCGGCGTGCGCACGCTGGCCGTGGTGAACGTGATGGGCTCCACCATCGCCCGGGAGGCGGACAGCGTGCTGTACACGCTGGCGGGGCCGGAGATCGCCGTGGCCACCACAAAGGCCTACGCCGCCCAGCTGATCGCCATGGACGCGCTGGCCGTGGCCCTGGGCCGGGCGAAGGGCTGCCTGGACCGGGAGGCCTGCGCCCGCTATGCGGCGGAGCTTATGGCTCTGCCGGACAAGATCAGCCGCGTGCTGGAGGACAAGGAGCGCATCCAGTGGTTCGCCGCCAAGTTCTCGAACGCCCGGGACATCTTCTTTATCGGCCGTGGCATCGACTATGCCGTCAGCCTGGAGGGCAGCCTGAAGATGAAGGAGATCAGCTACATCCACTCCGAGGCCTACGCCGCGGGCGAGCTGAAGCACGGCACCATCTCGCTGGTGGAGCAGGGCACCCTGGTGATCGGCGTGCTGACCCAGAACGACCTGTTTGAAAAGACCGTCAGCAACATGGTGGAGTGCAAGGCCCGGGGGGCCTACCTGATGGGCCTGACCAGCTACGGCCACTACAGCGCCGAGGACACCTGCGATTTCACCGTGTACGTGCCCAAGGCGGACCCCCACTTCATGGCCAGCCTGGCCGTGGTGCCCCTGCAGCTGCTGGGCTACTATACCAGCGTGGCGCGGGGCCTTGATGTGGATAAGCCCCGGAACCTCGCAAAGAGCGTTACTGTGGAATAAGGAGTGAGATTATGTATACGATCAACGATTTGTACGATCTTGACCACACCCTCGCCGCGGACTACCTGCGCAGGTTCACTTATCCCTGGGAGGCGCTGAAGGGCATCAAGGACTTTATCCTCGCCCTGGGCCCCACCCTGGGGGATGACTATGAGCAGGTTTCCGAGCACGTCTGGGTGCACAGGACGGCGAAGGTGTTCCCGTCGGCGTACCTGGGCGCGCCCTGCATCATCGGGCCGGAGACGGAGGTGCGCCACTGCGCCTTCATCCGGGGCAGCGCGCTGGTGGGCGCGAACTGCGTGGTGGGCAACTCCTGCGAGCTGAAGAACGTGATACTGTTCGACCACGTGCAGACGCCCCACTACAACTATGTGGGCGATTCCATACTGGGCTACTACAGCCACATGGGCGCGGGTTCCATCACCAGCAACGTGCGCTCGGACAAGAAGCTGGTGGTCGTGCACGCCCCGGAGGGCGGCATCGAGACGGGCCTCAAGAAGTTCGGCGCGATGCTGGGCGACTACGTGGAGTGCGGCTGCAACTGCGTGCTGAACCCGGGCACCGTGGTGGGCCGTCACAGCAACATCTATCCCACGTCCTGCGTGCGGGGCGTGGTGCCGGAGAACAGCATCTGCAAGAACAGCGGCGAGATCATCGACAAGCGGTAAAGGAGAGATTATCATGCGCGTTATCATCCAGGAGAACTACGAAAAGATGTGTGCGTGGGCCGCGAACCACATCGCGGACAGGATCAATGCCCACAAGGAGGACCGTCCCTTCGTGCTGGGCCTGCCCACCGGCTCCTCGCCCATCGGCGTGTACAGGGAGCTGGTGGCCATGAACAGGGCCGGGAAGGTGTCCTTTGCCAACGTGGTCACCTTCAACATGGACGAGTATCTGGGCCTGCCCCACGAGCACGACCAGAGCTACTGGTACTTCATGCATGACAACTTCTTCGACCACCTGGTGGACATGAAGCCGGAGAACATCAACATCCTCAACGGCATGACCGACGATCCCGAGGCCGAGTGCGCGGCCTACGAGGCGAAGATCGCCTCCTATGGCGGCATCGACCTGTTCATGGGCGGCATCGGCGTGGACGGCCACCTGGCCTTCAACGAGCCTTTCACCTCGCTGACCAGCCGCACCGGCGTGCGCGCGCTGACCACCGACACCCGCATCGTGAACAGCCGCTTCTTCGGGAACGACCCGGAGGCGGTGCCCGCGAAGGCGCTGTCCGTGGGCATCGGCACGGTCACCGACTCGAAGGAGGTGCTGGTGCTGATCAACGGCCACAACAAGGCCCGGGCGCTGGCGCACACCGTGGAGGGCGGCGTCAGCCAGATGTGGACCTGCAGCGCCCTGCAGCTGCACAACAACGCCGTGATCGCCTGCGACGAGGCCGCCTGCGGCGAGCTGAAGGTGGATTCGTACAAGTACTTCCTGGATATCGAGAGGGCGGAGAGGCTGTAAGGCTTTATTTGGCGGGGGACCTGCTTCCCCCGCCAAGACCACCCCTTTGACAGATTTGCCTGAAATCGCAAGCGATTTCCGGGCGGCAAATCTGCAAGGAAGCTTTTTTTGTTCTGGTCGGCAGGCTCCCTGACACAAAAAAAGCGCCGTTGCCACCGCACATGTCGCTGGCAACGATTATAAGTCGGGGCGTTGCCGCCCCCGACACCCCCGGCAAAAATGCGGAGCAACATGAGTCTTCAAATTGAGAGGATAAGTACAATGGGCAAATATTTTGGCACCGACGGCTTCCGGGGTGAAGCCAATGTGAACCTGACCGCGGACCACGCCAATCAGGTGGGCCGCTTCCTGGGCTGGTATTACACCCAGCAGCGCCGCTTTGCCGGCCGGCGGGAGAACGCGAAGATCGTCATCGGCA
>JBGUQG010000317.1:0-11950 GCA_045130815.1 Christensenellales bacterium
CGCGTGCACAACCTGAAGAACATCGATGTCGACATCCCGCTCGGCCAGTTCGTCGGCATCGCCGGTGTGTCCGGGTCGGGCAAGTCGTCGCTGGCGCTGGGCGTGCTGTACGCCGAGGGCTCGCGGCGCTACCTGGAATCCCTCTCCACCTACACCCGGCGGCGCATGACCCAGGCCAGCCGCGCCCAGGTGGACGACGTGCGCTACGTGCCCGCGGCGCTGGCGCTGCACCAACGGCCCGGCGTGCCGGGCATCCGCAGCACCTTCGGCACGATGACGGAGCTTTTGAACAGCCTGCGATTGATGTTCTCCCGCCTCTCTGTGTACAAGTGCCCCAACGGCCACGACGTGCCGCCCACGCTGAACCACGCCGCGGAAAAGCCGGTGTTCTGCCCGGTGTGCGGCGAAGCCGTGCCCACCGTCGGCGCGGAGGAGCTGGCCTTCAACAGCGGCGGGGCCTGCGCCCGCTGCGGCGGCACCGGCGCCGTGCGCACGGTGGACCGCGCCACCCTCATCCCCGACGACAGCCTGACCATCGACGGCGGCGCGGTGGCCCCGTGGAACAGCCTGATGTGGTCGCTTATGACGGACGTGTGCCGCGCCATGGGCGTGCGCACGGACGTGCCCTTCCGGGAGCTGACCGAGGAGGAAAAGCAGATCGTCTACGACGGCCCGATGGTCAAAAAGCACATCTTCTACCGGCCCAAGAACGCCGAGAACGTCACCGCCGGGGAGATGGATTTCACCTACTACAGCGCCATGGCCACCGTGCTGAACGCGCTGAACAAGGTCAAGGACGAAAAGGGCATGAAGCGGGTGGAGAAGTTCTTGCGGGAGGACACCTGTCCCGACTGCGGCGGCACGCGGCTGTCGGCGCGGGCCCGGGCGCTGCGACTGCGGGGCGCGTCGCTGGATCAGGTGTGCACGCTGACGCTGAGGGAGCTGATCGACTGGGTTTTTGGCGTGCCGGATTCTCTGCCGACCGAGATGCGCCCGATGGCGCAGAGCGTGTGCGAAGCCTTCCATCACACCGCCCGACGGCTTGTGGACCTGGGGCTTTCCTACCTGTCGCTGGACCGGGCGGCGGCCACGCTGTCCACCGGCGAGCGCCAGCGCACCCAGCTGGCCCGGGCCGTGCGCAACCGCACCACCGGCGTGCTGTACGTGCTGGATGAGCCCTCCATCGGGCTGCACCCCTGCAACCTGGAGGGGCTCACCGGCGTGATGGACGATCTCGTGGCGGACGGCAACTCCGTGCTGCTGGTGGACCACGACACCCAGGTGCTGGCCCACGCCGACTGGCTGATCGAGCTGGGCCCGGAGGCCGGTGCGGGCGGCGGACGGGTGATCGCCCAGGGCGCGCCGGAGGCGCTGGCGAAGGCCCCCGATTCGATGATCGGGCCGTTCCTGTCCCCGGACCACCGCGCCGTGCTGCGGCCCCGGACGCAGAAGGCGGCGCTGTTCGGCCTGGGGGCGATCGCCATGGAAACCTCCGGGCTCCACACGGTCAAGCCCCTGTCCGTCCGCTTTCCGAAGGGCCGGCTGTCGGTGGTCACCGGCGTGTCCGGCTCCGGCAAGACCACGATGATCCTGGAAAGCCTGATCCCGGCGCTGCAGGCGATGACCGACGGCAGGCCGCTGCCGGAGCACGTGCGCGGGATCGAAGCGGAGGGCATCCGCCAGGTGAAGCTGATCGACGCCACGCCCATCGGCATCAACGTGCGCTCCACCGTGGCGACCTACGCCAATGTGCACGACGAGCTGCGCAAGGCCTACGCCCGGACGAAGGATGCGAAGGCCCGGGGCTTCAAGGCCAGCGACTTCTCCTACAACACCGGCAGCCTGCGCTGCGCGACCTGCGACGGCACCGGCAGCATCAGCCTGGACGTGCAGTTCCTGCCGGACGTGGACGTGCCCTGCCCGGACTGCGGCGGTTCCCGATACGGCAAGGCGGCCTGGTCCGTGCGCCGGGCGAAGAAGGGCGGGGAGGGCGTGTCCCTGCCGAAGCTGATGGCCTGCAGCGTGGACGAGGCCCTTGTCGAGTGCGCCGACCTCAACACCGTGGCGACCCGCCTCAATGTGCTTCACGACCTGGGCCTGGGCTACCTGACCCTGGGCGAGCAGACCCCCGGCCTCTCCGGCGGCGAGGCCCAGCGCCTGAAGCTGGCCAGCGAGATGGGCCGGGGCCAGTCCGACAGCGTGTTCGTGTTCGACGAGCCCACCATCGGCCTGCACCCGCTGGACGTGAAGACCCTGATGGCCGTGTTCCAGCACCTGATCGACCAGGGCGCGACGGTGATCGTGATCGAGCACGACCTGGACGTGATCCGCAACGCCGATTACATCGTGGACATGGGCCCCGGCGGCGGCAGGGACGGCGGCGAAATCGTCGCCGCCGGCACCCCCGGGGACGTGAAGGCCAATCCCCGCAGCGTGACGGGGCGGTATCTGTGACAAAAAACGCGCTTCAACCCGCCCGCGCTTGCCGCGCGGCGGGTTTTTGGGTATAATGGAGGCAAAACCAAAGCATATCCAGAATATCTACAATGAGGAAGCGCTTGAAAGGAATTCAACTGTTTCCAAGATAGACACTGTACAGTATCAATTTCTGAATACTTGTCACGAGGAAGTGAGAAACATGCAGAATCGATACACGGGCGATATTGGAGACTTCGGGAAGCTCGGCCTTCTGCGTATGCTGGCTTCCGCAGGTCTCACTATTGGGATAAACTGGTATCTCACTCCGGATGAACGGCATAACAATGATGGACGCCATGTGCAATATCTGAACAGTGACAGATTTCGTGAATGCGATGAAGATCTGTGGCTTGCCCTAAAGCATATAGTTGCTACGGAACAGAGAAGCATTGATGCTCTCCAAAGCAATCGACTTCTGGATGCGATCTATTTTCCGGCTCTTCTTGACTTCAATGGCAAGTCGAAGTCAGAGAGGAGGCAATACCGTGAAAACTGGCACCTTCAGGCTCTTGCAAGGCTGTCGGGTGTTGACGTAGTGTTTGCGGACCCGGACAACGGTCTTGTTGTTCCGTCTGCGATTGGAAAGGTTAAGGAGAACAAGTATGTAAAACCCAATGAACTTGGAGGATATTTCAAACAAGGTTCAAGCGTTGTTTATTATCAACACAAAGCGAGAAGGGTGGATTCCTTCTACACCGAGCAGCATAACATGCTTATCCAAGATGATGTATTCAAGGATTCTATCGGCTTTGCATTGAAGTTTAAGACGACATCCCAGCGTTATTACTTCTTTATCGCGCAGACGTGCCATAAAGCAATTATTGAAAATGTAATTCAGAGAATGCTTTCTTCATCATGGGGAGAACATTTCTGTGTTTTGTAAGATGTACTCAACGTGAACTGTAAAAGCGGTGTGTGATTTAAGAGACTTCAAGAAAGCTGCACATGCATTAATCTCCGCTTGACCGCTGATGCAATTCATGATAGATTCATCTGGGAGGTGTTTCCATGAACAGCTACGCCATCATGCACATGGACCGGCATGTCGCCACGATTCGTGGGGACGGCTCCTGCACGTTGTATTTTCCCCGGTTCATGCCCTACAATCTCTACCTGGAGGGGGCGAATGCAGGGGACATGGATACCCGGGTGAACAACCTGCAAAACTTCCATTACTGGTGTGCCACGCGGCTGTTGACATTGGACCGGAAGTATGCCAAGGAGATCATGAACAGCCTGGGCCTCAGGCAGGCCGTGACGGACCGGGAACGGGCGGAAATCGCCGTATCCTATCACGCGCTGTGCCTGACGGATGTGTTCTGGGTGAGGCCGTTGCGGGAAAACACGAGCTGGAAGCAAATCAACCTTTACGACCATTCGCTATCCGACGCCTTTGTGGATGTCTCGCTTCTGGGGTGGTCGCTGACGGCGGAGAACGCGGCGCTGCTGGACAGGCGGGACAGCGCGGGCGACGTGTCCACCGCTGGCGTGGCGCCTAAGGCCTGGGTTCGACGCGAGGATGGATTCTGGCTGCTTAAGGACGGCGACCCCGGCGAGGTGGAGGCGGAGCTCATGGCCAGCCAAATCGCGCGCTGCTTCAACGTGCCCCAGGTGTTGTATGAATCGAAGAACTATCAGGGCTGGCAGGTTTCCGCCAGCAGGCTGATGACCGATAAGGACAGAAGCATCGTGCCTGTTGAGTTTGTCGATGTCTACGCCGCGAATGCCGGCACGACGGTGGAAAGCATCATTGCAGACCGTGACCTATACGGCTTCCATATGATGAACATCGTGGATTACCTGGTGGGCAACACAGACCGACACTGGGGCAATTGGGGCTTTTGGGTGGATAACCACACCAACAAGCTGGGGAAGCTGCACCCGCTGATGGACTTCAATAAGGCGTTCCATTCGTATGATTCTGTGGATGGCGCGAAATGCCTTACCACAAAGGATAACATGTCGCAGAAGGAAGCCGCGATTCTGGCGGTGAAGGTGGTGGGGCTGAACCAAATTCGGGCGCTGCCAGACAACTTGCCCGGAAGCGCAGACTTGATTGGCATGCTGTACAAGAGGCTCGATTTACTTCATGCACAGGAGAACAGTTGAAAGTGTTTTTGCCGGAGAATTGAAAACAGGATTTCTTGAATTCTGGTTTTCCTGTTTTTGCTGTTGAGGGCAAGGAGGCTTTGGTGGGCTATATCGTATGCAGAATTGACGAGCCCTGCTTATGGGTGGAGCATATTTTTGTTAAGAAGAATGCCGAAGAAGAGGCATTGCTACAATGCTCTTCCACAAGGCAAAAGAGATAGCGGCATCAATGGGCGAAGACACCGTCTATAACTACGTTCATCCGAACAATGAAAACATGATTTGATTTCTTCGCTCGAGAGGATACACAGTTCTGAATATGATTGAAATCAGAAAACCCTACGTGGGTGAAAAGCTTACCACAACCATTCATGTCGAAAAGGAAGCCTTTGATTATTGATGCTGAATTCCAGTTTTACAGGATGTCCAGGGTCGACAGGGAGTAGACATCAAACAGGGAATATGATAAGAATCGGCAGTACCTGACCAACCAGCCACAAGGATGCAGGAACCAATCCCCACAGCGTGACGGGGAGGTATCTGTGAAACCTCGAGCATGCGGAGGGAAGCTCAACAACATGAGAGTCTCATTATGCAAAGATACGGCCTGGCTCCTCTCTGACGAGGCGTTTTCGATCTATGCTCCATGTATGGACCGGCCGACACCTGAACAATACAGGAAGCAGATGGCGCGGTACATCTCTGATCCTGCCGTAAAGATCTTTGTGTGCGAGCGGCAGCGCCGGCAAGCGGGGATGCTGGTATTGGACCGGTCCGGCGGGATTCCGGAAATCCTCGGGATCGCGGTACACGAGCGGCAGCGCCGGCAAGGTGTGGGAAAACGCATGATCCATTTCGCGATGGAATCAGATCGGCTGGAAAGAATCAGCGCACAAACCGACGACGAAGGAATCGGGTTTTACCGTGCATGCGGTTTTGCCGAAGAAAAGGTCTACAAGGCGTATCCTGATGGAATAGCCGTTAGGTATAACTGCATCAGAGCAAATGAGACAACGGAAAGGTGACAAACAAAAATGATTGAGGCCCTTTTGACCATCGACGACGTTTCCTCCCGCAACACGCCGGCCATCGTGGATTACCTGAACGATGCGGGCATCCGGGCGATACTGTTCGGGGTGGGGGAGAACCTTGAAGGGTATCCGGAGGCGGCGGCCTACGCGCTTTCTCATGGGATGATCATCGGGAACCACAGCGACACCCACCCGGCGTTTTCGCGGCTGAGCCTGGAGGCATGCGTGTGCGAGATCGAGGCGTGCGAGGCGAAGCTGGACGAAGCGTACCGCGCGGCGGGGGTGGAGCGGAAATTCCGGCCCTTTCGGTTTCCCTACGGGGACAAGGGCGGAAAAAACAAGGACGCGCTGCAAGCGTATTTGAGGGAAAAGGGCTTCGACAAGGTGGATGACAGGAAGATCCCCTACCCCTGGTGGCGGGAGAAGGGGCTGGACAGGGATATCGATACCTTCTGGACCTTCGACTTCGCGGAGTACAACATCCGGCCCGGCAGCGGCTTTACCCTGGAGGATGTGTTTCGCAGGATCGACGACCCTCGGCCCGAAACCGGGGCGGCGATCCTTCAGGACGGCGGCAGGCACATCATCCTTTTGCATGCCCACGACGAGACGGAGGCGCTGGCCCCGGGATACTGCCGGCGCTTTATCGACCGGCTGCTTAAGGCCGGCGTGACGTTCGTCGAGCCGGAATTCATATAATGCGTGCGCCCCGGGATGCTTCCCGGGGCGCACACGTATATGATGGGGGGTTATTCCCCGGCGCTCAGCTCGCGGTACAGGTCCAGATACTTTTCGGCGGACACGGTCCAGGATACGTCCTTGGCCATGTCGCGCAGCACCATGCGGTCCCAGGCGGCGCGGTCGTTCATGTACACGTCGCGGGCGCGATGCACGGCGTCGGACAGCAGCCCGGCCTCGTAGCGGTCAAAGGTGAAGCCGTTGCCCCCGTCGGTGGTGATGTCGTAGGGCGCGACGGTGTCCTTCAGGCCGCCGGTCTCGCGCACGATGGGCAGCGTGCCGTAGCGCATGGCGATCAGCTGCGTCAGGCCGCAGGGCTCGAACAGGCTGGGCACCAGCAGCGCGTCGGAGCTGGCGTAGATGCGGTGGGCCAGCGCCTCGTTGTAGGAAATGAAGGCGCACACCTGGCCCTTGTTCACGCTCTCATAGTAGCGGAACGCGCCCTCGTAGCGGGGATCGCCGGTGCCGAGGATCACGATCTGGGTGTTCTCGTCCAGCAGCTCCGGGAACACGGCGTTCACTAGGTCCAGGCCCTTCTGGTCCGTCAGGCGGGAGATCAGGCCGATCACGAACTTGCCGTCGTCGATCTCCAGGCCCAGCTGGTCCTGCAGGGCGCGCTTGTTCTCGCGCTTGGCCTCCAGCACGTTGCCGGCGTCGTAGGGCGCGACCAGCAGCTTGTCGGCGGCGCTGTCCCACTGCTCCACGTCGATGCCGTTTACGATGCCGCTGAGCTTGGCACGGTGATAGTACAGGTGGGCGTCCAGCCCCTCGCCGTAGAAGCTGGTCTGGATCTCCCGGGCATAGGTTTCGCTGACGGTGGTCACCCGGTCCGCGAAGGCCAGGCCGCCCTTGAACATGTTGGCCTCGTCCTCGTTCTGCTTGAACACCGGATAGTCGAACAGGTAATCCGGCAGGCCGGACCAGTACTTCAAATGCTGTATGCCGCAGATGCCCTGGAAGCGCAGGTTGTGGATGGTCAGCACGCTCCTGGCCGCGCCGATGGGCGTGCCGGCAAAGCGGGTGCGCAGGTACACCGGCACCAGGCCCGCCTGCCAGTCATGGCAGTGCACCACGTCCGGGATCCACTCCAGGAAGTTCAGCGCCGCCAGCGCCGCCTTGGAGAAGTAGCAGTACTTGGGAATGTCCTCCCACAGGCCGGTGTAGGGGTTGCCCCAGTCGAAGAATTCCTTGTTGTCGATGAAATCGTAGATCACGCCGTCCTGCTCGATCTCCATGATGCCCACATAGAACTCGCGCCCGTCCTGGCACTGGTCCATCATGAACGAGCCGCGATAGACCATCTGATCCTTGTGCTCCTGGCGCATGCAGTTGTACATCGGCATCAGTACCCGCACGCCGCAGCCCAGCCGGGTCAGCGCCCGGGGCAGGGCGTACATCACGTCGCCGAGGCCGCCGGTCTTCACGAAGGGATAGCATTCCGAACCGATAAAGGCGATATTGAGCTTTTTGTCAGGCATAGATATTCTCCTTTGCAGAATATTTGATGTTAAAATTATAACACAGGTATCGCAAATGTACAAGGGGGAGAATGGGGTTAAAAACCGATGGACAACCCGGCGGGGGATATGATAGAATAGATTGCAAGGAACAAAAAGGGGAGAAGAACGATGTTGACGGTAAATCTGAGGTATACCGGCAGGGACGGAAGCGCCATGGCCTTCGTCTGGGAGATGATTCAGTCCGGCACCGTGGCGGCCATCCGCGCCGAGGCGGGCAACCTGCGCTATGAATACTTTCAGTCCGTGGACGACCCGGAGACGGTGCTGCTGATCGACAGCTGGGCCAGCCAGGCCGCCATCGACGCCCATCACGCCTCGCCGATGATGGCCACCATCGCCGCCCTGCGGGAGAAGTACGACCTGCACATGACCGCGGAGCGGTTCGTGGGCGCGGAGGACAACCCCGACGACGAGGGCTTCATCCGAAAGTGACGGCGCTATTCGCCGCTTAAAAACCCCATGTATTCGTCGAACACGTTGAACAGCATGTCCCCGGAGCACACCGGCAGCAGGGAGCCGCTTTCGCCGATGGGAACGAAGTCGAACAGCTCCTTCGCGCCGGTGAGCACCAGGGCGGGCAGCACCTCATATTCCGGGCCGAACACAATCTCCAGGTACGGGCAGTACTTCGCCGCCTGGGCGACGTCCTCCGGCGCCACGTCGTCCTTCATTTTGAATTCCAGGGAGAACACCCTGTCCTCGGTGATCACCAGCACGTCCGCGTAGATGCGCACATGACGCGCGCGCTTCAGCCGGAACTCGAAGGCGACCTCCCAGCCCAGGCAGGGGTCGCCGACCATGTCGACAAGGTCGGTAAACAGCCGCGCCATCTGCGCCCTGCAATCCCGGAAGGAGTGGAAAAGCCCGCGCCTGTCGCTGACGCTGCGCCCGACCCGCTGGCAGCCCTCGAGCATTTGCGCCATCCAGGCATCCTCCGACAGGTCCAGGAATTCGTCCACCCGGCTGTAGTAGCCGCAGAACTCGAACAGGCCCAAGTGAGGCCGGGCCTGGCGGATGATGCCGTGCCAGCGGTAGTCCCGGTCCTGGTAGCACAGCTCCTTCATCAGCGGCGACGCGTACAGTATGTGGTTGACGGTGCTTCGCTCCAGCCCCGTCAGCCTTGCAATGTCCCGGGCCTTGATCCCGCCGGACTGGCAGATCACGGCGCACACCCTGCGCTCCAGCAATTCCGTGTTCATAGGCGCTCCCAACAGCCGATCATCCAACGCCCTTCAAATCTGAAAGTCAGTCAATGGATTCCACGAAGCCGCGGATCTGCGCGGTCAGCGCCGACAGGCGGAGGACGCCCCGTCGAAAGTCGCGCAGAGATTCCGCTTCATTCCAGCATGTATTATAGCAGATGCCGATTCTGCGATCAACAGAAAAACATGGGGCAGGGGGATAGACAATGCGGAGTATGTGCTGTATAATGTTAATGGAATACGCGGTTTATTAACAATCCTGCCGCTGAGATCGACGCCGGGCCCATGAACGGGGGAAGTGAAGATGACGGATTTCAATTTTCAAATCTATACCATCATTGCCCTGCTTATGTCGCTTGTGGATTTCCAGTTCGCCGCCAGGGCGTTCAAAAGGCAGGAAAAGGTGGGGCGCGCGCTGGGCTGGTCCGCGGCCTTTGCCGGGATCATCACGCTGGCCTACCTGGGCAGCGTGCACACCTCGGACGCCACGCTGGTTTCAGTGTGCTCCAACCTGACCTTCATCAGCATCGACTGCATGGTGGTGTCGCTGGCCTACTATGCCTTTTTGGTGACGGGACTCAATCACATGCGGGGCAGCCGCATCGTCAACAACATGATCCGCTGCTTCGCGGCGGCGGACATCCTGGTGATGCTGGCCAATATCTTTACCGGCCTGGCGGTGACCTTCGAGCCGCTGAGCCCGGTGGGCGTGAGCTACCAGATGAAGACGCCCTACGTCATCCACCTGGTGTTCACCTATTTCATCGTGGTGGTGACGCTGATCGTGCTGGTGCACAAGAGCGCCAATACGCCCAGGAAATACCGCAACCAATACCTGCTGATCATCGCGGCCATCGGCGTCGTGGTGCTGATCAACGCCATCTTCCTGTTCCAGGACGAGGACTCCTTCTTCACGAAGGTGGACTGCTCGATCCTGGGCTACAGCATCGGGCTGTACCTGATGTACTGGACGGCCTACGACTACAAGCTCAACGACATGCTGAACTCGCTGTCCAAAACGGTGGTGGAGAACGTCAACCAGGGCATCGTGCTTTTTGATTACATGAACGAAATGATCATGTTCAATCCACAGGCGCGGGCGCTGCTTGCGGGCGTGCCGCTGAAGGAGGGCATGACGGACGGCGATTTCTGCGCCACCGTCGGCATTCCCCAGGGCGAGGCACAGGCCTACAGCACCCAGTGCGACGGCGAGGGCGGCGTGCCCCTGCGCTGTGATTACCGCCTGTTGAAGGACGAGCGGGACGGGGTGATCGGCCGGCTCTACGCCTTCACCGACATCACCCGGGATATGGACCTGACCACGGGCTTTGAGTATGCCAAGGACTACAGCTTCACGGACAAGAATGCCGATGCCTTCCCGACGCCGACGACGGTGATCGTGTTCGACATCATCGGCCTGCGGGAGATCAATCGCGTGAAGGGACGGGACGTGGGCGACCGGCTGATCCGCGCTTTGGCCAAGGATATGCGCTGGGCCCTGCCACAGAACGCCGTATTCCTGCGGGGCTTCGAGGCCTACCTGCTGGCGATCTGCCCGGGTGTTTCAGAGGCGAGCGTCGTGCGGATGGCCGATGCGGTCCTCGAAAGCGGCGACGAAAAGCGCATCAGCGGCATGAGCGACACGGACGGGCGGACGCTGACCCAGGCGCTGCAGATCGCCTATCGCAGCATACAGATCAAGAAGCTGCTGTGCCCCGGCTCCCTGCGGTCCCAGGCCCTGGCCTCTCTGGTGCGGGCGCTGAAGGAGGCGGACGCAGATACCGAGGACCACGTGCGCCGCACCCAGAAGGTGGGCGCGATGCTGGGAAGGCGCATCCACCTGACCGACGCCCAGCTGACCCAGCTGGAGCTGCTGTGCCTGCTGCACGACATCGGCAAGATCGGCATTCCCCTGGAGATCCTGAACAAGCCGGGCAGGCTGGCCGAACAGGAGTGGGAGGTGCTGCGCACCCACCCGGAGAAGGGCTATCAGATCGCCATGTCCACCGACGAGCTGAGCACCATCGCGGACATGATCCTCTATCACCACGAGCGCTGGGACGGCAGGGGCTATCCCAAGGGGCTGAAGGGGGATGAGATCCCCGTGCTGTCCAGGATCATATCCATCGTGGACGCCTACGACGCCATGGTGAACGACCGCAGCTACCGCAAGGCCCTGACGCCGGAGGCGGCTCAGCGGGAGATTCGGGACAATGCCGGAACCCAGTTCGATCCCATGCTGGCAGAGGAGTTTTTGAAGCTGCTGGAGGAGAACCCGGAGATCGCCCGAGGCGAGAAGGTGGGCCCGGAGGCGGAAGGGCGCGGCGCGTCCGCGCCGGCGGCGCAGACGGAGGCCACGGGCGTCACGGTGCCCATCGCCTACAGCCGCTACCTGCTGGATCTGAACGAGACGATCATCGAGGCGGACGACCGCTTCGAGGAGATCACCGGCTACTCTCGCCTGGACGCCGTGGGCAACATGACCCAGTTCGACCTGATCCCGCCGGAGGACCGGGCCTACTATGTGCTGCAGGTGGGCAAGCAGTTCGCCCAGGGCGACATGGCCTACCTTCGCCACGAGATCCTGCGCAAGGACGGCACGAAGATCCGGGTAGCCTGCTACGGCAGGCGCTACTATGATTCGGCGATCAAGGCCTATCGGAGCGAGATCATCATATTCCAGCTGTAAACAGGCGCAAATATGTGGAGGGGCTGTGAAAAAAGTCCCAAAGAGAAAGAAGGATTTAGCCGAGCAGAGCTTGGCTGAGTCCTTCTTTTCTGGTATCATTAAAGTGCAATGAAAAATAATACCAAGAACTATTATAGTCCAAAGCAGGGAAGATTACCAGTGTTTATCGCAGAAAGTTTAGAAATATGCGATCCGGTATTG
>JBGUQG010000318.1:0-2193 GCA_045130815.1 Christensenellales bacterium
CCTGGCGACCCGGCCCTTCGAGGACCATAAGGTGGCCCTGGACACCTCCAACGGCTCCAGCTGGATGATCGGTCCGGCGGTGTTCAACGCCCTGGGCGCGAAGACCTACGTGATCCACAACATGCCCGACGGACTGAACATCAACAAGGGCTGCGGCAGCACCCACATCGAGTCCCTGAAGGAATACGTGAAGGAAAACAAGCTGGACGTGGGCTTCGCATTCGACGGAGACGCGGACCGCTGCCTGGCTGTGGACGAGAACGGCAACGAGGTGAACGGCGACAAGATCATGTATATCTGCGCCAAATACCTGAAGAGCAAGGGCCAGCTGCCGAGCAACACCGTGGTGACCACCATCATGAGCAACTTCGGCCTGTACAAGGCTCTGGACGCGGCCGGTATCAACTATGAGAAGACCGCGGTGGGCGACCGCTACGTCTATGAAAACATGAAGGCCTACAACCACCTGATCGGCGGCGAGCAGAGCGGCCACATCATCTTCCGCAAGCACGCCCGCACCGGCGACGGCCTGATCACCGCCATCATGCTGATGGAGGTCATGATCGACACGCAGCTGCCCCTGTCCGTGCTGGCCGAGGGCTGCAAGATGTATCCCCAGGTGCTGAAGAACGTCGTCGTGGACGACAAGGACGGCACCCTGGCGGAGCAGGCCGTGATGGACGCCGTGAACTGGTGCACCGAGCAGCTGGGCGACTCCGGCCGCGTGCTGCTGCGCAAGAGCGGCACGGAACCGGTGCTGCGCGTGATGAGCGAGGCGAACAGCCACGAGGAATGCGAAAAGTACGTGGATCACATCATCAACGCGATGAAGGAAAGCGGACATCTGATCGAGGTGAAGAAGTAATGCTGAAGACGAAAGACCTGTATGACCTGACCCACACCAAAGCGGCGGAACTCCTGGAGAAGACCGAGTATCCCTGGGAAGCGCTGGCAAAGATCAAGGAGTTCATCATCGAACTGGGAAAGACGCTGCCGGCGGACGAATATGACGAGGTCAGCGAGAACGTCTGGATCGCGAAGGACGCGAAGATCTATCCCAACAACTACATCGGCGCGCCGGCCATCATCGGCCACGAGACCGAAGTGCGCCCCGGCGCCTTCATCCGCGGCAGCGCCCTGGTGGGCGACCACTGCGTGGTGGGCAACAGCACGGAGCTGAAGAACGTGATCCTCTTTGACAACGTGCAGGTGCCGCATTACAATTACGTAGGCGACAGCATCCTGGGCTACAAGAGCCACATGGGCGCAGGTTCCATCACCTCCAACGTCAAGAGCGACAAGCTGCTGGTGACGGTGAAGTGCGGGGACGAGAAGATCGAAACCGGCCTGAAGAAGATCGGCGCGATGCTGGGCGACCGCGTGGAAGTGGGCTGCAACAGCGTGCTGAATCCCGGCACGGTGATCGGCCGCGACTCCAACGTGTATCCCACGTCCTGTGTGCGGGGCACGATCCCGGAAAAGAGCATCTGGAAGAACAACGGAACGGTTGTTCCGAAAAAGTAAGCAAAATAATTTGCATTACAAGGGGGTAATGACAATGAAGGTTATCATCGCGAAGGACTACGAAGACGGCGCCCGCAAGGCCGCGGACATCATTGAGAAGATCGTGCGGGAGAACCCGGAGTGCACCCTGGGCCTCGCCACCGGTTCCAGCCCCGTGGGCATGTATAAGGAACTGACCCGCCGCTGCAGGGAGGAAGGCCTGGACTTCAGCAAGGTTCACAGCGTGAACCTGGACGAATATGTGGGCCTGGAAGGCACCCACGACCAGAGCTACCGCTATTTCATGAACACCAACCTGTTCGACCACATCAACATCGACAAGGCGAACACCTATGTGGCGAAGGGAACCGGCGACGTGGCCGCGAACCTGAAGGAATTCAACGAGATCCTGGACAGGACCGACATCGAGATCCAGGTGCTGGGCGTGGGCCCCGACGGACACCTGGGCTTCAACGAGCCCGGCGAAACCCTGTATGACGGCGCCCACGAGGAGACGCTGGACGATTCCACCATCGAGGCGAACAAGCGCTTCTTCGCCAGCAAGGAAGACGTGCCGACCCACGCCGTGACCATGGGCATGGGCAACATCATGCGGGCGAAAAAGCTCCTGATGATCGTCAGCGGCAAAAAGGCCGACGCCATGCGCGCCCTGCTGCTGAGCGATAAGAT
>JBGUQG010000319.1:0-8904 GCA_045130815.1 Christensenellales bacterium
TGGGACGAGGCGCCCTTCTGCACGCTGCTGATGGTGGACGAAGGCCACCGCGGCCAGGGCCTGGGCCGGGCGCTGATGGAGCGCTGGGAGGCGGACATGGTCGCCGCCGGCCACGGCATGGTGATGACCTCCACCCAGGTGGACGAGACCGCCCAGCACTTCTACCGCAAGCTGGGCTACCGGGACGCCGGCGGCTTCGCCGTGGACATCCCCGGCTACGCCCAGCCGCTGGAGCTGATACTGATCAAGAAAGTGGAACCGACATGAATTACACGACCATCGACATGAGCGCCTATCCGCGCAGGGCCCACTTCGATTACTTCCGCACGCTGCAAAACCCGATGCTGGGGCTCACGGTGCCCGTGGATGTGACCGGGCTGCGGGAATTCTGCGGGCGGGAGGGCTGCTCGTTCTACCTGGCCTTCATGCGCTGCGCGGCCCGGGCGGCCAACGCCGTGCCCCAGCTGCGCCAGCGGATCCGGGACGGCGGCATCGTGGAGTACGACGCCTGCGGCACCAGCCACGTGGAGCTGCGCCCGGACGGAACCTACGGCTATTGCACGCTGTTTCACGACAAGCCCTTTGGGGAATACCTTGAGTACGCCGGGGCGGAGCGGGCCCGCTGCCGCAAGAACGCCTCCATCGAGGAGGACGAGGACGCGGAGGGACTGTACTTCGTCACCTCGCTGCCCTGGCTGCACTACACCCAGCTGATCCAGCCCACCGCCGGGGGCGACGAATCCAATCCCCGCATCTCCTGGGGCCGGTTCGAGCAGGACTGGCGGGGCCGCTGGATGATGCCGGTGACGCTGCTGGCCCACCACGCCCTGGTGGACGGCGTGCACGCGGCGGCGTTCTTCGAGGGCCTGGACAGGGAGATGGCGTCACTGGCGGGAAGGTAAAACAAGGGGACGGCCCATGCTTCACATCCGGTGTGAAATATGGGACCGTCCCCTTGCTTTGCCCGCCCGTTACGCCGACTGGCGCTCGAACAGCCTGGACGCGGCCTTGACCAGTATCGCCGCGCCGATGATGTTGATAACCGTGTCGGGCAGCATGTAGTTGCCGTTGTAGATCAGGCTGTACAGCCAGGTGGGCATGTTCGCGGCCCAATCATAGTAGGACTGGTACGCGCCCCAAACCAGTATGCCGGACAGCCAGCTGCACACAAAGCGCATCAGGCACACGACGCCGGTGCCCACGCACACGCCCAGGATGCGGTTCTTGAAGGGCTTGGCGACGGCGTCGGCCAGGCCGAGCACGGTGTAGGCGATGACGTAGTCCAGCAGGATGCAGCCGATCTGGCTGAGCAGCGTGGGGCAGCTGGCCACGTCGTTGATGCCCATCACCAGGTGCAGCAGGCTGTAGGCGAAGGCCGTGATCGTGCCCCACTTCACGCCATGGCGGAAGCTCATCATGACCAGGGGGACCATGGCCATCAGCTTCACGCTGCCGCCATAGGGCATGCGAAACAGCTTGACCATGGAAAGCAGCGTGGCCACGGCGATCATCAGGGCGCCTTCCACGAGGACGAGGGTCTTCGACTGGGTCTTGTTCATGTTATCAGCCTCCGTATCGGATATTCGCGCAAACAAAGACGCCTGCTTGTGCAAAGCAGGCGCGAACACATAAAGTTGTGAATTGCCAAACTCCCTACGCCGGTATTGCCCGGATCAGGTTAAAGGGTTTATACGCTTGCGCGTAAATCTCAGCTTTAAGCTCCCCTGTTTTGCGCTGATATCATTGTATACGCCCGGGGCGGGGCTGTCAAGTCCCTTTTGCGCAAAATCTGAGGTTTTTTCGCCGGCGAGGAATGCCAGCATTGATCATCTGATGCGCCGCGCCCTGGCCTCAACACGCGCTTAACACCCCGTTGCTATAATATAGCCATACCCATGCGCGCGACGCGCGGAACGGAGGAAACGATGAAAAGACTGATCGCAATGCTGATCGCGCTGTGCCTGCTGGCGGGCGCGATGCCCGCGGCCCTGGCGGAGCTGGCCATCGCCGAGCCCGCGCCGGAGCTGACCGGGGCGGAGATGCCCGTCGTGGGCGACGTGATCCAGGGCTTCGAGGCCGTGGAGACCCGGGATTATCCCCTGATGGACGCCACCGTGGTGCGCTTTGTGCACCGGCAGACCGGCGGCGAGCTGTTCTACATCGCCAACGACGACACCAACCGGGCCTTCAACCTGGCCTTCAGGACCGAGGCCATCGACGACACCGGCCTGCCCCATGTGTTCGAGCACGCCATCATCCAGGGCTCGGAGAAGTATCCGGGCGAGCAGATGTTCTTCAACCTGAGCTACCAGACCTACAACACCTTCCTGAACGCGATGACGAGCCAGTGGTACACCTCCTTTCCCATCGCCAGCCTGTCCGAGGCGCAGCTTTTGAAGCTGGCGGAGTTCTACACCGACGCCTGCTTCTATCCGATGATCATGGAGAACGAGCACATCTTCCGCACCGAGGCCTGGCGCTATCGCCTGGAGAGCGCCGAGGACCCGCTGAACATGGAGGGCACCGTGTATTCCGAGATGCTGGGCGCGACCACGCTGCAGCGGGCGGCCAGGAAGAACTACATCCATGCCGCGTTCCCCGGCTCCATGGCGGGCAACGAGTCCGGCGGCGATCCGGAGGCCATTCCGGACATGACCTGGCAGGCGCTGAAGGACTACCACGACCGGTACTATCATCCCTCCAACAGCATCGCCTACCTGTACGGCGCGTTTGAGGATTACACCGCGTTCCTCGCGCTGCTGGACGGCTATTATTCCCGGTTTGAAAAGCGGGAATTCGCCCGGGAGGACGCGGGCTATACGCCCATCGAAGCCCCGGTGGTCCAGAGCCTGCCCTTCCCGGTGGAGCAGGGCTCCAATACCGAGCATGCCTCCACGGTCTGCTACGCCTTCGTGTGCCCCGGCCTGCGGCAGGACCTGCCCAGCGAGATCCTGCTGGACACGATGACCGACCTGCTGTCGGCCAACGCCTCGGGCTTCCAGCAGCGCCTGCAGGAGGCCCTGCCCTACGGCAGCTTCGGCGCCTTTATCGAACTGGACGGGCCTGAGGACGCCATCCTCTTCCAGGCCGCGAACGTCGATCCCGGCGACGCCGACACCTTCAAGGCCATCGTGGACGAATGCCTGGCGGACGTGGCCGAAAACGGCTTTCCCCAGGCGCTTGTGGACAGCGTCGCTTCCTCGCTGGCCATCTCCGCCCGGCTGACCCGGGAGGTCAGCGACCCCGTGGACAGCGTCATCGTGCCCATGCTCGGCCGGTACGTCTCCACGGGCAACCCCTGGGACCAGCTGGACTACCAGGAGGGCCTGTTCAGCATCGATGAATGGAACCGGCAGGGGCTGTACGCCGAGGGCGCGTCCCGCTGGCTGTCGGGCAGCCAGACCACCGCGCTGGTGACCACCTGGCCCCAGCCCGGCGCGAAGGAGGAAGACGACGCCGCGCTGGCGGAAAAGCTGGCGGGCCTCAAGGCGGCCATGACCGAGGATGAGATCGCCGCCATCGTCGAGGCCACCAACGCCGAGGCCCCGGAGGACCACTCCGCCGAGTACGTGGCCCAGCTGAAGGCCGTGACCGTGGAATCCCTGCCCGAGGAGATCAAGCGCTACGACGTGACCGACGAAACGGACGAAAGCGGCGTGCGCCACGTCGACGCCCTTGCGGCGGTGGAGGGCGTCAGCCAGGCCAGCGTCTTCCTGGACGCCGCGGGCCTTTCGCAGGAGGACATCCACTGGTTCAAGCTGTATACCGACCTGATCGGCCAGCTGGATACCGCCGCGCACGCCAAGTCGGAGCTGGCCCACCTGATGAGCCGCTATATGTACAACGGCAGCATCCGCCTGTCCCTGTGCAAGAACGGCGGGGACGGCTATCATCCGTACCTGCGGGGCACCTGGATCGCCCTGGACGGCGACCTTGCCGCGGGCTACGACCTGCTGCGCGAGCTGCTGTTCGATACGAAGCTGGACGATCCCGCCAGGCTGCTGGAGCAGGTGCAATCCGTCAAGGCGAGCCTGAAGAGCGGCATCACCGCCAGCCCCGCCGAAACGATCCTGCGCCGCGCGCTGGCCCGCACCGGGGAGCTGTACGCCTACAACAGCTACGCCGCGGGCCTGGAATACTACGAATTCCTGGAGGGCACGGAGCGGCTGCTGGCGGAGGACCCTGACGCCGCCGTAGCGAAGCTGCAGGGTATCCAGCAATACTTCAACAACCGCGAAAACGCCGTGACCCTGTGCGCCGGCAACGAGGCGAGCATCGCCCTGAACCGGCAGCTGGCGGACGGGTTCCTGGCATCGCTGGACGCGCGGGAGATCGTCCCCGCCGAATACGACTTCCCGATCCCCGCCAAGCGGGAGGCGCTGGTGATCGACAGCGGCGTGCAGTTCAACATGATCGCCGGCGACCTGGCCGCGGCGGGCCTCGAGGATTTCGACGGCGGCCTGGACGCGCTGTCCGGCCTGGTGACCGACACCTTCCTGGTGCCGCTGCTGCGCGACCGGTATGGCGTGTACACGCCCTGGAGCGCCGGCAACGAGGATTACTTGATGCTCTACGCCTACCGCGACCCGAACGTCGCCGAGACCTATCAGGTTTTCGATCAGCTGGCGGAGCTGATCGAGGGCGCGGAGATCGACCAGGACACCCTGGACGGCTACATCATGAACGCCTACTCCGGCTACGCCTTACCCACGGGCGAGCTGACCGGCGCGGCCGGCGCGGCGCTGGACACGCTGCAGGGCCTCGACCCGGCGCGGCGGCTGCAGTGGATGCGCCAGCTGAAGCAGGTGACCCCCGAAGCCGTAAAGGCCGACGCGGCGCTGTACGCCAGCCTGTGTGAAAACGGCGCGCGGATGACCGCCGGCGCGGCCTCCGCCATCAACGCCAACGCCGACCTGTTCGACGCGATCCTGAACCCCTTCGGCGCGGTGGACGCCACCCAGGTCGCCTTCGGCGACGTGCCCGAGGGCAGCGACCACTACGAGGCGGTGCGCTTCGCCTTTGAAAACGGCCTGATGGACCCGGCAAGCGAGGATGCCTTCGGCGTGGACGAGGTCGCCACCCAGGGCGATATGCTGGCCGCTGCCAACGTGCTGATCGGCGGCGAGCGGGACGCCCACGAGGCCCTGGCCGCCTTCGTGGAGTACGGCCTGGCCAGCAACGACACCGACCTGGGCGCGCCCCTGGCCGCGGACGACTTCTGGGGCATGATGTCCGCCCTGACCGGCGGCACCGTGACCGCCATGGTGGAGCCCGCCGACCCCAACGCCGTCACCCGCGGCGAGCTGGCCGAGATGCTGAATGCGTTCATGGGCAGCCTGCAGGGGTGAGACGGGGGACGGGGAACGGGGAAGAGGGAACAGGGAACAGGAATTGTTGTGTCAGGACATCGGTGGCTGTCGCCCAGGCCTTAGGGGAGGGCGGTGAGCGCCCGCCGGTTTCTGAAACGACTGTGAAGATCCATCGCACGGCGCGGTTTTCAATCCGTTGGATTGAAAAGCCCGCCGTGCGATGGATCTTCTCTTCGCGCTTCGCGTTTTTTCCAGCGTGGATTCGACCTTTTTCGGCATACTGTTTTTTGCGAAAGTATTTCACCGTTGCAACCTTTTTGCCATATATTGCATCTAAAATACATGTCGTTCGACGAAAGGAGAGACCGCAATGTCGAAATACCTGCATATCCTGGTGGCGTGGGTCACCCGCGTCCACAACTATATCATGACCCTCAACGACAGCTTTGAAACCAATTTCTCGGACAAGGAGCTGCACTTCATGGTGATCGGGGCCATGGGCCTGGGGCTGATCATGCTGATCTATCCGCTGTTCAAGCTCCTGGCCAACCGCAACCGGGTGTTGGCCATCACCTGGATCTACGTGCTGACCGTGCTGGTGGTGGTGAGCTTCGCCATCGAGATCGGCCAGAGCATCACCGGCACCGGCACCATGGAATTCGGCGACGTGGTGGCCGGCATGGGCGGCTTCTTCGCCGTCACCGTGGTCATCACCGCGCTGCACCTGCTGCTGTGGTGCGCGAAGAGCATCGTGAAGGCCGCCCGCGCCCGCCGGCGCAGGGCGGTGGAGAATGGGTGACAGGAGGCCTGCTGTCTTCTTTCGACAACCTTCATTTGACATTTCTGCGAAAGGGTGTAATATGGTAAGCGTGCAAAGCACATTCGGGAGGCGGAGCATGCTGAAAGACCGCAAGAAATGGTTTCTGAAGGGACTGAAGGACGGCATCCCCATCATGCTGGGGTATTTCGCCGTATCCATCGCGCTGGGCATCTCGGCGCGCAACGCGGGCATGACCGCGCCCCAGGCCACCATTGCCAGCGCGCTGATCATGGCGTCGGCGGGCCAGTACATCGGCTTCACGCTGATCGCCGCCGGGGCCAGCTATATGGAGGTGGTGGTGATGGAGGCCATCGCCAACGCCCGCTATCTGCTGATGAGCTGCGCCCTGTCCCAAAAGGTGGACGGCGACCTGCCCCTGCGGCACAGGCTGCTGATGGGCCTGTGGATCACGGACGAGATCTTCGGCGTGTCCGTGTCGGTACAGGGCCGGCTGAACCCTTACTACAACTACGGCATGGCCGCGGTGGCCACCCCCGGCTGGGCCCTGGGCACGCTGATGGGCGTGGTGCTGGGCAACGTGCTGCCGGTGCGGGTGGTCAGCGCGCTCAGCGTGGGGCTGTTCGGCATGTTCATGTCCATATTCGTGCCGCCCATGCGCAAGAACCGGGTGATCGCGGCGCTGGTGGCGGTCAGCTTCGCGGCCAGCTATGCCCTCAACGCCCTTTCCTGGTTTGCGGGCATCTCCTCCGGCATGAAGATCATCATACTCACCGTGGCCATCTCCCTGGGCGCGGCGCTGCTGTTCCCGGTGGAGGGGGAGGAGGACGGCCATGCGGCATAACGTGTACCTGTACATACTGGGCATGTGGGCGGTGTCCTACCTGATCCGCGTGCTGCCGCTGACGCTGATCCGCCGGCAGATCACGAACAGGACCATACGCTCGTTTCTGTACTACGTGCCCTACGTCACCCTGGCGGTGATGACCTTCCCGGCCATACTCTCCGCCACCCAGAGCCCGATCTCCGGCGCGCTGGCGCTGGCGGCGGGCTTGGCCCTGGCCTGGTTCGGCGGCAGCCTGTTCCAGGTGTCCGTGGCCTGCTGCGCCATCGTGTTCGTGGCGGAGCTGGTGATCGCATGAGCGCGCTCTCCGACATCATCCGGCGCTCGAAGCGCGTGGTGTGCTTCACCGGCGCGGGGTTCTCCACGGCCAGCGGCATCCCGGATTTCCGGGGCGGAGAGGGGCTGTATGCCGAAAAATGGAAGGGATTGACCCCGGAGATGATCCTGAGCCAATCCTTTTTCTATCTGCACCCGGAGCAGTTCTTTGAATACTACCGCGCCCACATGCTCTACCCCGACGCGCGGCCCAACGCCGCCCACCGCGCCCTCTTCGCGCTGGAGAAGGCGGGCAAGCTGCGGGGCGTGGTCACCCAGAACATCGACGGCCTGCACAAAAAGGCCGGCAACCGCCTGGTGTATGAGGTCCACGGCAGCGTATATGAGAACTACTGCATGGACTGCAACGCCTTGCACGGGCTGGAAAAAATAATAAATTCCACCGGCATCCCCCGGTGCGACCGCTGCGGCGGCGTGGTGAAGCCCTGGGTGGTGCTCTACGGCGAGGCCCCGGACAAGTACACGGTGATGGGTGCCTGCCGGGAGATCTCGAACTGCGACACCCTGATCGTCGCCGGCACCTCCCTGTCCGTGGAGCCCGCCGCCTCCTTCCTCGACTACTTCCACGGCAAGCAGCTGGTGGTCGTCAACAACGAAGCAACCCCCGCGGACGCGAGGGCGAGCCTCGTGCTGCGGGGGGATGTGGCACAGATCATGGGGGAGTGGGAGAGGGAACAGGAATAGCGGCTGCCGCGCGGTAAATGAGATAAGGGGACGGTTCCTTATCTCACTTTAATTGGATTGAATGAGGGGAACCGGATTGCCACGTCGCTGCGCTCCTCGCAATGACAGCGTTCGGGGCAGGAGCTTCCGCTTCATACCCGTGAGATAAGGGGACGGTTACGGTTCCTTATCTCATTTTTTGATTAAACAGGGGAACCGGATTGGCACGTCGCTGCGCTCCTCGCCATGTCAGCGTTCGGGGCCGGTGCTTCCGCTTCACGCCTGTGTCATTGCGAGGAGGCCCGCCGGGCCGACGTGGCAATCCGGTTCCCCCTGAATCAAAGGAATCCGAAGGTCTCCTCCGTCATTCTCCATCCTCTCAGAACCCCAGATTATCGTTGACCAAAATCACATGGATCCTGTCCCTGTGCTTGGAGTAGCGGGTGATCAGGAACTGGCAGCAGATGGTGTCGGGGGACTTGCAGTCCATGCATGCGCCGGTCTTGCTGCAGGGGGTGGAAAGGCCGAAGCGCTGGGCGTTGATGGGGGCGGCCACGTTGCGGGCGCGCTTCATGGCGGTGTCCGGGTCGGGGCACACCTTGTTCATGCCCACGATGAACACCACCTTCCTCGGGCCCTGGGCGATGGCGGACACGCGGTTGGCGTTGCCGTCGATGTTGATCATCACGCCGTCCTCGGTGATGGCGTTGGCGCTGGTCAGGAACACGTCGGCGTCGTAGGCCAGCAGCATGGCGGCACGCTTGTCCTCAAAGGCGTTGCGGTCGATGAAGTTGTAGTTCCCGGCCTTCAGCGCGTCCACCAGGCCGATCTCGACGGCGCTCGTCGCGCCGCCCATGGTCACGCTGCTGCCCTCCGGGATCAGCGACAGCGCCAGCTTCAGCGCCTCCTCCCGGCTTTCGGCGTAATAGCCGCTCATGTTCCGGCTCTCCAGGCCCTTGATCACCTTCTGCGCA
>JBGUQG010000320.1:0-3530 GCA_045130815.1 Christensenellales bacterium
TCCCGGCCGGACAGCTACATGGGGCAAAGGATCAAAATAAACGGCAGCTTCAGCTACTATCAGGACCCGGATACAAAGCAGGAATACTTCGCCGCGATCATCGCCGACGCCACCGCCTGCTGCGCCCAGGGCATCGAATTCGTGTGGAAGGGCGAGCACGCCTATCCCGCCGACTATCCCCCGCTGGACACGGACATCACCGTGACCGGCACCTTCGACACCTACTATGAAGGCGAGGCCATGTACGTGCAGCTGGTGGACGCGGATGTCAGCTGGCGCGAATAGCGCGCAAACGCCATTGACTTTTCTTCGCCCATCCTTTACAATAGAGGCATGAAAATGTCGCCAAAGGAGGGTATTCCCATGAAGAAACTGCGCGTCGTCACCATGCTGACGCTCGCACTGATGCTGATGGTATCCGCCTGTGCGGCCCATGCCGCCCAGGTCAGCTACGACTACAACGCCTACGACAACCTGCTGGGCGCGATGGAGATCGTGAACTGCCAGTCCTGGGCGTCCCTGCGCCTGTACCCGGACTCCACCTCCGCGCGGCTGGCGAAGGTGCCGCTGGGCTCCACGGTGATCAACTGCTATTACCAGGACGACCGGTTCACCTACTGCGAATACAACGGCATCGGCGGCTACATCCTGAACAGCAACCTGTCGTTCATCTACGGGCCGGTGGGCTATGAGTATCCGGCGGACAACTACCTGGGCAACATGCAGATCGTGAACTGCCAGGCCTACGCATCGCTGCGGGATTATCCCAGCACCAGCGGCAACCTGCTGATGCGCGTGCCTTTGGGCGAGATCGTGACCAACGTGTTCTACCAGGACGAGCGCTTCTCCTACTGCATCTACAACGGCGTGGAGGGCTACATCCTGAACAACAACCTGTCCTGGGTCTCCGGCGGCAGCAGCGCCTCCGCCTACGACAGCACCTGGATCGGCGACGCCTGGATCGTCAACTGCCTGTCCTACGCTTCGCTGCGCGAGCTGCCGGACACCGCCGCCTATCGCCTGGCGAAGGTGCCCCTGGGGGCGCTGGTCACCGACTGCTACTACGTGAACGACCGTTTCGCCTGCGTCACCTGGAACGGCGTGGTGGGCTACGTGCTGGTGGACAACCTGGGCTGGGATTGATCCCGGGCGATCCGCAGGGGCGATCTCCCGATCGCCCCTGCGTTTTTTGCCCCTATGCCGTCCCGTCAAGCATCGAATCGATGAATATGCCGTAGCCCATGGTCGGGTCGTTCACCATCACATGGGTCACCGCGCCGATGATGCGGCCGTCCTGGATCAGCGGGCTGCCCGACATGCCCTGCACGATGCCGCCGGTCCTTTCAAGCAGCGCCGGGTCCGTCACCCGCACCACCAGCTCCCGTGTCGCGGGCCGGGCCGAATCGGACAGCCGCACGATCTCGCAGTCATACTCCCCAACGCCGCCGCCGTCCACCGTGGTCAGCAGCGTGGCCGCGCCGGTGTGCGCCTGCCGCCGCGTCGCCACGGGCAGGCCCCCGGGATACAGGCTGTTTGCGAGGGGCTGGGCCGCGTGACCGAATATGCCGAATTCGCCGTTTTGGTCCACGCTGCCCAGCGCCTCGGTCTCGCCCAGGAAGTCGCCGGTCAGCTCGCCCGGGGCCCCGTCCCGGCTGGGGGTGACATCCACCACCCGGTTGGCATAGATCTCGCCCTCGCCCACCGGCATCACCACGCCGGTGTCGATGTCGGTGATGGCGTGGCCCAGCGCGCCGAAGGCCCCGTCCTGCGGGTCATAGAACGTAAGCGTGCCCACGCCGGCGGTGCTGTCCCGCACCCAGGCCCCCAGGCGATACCTGCCGTCCCGCTCGTCCCGGGCGGGGGTCACGTCGCACTCCACCACGCTGTCGCCCCGCAGCAGGCGCAGGTGGGCCGTCTCGCCGCCGTCCAGGCAGGCCGACAGCTGGGCCGTCCCGCTGATGTCCACCCCATTCACGCATTGGATCACGTCGCCGCTCTTCAGCCCCGCCAGCCGCGCCGGGCTGGGGGTCTTGCCCAGATCCGAATTGCCGACCACCACCACGCCAAAGGTTTTCATTGCCACGCCCACGGACTGGCCGCCCGGCACCAGCACCCGCCGCGGCTGCACCGACAGCTTCACCGTGCGCAGCGGCAAAAGTCCCAGCAGCCGGAAGGTCAGCCGCCCCTCGCCGCTGTCCCCCGCCCTCAGCGTCAGGCTGCCGCCGCCCGGGTCCACGCGCGTCTCCACCCCGGCGATCGCGCCGTCTTCCCCGGCGGCGTCCGCGCGCAGCGCCGTGGAAACCGGGATGACCGTCACCGTGCCCGCGTCCAGCACCAACTCGTCCGGCAGCTGCGACAGCGCGCCCAGCTGCGGCGACAGCATGAGCATCGCCGTCGCCGCGGCCAGCGCGCCGGTCAGCCGCCGCCTGAACCTGTCTCCCATAGCACCATCCTCCTTCTCTGCCCCTTGCGCCCCGCGCCGCGCCTGCCGTTTTTTGCCAATCAAACCGCCGCCCCGCGCCGCGAGCCATCCGCTAATTTGACCGAAAGCCGGGGCCGCTATGCTGGCAAATGCCCCGCGCGGTGGGAATGTTTGTCGCCCCGGGCCGCGGCGCGCCGCCGCGGGCGACGACGCCCGGCGCTGGCAATCATTTCCTGCATATCATGATTTTAACCTCTTTTTACAGCATTTATGCCGTTTCTCGGTCAAAATCGGTTGCTATATTTTTTTAGACCGATTATAATAGTATCCGTTATGGTGGATGATTTTGCGATGCGGCGGGGCGACATGCCCCTGCCCGACTTCTCCGGTCTGCGGGGAAAGCGCGTGCTGATCGCGCTGTCCGGCGGCGCGGATTCCGTAGCGCTGACGGCGATGCTGGCCGAGGCGCGGGACGCACTGGGCCTTGCGCTGCTTGCGGCGCACCTGGACCACGGCATACGCCCGGAGAGCGCGGAAGACGCCCGATGGTGCCGCGCGCTGTGCGAAGGGCTGGCGATTCCCTTTTACGCGGGGCGGATCGACGTGCCCGCCCTGGCCGCGCAAAGCGGCGAGGGTCTTGAGACCGCCGCCCGCCGGGCCCGCCATGACTTCCTTGAAAAACAGCGGCGGACGCTGGGCGCGGACGTGATCGCGCTGGCCCACCACATGGACGACCAGGCGGAGACGGTGCTGATGCACCTGTGCCGTGGCACGGGCCCGGAGGGCATCGGCGGCATGGCGGAGCAATCCGGCCATCTCGTCCGGCCCCTGCTGGGTCTGCGCAAGGGACAGCTGATCGCGTACCTGGAGCGCCGGGGCCTGTCCTGGCGCGAGGACGCCACCAACGCCCTGGCCGACAACCCCCGCAACGCCCTGCGGCTGCATGGGATCCCGGCGTTGGAGCAATGCTATCCACGATTCACCGAGGCGGCGGCCCGCTACGCCCGGTCCGCCCGCATCGAAAGCGACTACGTGGCGCAGCAGGCTCGGCAGTGGATGCAGGGCCGGTTGAGCGAAGGTCCCTTCTTCACATACCTGAGCCTCGGTC
>JBGUQG010000321.1:0-10445 GCA_045130815.1 Christensenellales bacterium
CTCCTCCGTGCCGTAGCCGATCACGGGCACGCCGTGCGTCTCAAGGTATTCGAGGGTCAGCTTCAGGTCGAGTATGGCCTTCGCGCCGGCGCACACCACCATCACCGGGGTGGAGGCCAGCTCCTCAAGGTCGGCGGATATGTCCATGGTGGTCTCCGCGCCGCGATGCACGCCGCCGATGCCGCCGGTGGCGAACACGCGGATGCCCGCCATCGCCGCGATGATCATCGTGGTGGCCACGGTGGTCGCGCCGTCCTCGCCCTTGGCCACCAGCACCGGCAGGTCCCGGCGGGAGGCCTTGGTCACGGCGTAGCCCTTCCTGCCCAGGTATTCGATCTCGTCCTTCGACAGGCCGGCCTTCAGCTTGCCGCCGATGATGGCGATGGTGGCCGGCACCGCGCCGTTCTCGCGGACGATGCGCTCCACGTTCAGCGCCGTCTCCACGTTTTGGGGATAGGGCATGCCGTGGGAGATGATCGTGGATTCCAGCGCCACCACCGGCCTGCCCTCGCTGAGCGCCCGGCTGACCTCCGGTGAGATTTCAAGATATTTGTTCATGGTGAGCCTCCTTGTATTCATTCATGCGTTCCAGCACCGCCGCTTCGTCGATTTCCGGGCTGACCGTTTCCAGGCTTTCCGCGCAGATGGAAGCCGCCGCCAGGCCGGCGACGCCGCACTGGGCCAGCGGCAGGCCGCGCAGCGTGGCCCAGGTCAGCGCGGCGGTAAAGGCGTCGCCCGCGCCGGTGGCGTTCACCAGCCGCAGGGCCGCCCCGGGCAGGAAGCGCGCCCCGCCCGCGTCGGCGCAGCATGCCCCCTTTTCCCCCAGGGTGACAAACGCCCGGCGCGCGCCCATCTCCACCAGCGCCGTTGCGGCCCGCATGGCGGAATCCGCGCCGTGCACCGGTATGCCGGTCAGGGTCTCGGCCTCGATGGCGTTGGGCTTCACGGCGTCCAGCCGCCGGATCGCTTCCAGCAGCCGCGGGGCCTTGGCCGTGGACACCGCGTCCGCGATCAGCGGCGCGCGCACGTTCTCCGCCAGGAAGGCCAGCGTCGCGGCGGGCAGGTTGGCGTCCAGCACCACCGCGTCCATGGCGTTCAGCAGCGCCAGCCGGCCCTCCAGCGCCTCCGGGGTCAGGCGGTCGCAGATGGCCATGTCGTTGACGGCCAGCTGCATGTCGCCGCCCGCGTCGGCGATGAACAGGTAGGTGGAGCTGGCCGCCCCCTCGATCACCGGCGAAAGGGAGGTGTCCACCCCGCAGCGCGCGCAGTCGGCCCGGGCGATGTCCGCCAGGGCGTCCGTGCCCAGCGGCGCGATCAGGTGGGCCTCGACGCCAAGCCGCGCCAGGTTGCAGGCGATGTTCCTGCCCACGCCCCCGGCGGACAGCACGACCCGGCCCGGGGTGGAATCCTGCAGCGACAGCCTGCCCAGGGGAAAGCCGCCGATGTCGATGTTTGCCGCGCCGACCACCGCGCAGCGGGCCCGTATGGACATGGCAACACCCCCTCGACTTCAATTATACCCCTTGCCGCCCGTCCGCGCAAGCGCAGGCCGGGCGGAACAAAAGTTTTCAGAAACAGTGTTGTAAATGACACAATTCTGAAATATAATAAAGGTCAAATCATCATTGGGAGCGTATGCAATGTCCCGACGAATCCCGCGCGTGCTGCGCGCGTTGATCCTCGCGCTGGCGGTCATGCTCGCCTGCGGGTCCGCCCTGGCGGATTCCGTGCAGGTCAGGCTGAACGCCACCACGAGGGTATATCAAAAGGCGACCACATCCGCCAAGAGCGTCAAGGTGCCCAAGGGCCTGCGCGTGGACCTGAAGGCCTGCGCCAAGGGCTGGGGCAAGATCGCCTACAAGGGCCGCACGGCCTATGTGAAGCTGAAATACCTGGATCGGGTGGATCCCCTGAAGGCCTACGTCACCGAGGAGGCCACGATCTACAAGGATGCCTCCGGCGCCAAAAAGCTGGTCACGGCCACCGCGGGCGCGGTGGTGTACGTGGTCGGCGTGGACGGCAGCTGCGTGCGCGTGCAGAACAAGTCCGGCACCGAGACGGGCTACATCAAGGCGGGCGTGCTGTCCTCGGGGAAGGTCTCCTCCTCCGGCGGCCAGTCTTCCTCCGGCGGGTCCGGCCCCGAATCCATTCCGGAGTCGCTGCGCGCCACCCTGAGCGGCGTTGCCGATTCAAGGGTAGAGCGGGCCATCTACGTGGCCCAGGCGCTGGTGGGCGCGCCCTATGCCGAAAAGGCCGACCCGCCGAAGACCTTCGACTGCGCGAGCTACGCCTACTACTGCTATGGCAAGGCCGGCTGCGATTCGATGAAGAGCTCCTCCCGGTCCCAGGGCTACGACGACAGCTTCGAGAAGATCGACTACGACCACCTGAAGCGCGGCGATCTGGTGTGCTTTGACACGGTCAGCGACGACGATCTCAGCGACCACGTGGGCATCTACCTGGGCAACGGTTACTTCCTGCACGCCTCGTCGGCGGCCAGGAAGGTCCTGCTCAGCTCGCTGAGCTCAGGCTACTACAAGCGCACCTTCAGCTGGGGCAGAAGGATATTTGACAGCTGAAGGGAACGGGAACAGACAGGAAGCAGGGAAATACGGACATGTAGGGACGGCGTACGCCGCCCGCCAGAAGCCTTCCCCTTTGGGGAAGGTGGCCTGCCGCAGGCAGGTCGGATGAGGTCGCTCAGAATGAACATCTGAACGGCGGTATCCCCGGCGGACGGCGTACGCCGCCCCTTTGCTATTCTTCGATCTCCCCGGTGAACACCCTTTCCGCCGGGCCGGTCATGTACAGGCAGCCGTCCTCGCCCCAGCGCACGCTCAGCGTGCCGCCGGGCAGGGCGATCGGGGCCTCGCGGGGCAGCAGGCCCTGGGCGGCGCCAGCGGCCAGCACGGCGCAGGCCCCGGTGCCGCAGGCCAGGGTGGGGCCCACGCCCCGCTCCCAGACCCGCACCTGCGCGCCGCCCTCGCCGTCCAGGCGGCAGAATTCCACGTTGGTCCGACGGGGGAACAGGGGGTGTCGCTCGATCTGCGGGCCCAGGCGGCGCAGGCCGTCCTCGTCCGGGAACAGGTCGAAGGTCACGGCGTGGGGGTTGCCCATGCTCACGCAGAAGAAGCGCAGCGCCCGGCCGTCGACCTCCACCGTCACGGCGTTGCCGTCCGCCGCCACGGGGATCTCTTCGGGCGAGAAGCGCGGCGCGCCCATGTTCACGGTGGCGCCGCGGACCGTGCCGTCCTCCACCGAAAGCTGCAGGGTCAGCAGGCCCGCGCCGGTCTCGACGGTCATCGGTATTTTTTGGCACAGGCCCTCGTCGTACAGGAACCTGCCCAGGCAGCGGATGCCGTTGCCGCACATCTCCGGCTCGGTGCCGTCGCTGTTGAAAATGCGCATGCGCGCGTCGGCGCGGGATGAGGGCAGGGCCAGGATCAGTCCGTCGCCGCCCACGCCAAAGTGTCTGTCGCACAGCCGGGATGACAACAGCTGAGGGTCCGCCACATATTGACGAATGGCGTCTATTATGATAAAATCATTACCGATACCGTGCATCTTTGTGAATCGCATGACGTTCGCCGCCCTTCCGATGGCGGGACGGCGCGTCGCGCCGTCCGCAGACCTTTGATCCTATTATAGCGCAGCGCGGGGCGATTGACAAGGCGACGCAACGGTATACATACAATGATGATGGAGGGTTAAAACATGAAGAAGCTGCTTGCGATCGTGCTGGCGCTGATGCTGGTGACGGCGTCCGCGGCCCTTGCCGAGACTGCGACCGTGCTGACCGTCGCCAATCCGGTGATCACCGTCACCGAAGGGGGTCAGACCAACACCGCCGAGCTGACCGGCACGACCCTGACCATTGCCGCGGGCATGGCGGGCGAGGAGCCCGTTTCCGATGAGGACGGCTTTGTCGAGGACAACCGCGTGCCCACCGTGCAGTTTGACATCGTGAAGGACGGCGAGACCCTGCTGTCCGGCGAGCTGCAGGTTATCGGCGAGCGCATGATTGTGAACCTGGAGGGCCTGAGCCGTCCCCTCGCCGCGGATATGTCCATGGCCGGCGGCATGGCCGGTCAGGGCTACAAGAAGATGTTTGCTTCCCTGCCGGACATGGCCAAGAACAAGCTGCCCAAGTTCCAGGGCGTGAACATTCCGAAGATCGATCTGCTGAGCATCGCTTCCTCGCCGGTATTGGGCTCGCTGATCTCGTTCACGACCACCGAAACCACCGCCAGCTTTGAACTGCCGGCTGAGATGGTGAGCGCGATACTGTCCATGATCCTCCAGCAGGTTCCCGCCGAGGCTCTCCAGAGCATGGGCCTGCAGAACGGCCTGGACGACATTCTGGGCGGCGGCTTTGCCCTGAAGGGCGATATCGCCGACTACGGCGAGAGCGCCGCGCTGACGGTGGGCGTCTATCCCGCGGTCGACGGCGTCACCGCCGATGAGGCGTTCCTGACGATCACCTTCACCTCCGCCGAGAATAGCGACGTGCTCGCCGTGGATGTGAGCATGGGCGGCCAGAGCGCGAACATGGGCCAGCTGGCCCTGAGCTCCATCCCGGAGCAGGCCGAGCTGAATCTGGGCCTGAACCTGATGAGCGGCCAGATGACCCTGAACGGCAGCCTGTATCCCCAGGACGACGCTCAGGTCGCCGCGCTGGAGCTGAACGTTCCCGGTCAGAAGGTGAACGCTTCCCTGACCTACGGCGAGAACGAAGGCGCGGATTATACCGACTTCGCCATCTCGGTGGAGAACCAGGCTGCCGTGGATATCTTCGCCCAGACCACCGGCGACGGCAACGGCAATGAAGACGGCGCCTGCACCCTGACCGTCGACAGCTACGGCGAGACCCCGCGCAACGTGGTGATCGACAGCGAGATCAGCCAGCGCGTGACGGAGGGCTTCGCCTTCCGCAACATCGCCAACGCCGACGCCGCCCTCGACGCCACCCGGGCCACCGAGGAGGAGATGACCCAGCTGAACGAGGAGATGAACGCGATCATGGGCCGGCTGCTCGCCGCCTTCAACGCCGTCGCTCCCGCCGCCTGAGCGATCGGGCAACCGCATACCGGCAGGGGAACCGCATTCGCGGTTCCCCTGTTTTTGGCGCAAAAGTAAAAATACTGTTGATGTGCGCGGGCTTTTCACAAGCTTCGTTGACAATAAAACAGTGCGTATGATAGAATGCACAGTGCACGAGTATGTGACTTTCGCGCTTATCGCGCTGTGGAGGAAGACCTATGAAGAAGATCATCGCGCTGGTGCTGGCGCTGCTGCTGGTGTTCACGGCGGTGGGCGTCTGCGAGCAGACCGATTCCATGGCCAGCACCCTGGAGCTGACCAACCTGACCATCTCCACCATTCAGAACGGCCGGATGAGAAGCGTGCGCCTCAGGAACATGAAGCTGACGCTGATCCTGGGCTCCACCGAAGGCGTGCCCACGCTGCAGGTGAACTTCGACAACGGCAAGGGCCAGCAGGTGGACGGCGTGGTCCAGTTCGAGGGCACCACGCTGCTGATGTCCGTGGGCGGCATCGCGGGGACCTACAGCGTGGACCTGGAAGCCATCGCCGGCGAACAGGGCGAGGGCGCGCAGCTGGCCATGGGCTACGGCAAGGGCCTGCTGCTGGCCGGCCCGCATTTGGATGTGATCCTGATGGCGCTGCCCACCACCGACGCCTCGGGCATGCGCACGATGGAGATGGCGCTGCCCAACGCCATCTACACCCGCATCGCCGAGGCCATGCTCTCCGTGGCCGAGGGCATGGAATCCACCAACGACGCGGACGTGAGCGAGCTGATCGAAAAGGTGGACAGCTCCAGCAAGGACGCCAAGCTGATCCTGCGCTACAAGCCGTCCACCGGCGATATCGAGATCGCCGCGATGCAGGGCAAGAACGGCGCGCAGGTCGCCGCCACGATGAGCCTGACCAAGCAGCTGACGCCCATGGTGAACATCAGCGCCATCGAGGACCGCTACAACCTGTTGGACCTGGACGCGGACACGCTGGAGCAGGTGCGCAGCGAGCTGGAGATCATCGCCACGAAGTTCGGCCTGTTCGCCGGCGGCACGGGCCTGAACCGCATATTCAGATAACGACTGGCTGCGCGACCGACGACCGTTTTTTCCGGAAACACTGAACGCGGACGGAGGGAATCCACGATGAAGAAGCTGATCGCCTTTGCGCTGGCGCTGTTGATGCTGCTGGCGTCCGTGGCCTGCGCCGAGAGCGCCCAGGTCATGACCTACTCTGCGCCCTATTTGCAGCTGACCACCAACGGCAAGCCCCGGGATGTGGACCTGTCCAGCCTGAGCCTGCGGCTGGCTTCCGGCTGGCCCGAGGGCATCCCCACCGTGCAGGCCGAGCTGATGAAAAAGGGCAGGGTGGCCGAGCGCGGCCTGGTGCAGTACATCGACGGCAAGCTCTACGTCCAGGCGGACGGCCTGAACAAGACCTACGTGGCGGATCTGTCCCAGTACGGCCCGCAGGCCCGGTCCGTGGCGGACAGGCTGTTTGAGGGCCTGGACACCCTGTTGGACTTCAAGCTGCCCGCCTTCGAGGGCGTGCAGATCCCCATGGTGGACATGACGGTCTACGCGCCGCTGATGGGCGTGCTGCCGACCACCGACGCGAAGGGCAGGAAGGTCGCCAACGTCGAGGTGCCCTACTTCATGGTCAAGCAGCTGCTGACCATGGTCAGCCAGTACAGGGACTCCGTGCCCGCCGCCGCGCAGGCCTATGCCGGCCCGCTGTTCGGCATCCTGGACGGCATGCTGCAGAGTGATTCCGGCTTTTCGCTGAAGGGCAGGATCGCCACCGCCGACAAGAGCTCCGTCGCGTCGCTGGACATCTACGACGTGATCGCCGGCGTCGCTTCCGACACGCCCGGCGCGAATGTGAAGCTGACCTCCAAGAAGAACGCGCTCCAGCTGACCGTGGATATGCTCCAGGGCGGGAGCGCCGTGAACGCGGTGACCCTCAGCCTGAAGTCCAGACCCAAAAAGTCGGCGCTCAGCTTCTCGCTGGACGTGATGAGCCTGTTCCTGATCGACGGCGAGCTGTCCCGGCAGGACGGCGCGCAGGTCATCTCCCTGAGGCTCAGTGCCATGGGCCGGCGGCTTTCCGCCAGCGCGAACTATGGCGCCGCGGGCAACATGGACTTTGTGGACCTGACGCTGGACGTGCCCGGCCAGGTCGAGCTGAGCGCCAGCCTCCGGGCCTCTGACGACGGTAACGGCGGCAAAGCCGGCGCCTCCGCGGTGAACGGCCAGGTCTACGGCGACAGCGCGGTGGGCCTGAACCTGACCGGCAACGTGGCCGAGGGCTTTGGCGACGTGGAATTCTACAGCGTCCGGAATACCGCCAACGCGGTGGATCTCTTGCACATGACCGACGAGCAGAGCAAGCAGCTGACCAGCGAGCTGAACCGCCTGGTGAACAGGTTCCTCAGCCGCTCGAAGATCGGCTGAGCCGCATGACGGGGCACGATCAGGGCAACAATCAAAGCGACAATCAAAGCAAACAGGACAGGTGAGGAAAAATGACAAAGGTAAACATTATTTCGGGCTTTCTGGGCGCCGGCAAGACCACGCTGATCAAGAAGCTGCTGGACGGCGCTTTTGAGGGCGAAAAGGTGGTTCTGCTGGAGAACGAGTATGGCGAGGTGGGCATCGACGGCGGCTTCATGAAGGACACCGGCGTACAGATCACCGAGCTGAATTCCGGCTGCATCTGCTGCACGCTGGTGGGCGACTTCACCGAGGCGCTGGGCCAGCTGATCGACACCTACCACCCCGACCGCATACTGATCGAGCCCTCGGGCGTGGGCAAGCTGTCCGACATCCGCCGCGTGGTGGACGACATCTCCAAGACCCACGAGGTCCAACTGGCGGGCTGCGCCACCGTGGCGGACGTGGGCAAGTGCCGCATGTACGCCCACAACTTCGGCGAATTCTTCATCGACCAGATCGAGAGCGCCGAGACCATCATCCTCAGCCGCACCCAGACCACCTCCGCCGAGAAGATCGAAAAGTGCGTCGCGCTGCTGCGCCAGCACAACGAAAAGGCGCGCATCGTCACCACCCCCTGGGACGAGCTGTCCCCGGCCACGATGCTGGAGACCATCGAGCATCCCACCTTCCTGCTGACCGTGGACGACCTGCCCGAGGCGGACCACCACGACCACGAGCACCATCATCACGACCACGATCACGACGAGCACGAGCATCATCACGACCACGATCACGACGAGCACGGGCATCATCACGACCACGATCACGACGGCTGCGGCTGCGGCCACGACCATCACGGCCATCATCACGCCGACGAGATCTTCGACAACATCGGCGTGGAGACCCCGAAGCGCTTCGACGAGGCCGAGATCCGCGGCGCCCTGGAGGAGCTGGACGACGGCAACGGCGCGGAGTACGGCCAGATCCTGCGGACCAAGGGCATCCTGCCCACGAACGACGGCCGCTGGCTGCACTTCGACTATGTGCCCGGCGAGTGGGAGGTGCGCGAGGGCGCTGCCGACTACACCGGCCGCCTGTGCGTGATCGGCGTGGGCATCCATCAGGACGCCGTCAAGGAACTGTTTGGGATCTAAGGAGCGCGCTATGAGCATCCCCGTATATATCGTTACCGGCTTCCTGGGAAGCGGCAAGACCAAGTTCGTCACGGACATGCTGACCGACGAGAACTTCTCCGAGGGCGAGCGCACGCTGCTGCTGTGCTGCGAGGAGGGGGAGGAGGAGTACGACCCCGAGCTGCTGAAGCGCTGCAACACCGTGCTGGTGAACCTGGAGGATGCGAAGCAGATCGCGGGCAAGCGCCTGCTGCGGCTCAACCGCGAGCACAGCCCGGAGCGCGTGATCATCGAGTACAACGCCACCTGGCTGATGAATACGCTGTACGCCGCCGAGAAGCCCGAGGAATGGGAGCTGGCCCAGATCATCGACCTGGTGGACGCGAACACCTTCGAGCTGTACCTGAAGAACATGCGCAAGTACATGGCGGACGGCCTGAAGGAGGCCGACCTGGTGCTGTTCAACCGCTGCGCCCCCGGCCACACCAAGAGCGCCTGGCGGCGGGCGGTGAAGGGCCTGAACGGGGCCGTGCGCGTGTTCTTTGAGAACACGGACGGCACCACCGACGACGGGGTGTCCGACGAGGACCTGCCCTTCGACGTGAAGGCTGACACCATCGAGATCGGGGACGAGGACTTCGGCACCTTCTACCTGGACGCGCTGGAACACCCCGACCGCTATGACGGCAAGCGCATCCACGCCCGGGGCCGCGCCTTCCGCATGGAGGACATGCCCAAGAACTGCTTCGTGTTCGGCCGCCACGTGATGACCTGCTGCGCCGAGGACATCGGCGGCATCGGCTTTCTGTGCCAGTACAAGGACCAGCCGCCCAAGACCAACGACTGGATCTTCCTGGACGCGAAGGCCGAGAAGAGCTTCAGCCCCCTGCACGGCACCGACGCCATCGTGCTGATCCAGGAAAAGGTGACCCCCGCCGGGCCGCCCAAGGAAGAGTTGGTATATTTTAACTGATTGTTTCAGCGTGAAATTCGACAAAGCAAGCCCTGATTTCGACAGAAATATGATATTTGGGCTTGCTTTTGCCATATATTTGTGCTACAATACGCTGTGTAAATTAGGGGGTGCTGCCTTATGAAGCATAGAATGCTGGCTTTGCTGCTGACCGTGCTGCTGTTGCTGGGAACCGTCGCCGTGCCTGTGGGCGCGTCCGCGGCCTCCAAGAGCAAGGTCAAGATCCTCAGGGTGAATGTGGACGGCGCGCGTATCCGCACGGGTCCGTCCTCCAGCTATGATAAAAAGGTCAGCGTCAGCAAGGGCACCAAGGTGTTCTACCTGAACAAAATGAAGAATTCCTTTGCCTATATCTGCACCGAGAAGGGCGTTGTCGGCTACATGTACCGCGGGTTCCTGGATTCCTACGGCGTGGCCTACAAGTACCAGGTTTATTACAATACCAAAAAGAGCGTGGGCGTCTACAAGCACGCCACCACCAACAGCAGCAGGGTCACCAAGCTGTCCAAGGGCCAGTTCGTGATCGTCTACCAGGTCAAGGGCAGCTGGGCATACGTCAAGACCCTCAGCGGCACCGGCGGCTATGTGAAGAAGAGCAACCTGAAGAAGGCGTAATACCACTGGCGACAAAAAAACCGCGAAAGCGGTTTTTTTGTCGCCCCGGCGCGGCGGTCAAGAGAGCAGTATCCTGTCGTTGGCAAGGGTCTCGCCGCTGGCCCTGGCGAAGGCATCCATCAGCATCTCCACGGTGAGGTGCTTTTTTTCTTCGCCCGCGATGTCCAGGATCACGCGGCCCTCGTTCATCATGACCAGGCGGTTGCCGTAGCGTATGGCGTCGCGCATGTTGTGGGTGACCATCAGGGTCAT
>JBGUQG010000322.1:0-2969 GCA_045130815.1 Christensenellales bacterium
TGAAGGGCTACGAGCGCAGCGACCTGGTGAAGCTGGACATGCTGCTCAACGGCGAACAGTGCGACGCGCTGTCCATCATCGTGCACCGCGACCGGGCCTATCCCCGGGGCCGCAGCATCGCCGAAAAGCTGAAGGACGCCATACCGCGCCAGCTGTTCGAGATCCCGATCCAGGCCGCCATCGGCGGCAAGGTCATCGCCCGGGAGACCGTGAAGGCCCTGCGCAAGGATGTGCTGGCCAAGTGCTACGGCGGCGACATCAGCCGCAAGAAGAAGCTGCTGGAAAAGCAGAAGGAGGGCAAGAAGCGCATGCGCCAGGTGGGCAGCGTGAGCGTGCCCAGCGAAGCGTTCATGGCGGTGCTGAAGATGGATTGACATCGGGAATCCGGGAAGACGAATCAGGAATTAGGAATGAGGAATTAGGAATGAAGGAGCAAATCCTTCGGATTTGTCTGATTGAAATACAAACGGAGGACAATTCTGCTGAATAGAGGAAACCCGGAGGGTTTCATCCACAATTCCTCATTCCTCATTCCTCATTCCTCATTATCACCGCTTTCACTCTACATCCACGTCCCCTTCTGCGCGTCCAAGTGCGCCTATTGCGATTTCGCCTCGTTCCCGGGGCGGGAGAGGGACTGGGCGCGGTACTTTGAGGCGCTCTGGGGCGAGATCGACGGCTGGCGGGCGCGCCTTTCGGGCTATGAGGCCGTCACCGCGTTCTTTGGCGGCGGCACGCCCACGCTGGTGCCGGCGGAGTACATCGCCGGCACGCTGGAAAGGCTGCGGGACGCCGTGCCCTTCGCGGAGGGCGCGGAGATCACCGTGGAGGGCAACCCCGGCACGCTGACGCCCCAAAAGCTGGCGGCCTGCCGCGCGGCGGGAGTGAATCGGCTGAGCCTGGGGGCCCAGAGCTTTGACGGCGGGCTGCTGTCGTCGCTGGGGCGGATCCACACGCCGGCGCAGATCGGCGAGGCGGTGGGCATGGCCCGCCGGGCCGGGTTTGAAAACATCAACCTGGACCTGATGTACGCCCTGCCCGGCCAGGACATGGCCCAATGGGCGGAAAGCCTGGACGCGGCGGTCGCGCTGGGGGTGGAGCATATTTCCGCCTACAGCCTGATCGTGGAGGAGGGCACGCCCATGGCCCGCCGGGTGGCGGCGGGGGAGGCGGCGCTGCCCGACGACGACGCCGTGAACGCCATGCAGCGCGAGGCCGTGGCGCGGCTGGCCCGGGCGGGCTACGGGCGCTACGAGATCTCCAACTACGCCAGGCCGGGATATGCCTGCCGGCACAACCTGGCGTACTGGAACCGGGACGAATACCTGGGCCTGGGCTGCGCGGCCCACTCGCTGCTTAAGAACCGGCGCTTCCACAACCCGGAGGGGCTGGACGACTACCTCGCCGGCCTGCGCGCCATGGACGGACAGGAGCTGACCCCGGACGACGCCATGGAGGAAACGCTGATGCTGTCCACCCGCACCGTCCGGGGCCTGGACCTGGCGGCCTGGCGGCGCTCGTTCGGCGCGCCCTTTGAAAAGGGCCGTCAGGACGCGCTCAGGCGGCTCGCGGCGGGCGGGCTGATCGAGCTGGACGGGGATATGCTGCGCCTGACCCTGCGGGGCATGGAGCTGCACAACGCCGTGGTATTGGAATTACTGGAGGATACGCAAGCATGACTGGCAGGAGAATACGACGGATTCTGGCCGCGGCGCTTTGCCTTTGCCTGGGCCTGGCCCTGACGGCGGCGTTCGCGGGGACGGAGCAGGCGGCGGCGAAGGCCCAGGACATCACCAAGAACTGCAGCTTCAAGGTGTCCGAGGGCAGCCGGAGCAAGCTGAAGGACGACAGGGTGCGCACCAGCTGGAGCTACGAGCACCCGAACGCCTATGTGGGCATCAAGCTGCCCGAGGGGGCATCGGCGGGATGGCTGCGCATCGAGTGGGTGTTCGATCACAAGGGCTTCGACCTGATCGAATACGATTCGGACCTCAACGTGCTGCGCCAGCGCAACCAGGACGATACCTTTCCCAACATATACACCCTGTTTGAGCTGCTGCCCGAGACGCGCTACATCCAGCTGAAGATGACCGCGATGGACCAGTCGATCTGCGAGATCAAGGTCTATTCCGCGGGCGAGCTGCCCAGCGACGTGCAGGCCTGGAACCCGCCGGTGCTGAAGGCGGACGTTATGGTGGTCTCCACCCACCAGGACGACGAGCTGATCTTCCTGGGCGGCACGATCCCCTACTACGCCACGGCGCTGAAGAAGCCCACCGTGGTGGTGTACATGGCCAACTGCACCCGCTATCGCCGCATGGAGGCGCTGAACGCGCTGTGGAAGATGGGCGTGCGGGACTACCCGGAGTTCATCAACCTGCGGGACATGCGGGTGAACTCCGTCAGCGAGACCCTTGCGGCGTGGGGCGGCAAGGACCACATACTGTCGGTGCTGGTGGAGCGCATCCGCCGCTTCAAGCCGGAGGTGATCGTCACCCAGGACCTGAACGGCGAGTACGGCCACAACCAGCACAGGACCACCGCCCGGGCCATGATGTACGCCATCGAAGCCGCGGCGGACCCCACCCGCTATCCCGAGTCCTTTGACATCTACGGCACCTGGCAGGTGAAGAAGCTGTACCACCACCTGTACAAGGAGAACCAGATCGAGATGGACTGGGAGACCAAGCTGGACAGCCTTGGCGGCTATTCCCCGCTGCAGGTGGCCCAGATCGGCATGCAGGAGCACGCCTCCCAGCTGAAATACTATTCCGTGAAGAGCCACGGCAAGTACGATAACGCCAAGTTCGGCCTGTATTTCACCACCGTGGGCGAGGACGTGGCCAAGAACGACTTTCTGGAGAACATCGACCCGGACGCCTCGGCCAAGTACCTGGAGGCGCATCCGGAGGCCGCGGACCTGGTGAAGCAGGCTTGGCTGAAGGCCCGCGGCGCGACGCAGATCGAGC
>JBGUQG010000323.1:0-9862 GCA_045130815.1 Christensenellales bacterium
GCTGCCTTCACCATCGACATCAACGGCCTGAAGCAGGTGAACGACACCCTGGGCCACGAGGCGGGGGACGAGCTGATCATCGGCGCGGCCCGATGCATCGAAAAGGTGATGGGCGAGGCATCGGATTGCTATCGCACCGGCGGCGCTGAGTTCGTGGTGATGACCCGCATGCCCGCCGACGCGGCAGAGATGGCCCTTGTCCACTTGAGGCGGGAAACCGACCGCTGGCAGGGACGGACGGTCAAGTCGCTGTCGCTGGCCGTCGGCTATGCCTTGGCCGGGGACAATCCGGACCTGAACGCTGAAAAGCTGGTAAAGGCGGCGGACATGGCCATGTACGCCGCCAAGGCCGCCTATTACCGGGAGAACGGCGTGGACCGGCGGCACAGATAGTTTTTTTTCATTGGATCAACCGGGGCTTGAACGGCCCCGGCTTTTTGTTATGTGCACATAACGGACAATTGCTGAGCGCCACGGGCATGTGCCGCTTCACCGAGGACGAGCTGGTGGATCTGCTGGGCGAGGAGTTCAAGGCCATGAGGATGTTTGTCAAATCGGACCTCATGGGCAGGCCCACCGAGGTGCCCGTGCCGGTGCCGCCAAAGGAGGGAAAGGCGATTGCAACCGACCAGAGCGGATGATTTCGAGGATTGGGTGCTGTGCCCAAGGTGTCACGCGAAGACGCGCACGCGGATCCGGGGCGATATGGTGTTGAAGAACTTCCCGCTGTACTGCCCGAAGTGCAAGGGAATATTCCTGATCGATGCTGAAAACCGAATAATCAAGAATCAATCAGAGCCGGACGCATAGACGCAGAGCCGAACCAAACGTGGTACGGGGTCTGTGTTTTTTTGTGCCGGCTTTCGTTTGAGACCGGACGGTATATCGATGATATGAAACGCGCATTGGCAATACTGATCGCATTCATCCTTTGCATGGACACGGCCCATGCCGCGCAATGGCCGGACGGGACCTCTCCCGCCCAGCCCTGCGCGGACAAGCCCGAGGTCGACCTGGAGACCACCATGGGCTACATGCTGATGGCGCCCGGGGCGAAGAATCCGGCGCAGACCTACTGCGACACGCTGTACATCTACCTGCCCAGGCAGGACGTCGCCCTGGGCGGCGGCAGCCTGCGGGTAAACGACAAAGAGGGCGTGGTGACCGAGGTCCGGTTTGACGACGCCCAGCGGGTAAAGCTTGAGCCCATCGACGATGCGACGCTGGACGCCCTGATGTGGGGCGAGGGCGTGTGCGTGCGGGTGTGGCTGCCGGTGTCCCTGCCCATGGGCGAGGCCTATGTCACCCTGGACGATGACTGCCTGACCGCCGCCGGCGGAAAGGTGACCGTGAAGAACGTCGACAGCCCGGAAGACTGGCCTGTGGCCGTGCAGGGCGATTACGGCGTCGGCAGGCTGCGCTTTACCGGCGCGGACGGCGCGTATACCGCGACGCCCGCCGCGGGGGACAGCGTCAGCTTTGACCTGATGCTCGGGGGCGAGGCTGTTCGGGCCGCCGTGGAAAGCGGCAACGACACCATCGCCTGCCCGGAAGGCGACGCCTTCGACGCCTCCGGCAAGGTGACGCTCCGGTTGACCGGTGATGATTTCCGGTGGACCGTGGTCTTCCTGAACGCCGCGGGCGAGATCGTCGATTACATCGACTTCGACCGCGCGATGGTGGAACGGTAAAATGACCAGGGGGGCCGACCCGCGGATCGGCCCCCCTGGTATGAGAAACGGGATTTGGCACACCGTGCCAAATCCCGTTTCTCATTCACTCCGCTTCGCGGAGGCTCTCAGTATCTTTATATTGTCCTTTCCGTACAGGCACAGCGACAGCAGTACCGCCGCGGCGCACGCGCCGATCAGGCACCAGGAGGCGGCCTGGGACATGCCGGGCCAGATCAGGTGGGCCAGCATGGCCGCGTACAGCAGCACCGTGGCCAGCTTGCCGTGCCACTGGGCGGCGTGCACCCAGCCGGTGCGGCGGATGATCACCCAGTTGGCGATGCCGGTGCAGGCCTCCTTGACGAGCATCAGGCCCACCAGGGCCCACATGCCGGGACGCTTGGCGGCCAGGCAGATCAGCACCGCGCCCTGGGTCAGCTTGTCAGCGATGGGGTCCAGCACCTTGCCCACGTCGCTGACCATGTTGAAGTGGCGGGCCACGAAGCCGTCCATGATGTCGGTCAGGGCCGAGGCGCACAGCGCGATCACCGCGGCGGTGATTTGCCCCCTCTGATAGAGCACCACGAACACCGGGATCAGGCACAGCCGGATCAGGGACATCAGGTTGGGAACGGTCAGCCATTGGTTTTTCTTCATCGTATTCGCTCCTGGGGTTACTTGTGGATCAGCGGCCGCAGCCTTCGTTCATACAGCGCCAGCATGATCACCAGCAGCCGGTCGTACAGCAGCAGGGTCACGTTGGCCATCACCGCGAAGGCGATCAGCATGATCCGGGACATTTCCGCGTATTCCGCCAGCACGGCGGGCATGGTGAACACATAGGCGACGCACAGCAGCATCGCACCCGCGGCGGCGTTGAATACCGCCAGCTTCGCCGCGACGCGGGCGGGGCGGCGGCGGATGGCGTCCAGCCGGGGCTTCAAGACCGGATACCAGCCCAAAAACGCGAACAGCAGCGCGCTCTCCTTGTCCGGCGACAGCATCAGCGACAGCGCCGCGATGGCCGCATACGCCGACAGGGCCCACTTCCTGCCGTATTCCCGCAGCACGGGCAGCAGCGTCAGCCCCGCGATGGCGGGCGAGCAGAAGGTCATCGCCGGGATCACACCCCCGGCCATCATTATCGCCGCGCCCAGCGCCACCATCACGCCGCAAAGCGCCATCCTGCGGCTCTCGTTTCTCATGGGCAGGCCTCCTGGGTGGGTAGTGTGCGGTGGACATCATGCTTGAACACGGCGAAGATCCTTCGCCTGCGCTCAGGATGACAACGACGCGTTTCCCTGTCATCCTGAGCGAAGCGAAGGATCTTTGAAAACACCGTCAATACCGGGCGGAGAGCGGAGCGATCAGACTGACTCCAACCCCGCTCTCCACACTCCATTCTGCGCCCCGCTCCGCTTCGCGTCGCGGGCTTCTGTCGTGTCTTGGGCTCGGCACAGGCCCTACCTATGGTGGGGCGCTTGACGCCCTTACAGGCTCTCCAGCAGCTTCACCGCCGCGTCGGAATAGGCGTTCAGCAGGGCCTTGGTGGTCTCCGGGTCCCCAGACACGGCGTTCACGTACAGCTTGATCTTCGGCTCGGTGCCGGAGGGCCGCACGCAGATCCACGCTTTGTTTTCCAGCTCGAAGTACATCACGTTGCTCTTGGGCAGGGTCAGGGTCTCGGTGGCGCCGTCCGCGGTGGTGCGCACGCTGGTCTGGTAGTCGCGTACGGCCACCACCTTCTCGCCGGCGAAATCCTTCGGGGGATTCATGCGCAGGGCGGCCATGGTGTGCTGCATCTTCTCCAGGCCGTCCTTGCCGGGCAGCACGAAGGAAGTCACCTTGTCGCCATAGTAGCCGTACTGCTCGTACAGCATGTCGATGGCGTCGGCCAGGGTCTTGTCGTACATCTTCTTGTACCAGCTGGCGGCCTCGGCGATCAGCATGCAGGCATTCACGCCGTCCTTGTCGCGCACGTCGGTGCCGGACAGGTAGCCGTAGCTCTCCTCAAAGCCGAACATGAAGGTGTTGCAGCCGGTGGTCTCGAACAGCTGGATCTGCTCGGCGATGTACTTGAAGCCGGTGAGAACCTTGATCAGCTTCACGCCGAAGTCGTCGGCGATGGCCCGGGCCATCTCGGTGGACACGATGGTGGTCACCGCGGCGGCGTTGGCGGGCAGCTCGCCCCGCTGCTTCTTCTGGCTGAGGATGTAGTGCAGCAGCAGGCAGCCGATCTGGTTGCCGTTCAAAAGCCGCAGGCCGTTGTCGGTCATGCAGGCGATGCCCACGCGGTCGCAGTCCGGGTCGGTGCCCACGCACAGGTCCGCGCCCAGCTCCTTCTGCATCTTGAGGGCCAGGGTGAAGGCGGCGGGGTCCTCGGGGTTCGGCACCTTCACGGTGGGGAATTCGCCGTCGGGCAGCTCCTGCTCCTTGACGACATACACGTGCTTCATGCCGATCTCGTCGAATATGCGGCGCACCGGGATGTTGCCGGAGCCGTGCAGCGGCGTGTAAACGATCTTGAGCTTATCGCCCATCTCGCGGGTCAGCTCCGGGTTCACGGCCAGCTTCTTCACCGCGGCGATGTAGGCGTCGTCCACGTCCTTGCCGATATAGTTCAGCAGGCCCTTGGCCAAGGCTTCCTTCTCGTCCATGGGCAGGGACTCGGCGAAGGTGGTCTCGGGCAGCCGGTCGGTGATGCCCTTCACGGACTCCGGCGGCATCTGCGCGCCGTCGGTCCAGTACACCTTGTAGCCGTTGTACTGGGCGGGGTTGTGGCTGGCGGTGATCACGATGCCGGCGATGCAGCCCAGGTGGCGCACCGTGAAGGACAGCACCGGCACGGGCCGCAGCGATTCGTACAGGAACACCTTCACGCCCGCGGCGCACAGCACCAGCGCGGCCTCCCGGGCGAACTCGGTGCTCTTGCGGCGGGAATCGTAGGCGATGGCCACGCCCTTTTCGGCGCCGCCCTCGTTGGTCAGTATGTACTTGGCCAGCGCCCGGGACACCCGGCGCACGTTGTATTTGTTCAGCCGGTTTGTGCCCGCGCCCAGCACGCCGCGCATGCCGGCGGTGCCGAACTCCAGGTCGCGGTAGAAGCGATCCTCGATCTCCTTCGGATCGTCCTTGATGGACATAAGGTCCTTCACGGTCTCTTCGTCATCGGCGAAGTCGCGCAGCCACTGTTCGTACAGCTTCATGGGCTCCATAGGGCATTACCTCCTGTATATTGATTAATTGGGAATTGGAAAGTTGGAATTGGGAATTACAATTGCGGGAGCGCAGCCATAATTCCCCATTCCCAATTCCCCATTGCTTTCTCAGCCTTCCTTGCTGGCCAGGTAGTCGTTCAGCTTCTGCACCAGCTCGTCGGCGTCGGTGCCGTGGGCGGCGCAGCCCATCTCCAGGCTCTCCATCTGGCTGAAGGGGCAGCCCATGCAGTGCATGCCGTATTCCATCATGATCGGGGCGGTGGTGCGGTCGATCTCCAGCACCTCGCCGATGCTCATCTGCTTGTTGATCGTGGCCATTTGAACATACCTCCATAATATATAGAAAGGATCGGCGGAACTTCAACATTCCTAACCATTTATAGTGTACAACAAAAGCGGTGGAAATGCAAGAGGGGAGTTGAGGGTCGGGCATGGAGAGTGGAGACACGGTTGCCCTCCACGCTCACAGCTTGACCACCAGCGTCACATACACCCCATACACTGCCGCCAACGCGATTCCCTGCCAGCGGTAGAACCTTCGCCCCGGCAGGGCGGGGAGGGCGGCGATCAGGGCGAGAAAAAGGCAGAATGGCAGATCGAGGACAAGGCTTTGCCGGGGCAGCGGCAGGGGAGCGCCGCCGGTCAGGGCGCACAAGGGCAGTATCAGCGTCAGGTCGATCAGGTTCGCGCCGACGATGTTGCCCACGGACAGGCTGGCCTGGCCCCGGCGCAGCGCGGCCACGGCGGTCACCAGCTCCGGCAGCGACGTGCCCACCGCCACCAGCGTGGCCCCGATCACGCCCTCGGACACGCCCAGCAGCCGGGCCAGGGCCGCGCCGTAATCCGACAGCAGCCGCGCCCCCGCGGCGATGCCCGCTGCCCCGGCCACGAACTTTGCGATTTGGGTCGCCACGGCCTCCCCGCCGGGCCGGGGCGGGCGGCCCGGGTCTGAAAGGCGCGCCCGGCCCTCCACCGCGGTCTTCGCCATAAAGGCCAGGCACATACAGAGCATCGCCGCCGCGCCGGGGACAGACAGGCTGCCCTCCGCGCACAGCAGCGTCAGCAGCGCCGCGGCCCCGGCCATCATCACAAGGCCGCCCCGCCCGGCCGGGACGGGAGAGAAAAGCAGGCACAGCCCCAGGATCAGCCCCAGGTTTGCCGACACCGAGCCCACGGCGTTGCCCGCGGCGATGCCCGTCGCCCCGCGGGCGGCGGCCATCAGCGAAACCGCTACCTCCGGCAGCGTGGTGGCCACGCTGACCAGCGTCGCGCCCACCAGGAACCGGGGCAGCGACAGGGCCTGGGCGATCCACACCGCGGCGTCCACGAACAGGTCTCCGCCCTTCACGGTCAACACGAGCCCCAGCAACAGCATCGGCAGGATCCGGACAAGGTTCATGGCGCGGCCTCCCTTCGCGGCGCAGGCCGCTTTGCTACCCTATGCCCGGCGGTCCGGCGCGATATCCATTCATTAGCGAAAAAATAACGCATTCTCCAAGAGGAAAAGAGGGGGAAATGTCGAAATTCCGAATTTGGGATTTGATGAGACTTTGGAGTCTGTTTCTAAAATGGAGGGAATGACTATGAAAGTGGAACAGAACCTGCCCGTCGTTCGTGAGCGCAAGCTTGCGATACTGAAGGGCGACCCGGATCTCTGCGCCAAGCAGAAGCAGGCCGGGAAGCTGCTGGCCAGAGAGCGCATCGCGCTGCTGCTGGACGCCGCCAGCTTTGTGGAGCTGGACGTGCTGAACGCCGACGCCGGCGTGGTGACGGGCTACGGCACCATCGACGGCAACCCCGCCTACGTCTACGCCCAGGATTTCACCGTGAAGGGCGGCTCCGTGGGCATGGATCACGCCCGCAAGGTGCTGAAGGTCATGGACCTGGCCGAGAAGACCGGCGCGCCCCTGTTCGCGCTGCTGGATACCGCCGGCGCGCGCCTGGATGAGGGCGTGGACGCCATGAACGCCTACGCGCTGATGGCCGGCAAGGCCAGCGCGCTCTCCGGCGTGGTGCCCCAGGTGGCCTTGGTGCTGGGCCAGTGCGGCGGCATCGCCTCCGCCATCGCCGGCATGAGCGACATCACCGTCATGAGCAAGAACGGCGCGCTGTTCGTCAACGGCCCGCAGGTGGTCTCCGCCGCCTCCGGCAAGGAAGTGAACATGGAAGAGCTGGCGCACGCCCAGGCCTCCATGCGATCCGGCGTGGCGCAGCTGACCGCTGAGTCCGACGAGGAAGCCATCGCCCTGGCCCGCAAGCTGGCCGGCATGCTGCCCGCCAACAACCTGGACGAGGTGTTCGGCGATACCATCGACGATGTGAACCGCGAGCTGGGCGATCTGAACGCCATCGATTCCGTGGAGGACGTGCGCGACGTGATCCGCCGCGTGGCCGACATGAACGACATCGTGGAGCTCAGCGAGGGCTTCGCGCCTTCCATGGTCACCGCCCTGGGCAAGATCGGCGGCAGCACCGTGGGCTTCATCGCCAACCAACCTTCCAAGGACGAGGGCCGCATCACTGTGTACGGCGCGAAGAAGGCCTCCCGGTTCGCCTCGTTCTGCGATTGCTTCTCCATCCCGATCGTCACCGTCGTGGATTCCATGGGCATGAAGGTCTCCACCGCGCCCCAGGGCGAGCTGGCCCGCGCCGGCGCGCAGCTGATGTACGCGCTGACCGAGGCCTCCACCGTGCGCATCGCCCTGATCGTGGGCAACGCCGTGGGCATGTCCTACGCCGCCATGGCCTCCCGGGCCGCCAGCGACATGGTGTACGCCTGGCCGGGCGCCGTGATCAGCGCCGTGACCCCGAAGATCGCCGTGCAGTTGAACTGCGAGGACGCGCTGAAGGTGGCCGACGATCCCTACGCCAAGCGCGCGGAGCTGGAGGAGAAGTACATGGCCGACGTGGCCGACGGCGTGAACGCCGCGAAGAAGGGCTACGTGGACGATGTGATCGAGCCCGCCCAGACCCGCCAGATCCTGGCCAGCGCCCTGGATATGCTGTCCGGCAAGCGCGAGAACAAGCCCGCCAAGAAGCACGGCAACATGCCGCTGTAAGGAGGGGCCGAAATGAGTGTTGGAGCTAAACTGATATACGGCGCGCAGGTGACCGCCATCGGCCTGGTCGTGGTGTTCCTGGGCCTGGCCATACTGATCGGCTTTATCACGCTGATGGCCCAGGTGTTCAAGGCGATCGACGCCAGGAAGAACGCCGCCGCCGAGGCCGCCCGCGCAGCTGAGGCTGCCCGCGCCGCCGAGGCCGCGAAGGCCGCGGCGCCCGCGCCCGCGCCTGTGGCCGAGCCCGTGGTGGAGGATGTGACCGACGACAGCGAGCTGGTCGCCGTGATCGCCGCGGCCCTGGCCGCCTTCACCGATTCCGACAAGCCGCTGGTGGTGCGCAGGGTGCGCCGGGTGTCCGGTTGGAACCGCGCGGGCCGCGCAGAGCAGGTCTATCGGTTCTGAACAAGGGAACAGGGAACAGGGAACAGGGAGCAGGAAAAGCCGCTGCCGTGCAGAGGGATGTATTCCGACCCGATCCCCGTCTCATTCCTCATATATAACGAACTTATATAATTAGGAGGAAATAGCTATGCGCAAGTTTGCGATCACCGTGAACGGTCAGTCCTATGAAGTGGAAGTTGAGGAAATCGGCGGCGCGCCCACCTTTGCCGCCGCGCCCGTAGCCGCGCCTGTTGCCGCGCCCGCCCCCGTGGCCGCTCCGGCCCCCAAGGCCGCCGCGCCCGCCGCGAAGCCCGCTGCCGCCGCGCCCGCCGGCGCCGAGACCATCAAGGCCCCCATGCCCGGCAACATCAACGCCGTGAAGGTGTCCCAGGGCCAGAACGTCAAGAAGGGCGACGTGTTGTTGATCCTCGAGGCCATGAAGATGGAGAACGAGATCATGGCGCCCCGCGACGGCGTCGTGGCCTCTGTGAACGTGTCCAAGGGCGCCACCGTCAACACCGGCGACGTGCTGCTTTCCCTCAACTGATCATCACGTTGTCTGAAAGCGGTAAGGAGGGTTTGACGAATGTCCAAATTGAAAAAGGTTAGCCCCAAGCGCGCCTTTGCGTGCCTGCTGGCGCTGCTTGCCCTGCTGACCGTGTTTACGGCCCTGGCGGAGACCGCCGAGACCGAAGCCGCGGCCCCCGCGCAGGTGGAGACGGCGGCCCCGGCCGAGGCGGACGCGGGGAGCACCGATCCCGATATCAACTTTCTGAAGGGACTCGGCAATATTGTCAAGTCCACCGGCTTTGCCAAGAGCCTGGACGGCACCGGCGGCGACTGGCGCAACTATGTGATGATCGCCGTGGCCTGCTTTCTGCTGTACCTGGCCATCGTGAAGCAGTTTGAGCCGCTGCTGCTGCTGCCCATCAGCTTCGGCATGCTGTTGGCAAACCTGCCCGCCGCGGGCATGATGAGCCACCCGAGCTTCACCTTCTTTGCCAGCCAGCAGGAGGCGCTGGCCGGCGCGCAGGCCCTGGGCAAGGACATCACCGACGTGATGATGCGCCTGAACCCCGCCACCGGCGAGATGGGCTACGCGCTGCAAACCGCCAACGGCGGCCTGCTGTACTATCTGTATCAGGGCGTCAAGCTGGGCATCTACCCGCCGCTGATCTTCATGGGCGTGGGCGCGATGACCGACTTCGGTCCGCTGATCGCCAACCCGAAGAGCCTGCTGCTGGGCGCAGCCGCGCAGCTGGGCATCTTCCTGACCTTCCTGGGCGCAAAGCTGCTGGGCTTTACCGCCAGCGAGGCCGGCGCCATCGGCATCATCGGCGGCGCGGACGGCCCGACGGCCATATTCGTGACCACCAAGCTGGCCCCGCACCTGCTGGGCCCCATCGCAGTGGCGGCCTACAGCTACATGGCCCTGGTGCCCGTCATCCAGCCCCCGATCATGAAGGCGCTGACCACCAAGAAGGAGCGCACCATCCGCATGGGCCAGCTGCGGCAGGTCTCCAGGACCGAG
>JBGUQG010000324.1:0-4467 GCA_045130815.1 Christensenellales bacterium
GAAGCTGAAGACCGTGAAGGGCGGCGCGGCGGTCACCACCATCAAGGAGGGCGCGTTCCAGGGCTGCAAGGCGCTGACCGCCATCACGTTGAACAGCAAGGTCGCCACCCTCGGCAAGAAGGCCTTCTACGGCTGTGCGAAGCTGAAAATGATCACGATCAAGACCGCGAAGTTGACCAGCAAGGCCGTCGGCGCGAGCGCCTTCAAGGGCATCTACGCCACCGCGTCCTTCAAATGCCCGAAAGCGAAGCTGAAGGCGTACAAGGCGCTGCTCAAAAAGAAGGGCGCGCCGGCGAAGGCGAAGTACAAGTAACACAGTTTCATCTGCCTTCCCCTTTGGGAAAGGTGCCGAGCGAAGCGAGGCGGATGAGGTCGAGTACGTACTGCCCTATGCTCTGCGAACCCGACCTCATCCGTCATTTGCTCCGCAAATGCCACCTTCCCCATACAAGGAATCGCGCGCGCCCAATGCTGACGCATTGGGTCCCATCGCGCACGAGATGGGGAAGGCTTTTGGCGCGGCAGCCACTATTCCTGTTCCCTGTTCCCTATTCCCTGGGTCTACCGACCCCACCTCGCTGAAAACGGCGCACTGTGCCGTTTTCCGGGCGCTCGGTGTCCCTGTTCCCTATACTCACTCCCTCGTCAGCTTCCGCACCCACTTGTAGCCGTTCACGCGGATGAACGCGGGCACGCACTTGAAGATCTGGTCGGAATTGAGGATCAACGTCACCACCACCGGCGACCAGTGCCAGGCGAAGGCGGCCAGCGTGGCCAGGGGCAGCACGATGCCCAGGATCGACACCATGTCCACCCACAGGATGAAGGCCGTGTCGCCGCCGCCGCGGATGATGCCCGCGTTCACCGGCATCTGGTAGGACATGGTGAAGATCGTGATCGTCTGGATGGTCATGAAGGCGTTGGCCATGCGCCGGGTTTCCTCAGAGATGTTGTACACCGACAGCAGCGGGAAGCGGATCGCCGTGTACAGCGCCGCCAGCGCCAGCCCGATGCCCACGAACAGCAGCTGCAGCGTGCGGGTGTACTCCTTCAGTTTGCCCATGTCCCCCGCGCCGATGGTCTTGCCGATCAGCACCGCCGCCGCCGAGGAGGCTCCCACAGAGGTGACCTTCAGCAGCAGATACAGCGTGGAGCTGATGCTCTGGGCGGCGATGGCGCTTGCATCCATGTGGCCCAGGATCACCGTCTGCACCGCGTTGGACACGCCCCACACCGCCGCCGCGAACAGTATCGGCGTGCTGACGCGCACGTAGTCCTTCAGCATCGTGCTGTCCACATGCAGCCAGTCCCGGGGCTTGATGTCCAATCGCTTTTCCCGGGTGAACAGGAACAGGGCCACGATGATACACTCCACGATCCGGGCGATCAGCGTGCCGATGGCCGCGCCCCGCGCGCCCAGCTCGGGAAAGCCGAGGCGCCCGCCGATCAGCAGGTAGTTGATGGACACGTTCACCAGCAGCGACACCACCGACACCCGCAGCGCGATCTTCACCGACTCGGCGATGCGCAGCGTGCCCAGCATCACCGTGGTGAGGCCGAAGAACATGTAGGAAAAGCGTATGATGGACAGGTAGTCCATGCCCTCGCGGATGATGGCCTCTTCCCTTGTGAACAGCGACACCGCGCCCCGCGGGGCGATGCTTACCGCGATAAACAGCGCCAGCGTCAGCCCCAGCGACGCCCACATGCCGATGGCAGACAGCTTTTTGATCTCGCCGGTGCGCTTCTGGCCCCAATACTGGCTGCCCAGCACGATCATGCCGTTGCTGATGCCGTACACCAGCTGCTGCAGCACGAACTGGATCTGGTTCACCGCGGCCACGCCGGACAGCGCGCTTTCGCTGTACGCGCCCAGCATCAGGTTGTCCGCCAGGTTCACCGACAGGATCACGGCCTGCTCCAGCATCAGCGCCACGCTGAGAGCGATGAACGATTTGTAGAATTGCCGGTCTTTTGTGATGCGCATATCCGCGCCTCCTTGCCTGAATGACAGATGCAGTATAGCACCGGAATCGGTATCTTGTCAATCGGCATCCTTGCATTGACACGGCCCGGGGCACAATGATACAATAGTTACTGACATATACCCTTGAAAGGGCGGGAAACACCATGGCATTGAAGCGCGGCAAAGCCACCCGGGACATGACCAGCGGCTCCATCATCGGGCAGATCATACTGTTTTCGCTGCCGTTGATGCTGGGCAACATCTTCCAGATGATGTACAACACGGTGGACAGCGTGGTGGTGGGCAACTTCGTGGGCAAGGAGGCCCTGGCCGCCGTGGGCTCCACCACGATGATCGTGAACATGCTGGTGTTCTTCTTCAACGGCTTTTCCGTTGGCGCGGGCGTGGTGATCGCCCAGCACTTCGGCGCCCGGGACATGGACCGGCTGCACAGCGCCGTGGAGACCACGATGGCCGTCACCTTTGTGCTGTGCGCGCTGTTTACGATGATCGGCGTGTTCAGCGTGCGGCCCATGCTGCGGCTGATGTCCACGCCGGACGACGTGTTCGAGGACGCCGTCACCTACCTGACCATCTACTTCTGGGGCTTCACGGGGCTGTTGATCTACAACATCGGCAGCGGTATCCTCCGCGCCGTGGGCGATACCACCCGGCCGCTGATGTTCCTGGTGCTCACCAGCGTGCTGAACATCATACTGGACCTGGCCTTCGTGATCGGCCTGAAGGCCGGCATCGCCGGCGTGGCCTGGGCCACGATCATCAGCCAGTTCATCTCCGCCGCGCTGACGCTGAGGCTGCTGACGGGCACCCGGGAGATCTACCGCCTGGTGTGGAAGGACCTGCGCATCGAGCTGCCGGTGCTGCGGCGCATCTTCGCCGTGGGCCTGCCGGCGGGCATACAGTCGGTGATCACCGCGTTCTCCAACGTGTTCGTGCAATCCTATGTGAATCACTTCGGCTCCAGCTGCATGGCGGGGTGGAGCTGCTACAACAAGCTGGACCAGTTCATCATGCTGCCCATGTCCTCCACGGCCATGGCCGCCACCACCTTCGTCAGCCAGAACGTGGGCGCGAAGCAGTACGACCGGGCCAACAAGGGCACCTGGGCCACGATACTGCTGTCCGTGGGCATCACGCTGGTGGTGGCGGTGGTGCTGGTGATCTTCGCCGGGCCCGCCGTCGGCCTTTTCACCAAGGATGCCTCGGTGATCGAATACGGCGTGCTGTTCTTGCGCACAAACACGTTCTTCCTGCTGTTCAACTGCGTCAACCACACCCTGGCCGGGGCGCTGCGGGGCCGGGGCGATTCCCGGGGCCCCATGTTCATCATGCTGGGCACCTTCGTGGCCGTGCGCCAGATCTACCTGTTCACGATCACCCGCTTCGTGGCCAACACCCCCAAGCTGGTGGGCTTCGGCTATCCGGTGGGCTGGATGTGCTGCTGTGTGATCGAAGTGACCTACTTCTTTCTCCGGTGGGGCAAGAAAACAAAAAACACGCAAGGAGTTGAATGAACCATGTCCGCGATTGCCGACCAGATCAGACGTGATTTCAAGGCCAACGACGACATCCGCGACGCGGGGCTGACCACCCCGAAGGACGTCGTGCGCTACGACGACATCGCCTACGGAACCGAATCTCCCCTACAGGCGCTGGACGTGTACCGCCCCCGGGCGCTGGCGGGCAAGGCGCTGCCCGTGATCGTCAGCATCCACGGCGGCGGCTGGGTGTACGGCGACAAGGAGCGCTACCAGTACTACTGCATGAGTCTGGCCCAGCGGGGCTTCGCCGTGGTGAACTTCTCGTACCGGCTGGCCCCGGAGTACAAGTATCCCGCGGGCATGGAGGACACCAACGCCGTTTTCCGCTGGATATTTGACAACGCCGCGGCCTACGGGCTGGACACCGGCCATATCTTCGCCGTGGGTGATTCCGCCGGGGCGCACATGCTGGCCATCTACAGCTGCATCTGCTCGAACCGGGAATACGCCAGGGCCTATGACTTTGCGCCGCCCGCGGGCTTCATTCCCACCGCCGTGGCGCTGAATTGCGGAGCCTATGTGATGGGTCGGGAGCGCGATTCGCTGATGGCGGAGCTGCTGCCCGACAAGGGCTCCGACAGTGAGATCGCGCTGATCAGCCCGCTGGAGCACATGACCCCGGGCTTCCCGCCCGCCTTTGTGATGACCAGCAACGAGGACTTCCTGAAGCCCCAGGCCGCGGTGCTGGCCGCGCGGCTTGCCGAGCTGGACGTGCCCTTCCAGTACCGCTATTACGGCGGCAAGGGCAAGCACCTGGGCCACGTGTTCCACTGTGACATGCGTTCAGAGGAAGGCGCGCTGTGCAACGACGAGGAGTGCGATTTCTTCCGCAGGTTCCTGTAAGCCACGCAAAAGGACCGGGCCAACGCCCGGTCCTTTTGCGTGCCGTCGCACGGCACAGCGGCTTTTGTATGGGGAGGGAACGGTCCGCCGGTTCCC
>JBGUQG010000325.1:0-9270 GCA_045130815.1 Christensenellales bacterium
AATCGACCCGGCGACGGCGCCGGGTCGATTTTTGCTCTTGCGCAAACGGCGCGTATAGGGTAAAATATACAGTAGAATAATATGTCACGCGGGGGCTAACCGCGTGGCTCAAGGGGGATTGGCAATGGATGTGAGGGCATTGTTTGACCGCAACCGCGAGCGCCTGGACCGGCTGTACGCGGGGCAGGACCAATTTGAGCGCTATGATCGCCTGGCCGAAGCCTTCCGGACCCAATTTGGCCGGGAGCCGGAGCTGTTCGTTTCCGCGCCGGGTCGCACCGAGGTGGTGGGCAACCACACCGACCACCAGAACGGCAAGGTGTTGGCCGCCGCCGTGAACCTGGACACCGTCGCCGCCGTCGCTCCCCGGGACGACGGGCGCGTGGTGCTGTATTCCGAGGGCTTTCCGACGGCCTTCGACGTGGATATCACCGACCTCGCCGTCCGCGAGAACGAAAAGGAGACCACCTTCTCGCTGATCCGCGGCATCGCCGCGCGGATGAAGCAGCTGAGCTACAGGGTGGGCGGCTTTGACGCCAGCGTGACCAGCACCGTGTTCAAGGGCAGCGGGCTGTCCTCGTCCGCGGCCTTCGAGGTGATGCTGGTGGGCGCGTTCGACGCGCTGTACAACGGCGGCGTGGTGGATGCCCAGGAGAACGCCCGCATCTCCCAGTACGCCGAGAACGTGTACTTCGGCAAGCCCAGCGGCTTGATGGATCAGATGGCCAGCGCCGTTGGCGGCCTGTCCATACAGGATTTCGGACAGACCCCCACCGGCGTGGAGGCCATCGCCTATGACTTCGGGGCCAGGGGCTACGCGGTGTGCGTGGTCAGCGCCGGCGGCGAGCACGGCAACCTGACCGGCGAATACGCGGCCATCCCCGCCGAAATGCGGCAGGTGGCGGCGGCCCTGGGCCAGGAGCTTCTGCAAAACGTGACCCCGGAGCAGCTGTTCGAGGCGCTGCCGAAGCTGAAGAACCATGTCAGCGACCGGGCGATACTGCGGGCGTTCCACTTCGTGGACGACACCCGCCGGGCCCAGCAGGCCGCCGACGCCCTGAAGCGGGACGACCTGCCCGCCTTCCTGGACACCGTCATCCGCGCCGGGGACAGCAGCTGGGAGCTGCTGCAGAACCTGAACGTGGCCACCAGCGACAACCAGGAGATCCCCCTGGCCCTGGAGATGAGCCGCAGGCTGCTCGAGGGCCGCGGCGCGTGGCGCAATCATGGCGGCGGCTTTGCCGGCACGATCCTGGCCTTCGTGCCCTTCGACTTGCTGGAGACCTACCGCGCGGCCATGGACGGCGTGTTCGGCGAAAGGGCCACCACGGTGCTGGCCATCCGGCCCGAGGGCGTGGTATCGATAAAATAAACAGTGAAGAGTTGAGAGTGGAGAGTGGAGTTGAAGAACAACCTCAAAGCCGTTCTCTGAGCTCCGGACGCTTCACATGAGGCGGATCTATGACCTACGAAACCCATTCTGAACAGGAAACCATGATGTTTGCGGCGCGGCTTTCGCCGATGCTGTCTGCGGGGGACGCGGTGCTGCTGGAGGGCGATCTGGGGGCGGGGAAGTCGGTGCTGGCCCGGGGCATCGCCCGGGGCATGGGCATCGGGGGTCCCATGCCCAGCCCGACCTTCACGCTGATGATCCCCTACGGGAATGGCGGCAGGAAGCTGTATCACTTCGATCTGTACCGCCTTGCGGACCCGGATGAATACTACGTCGCGGGGCTGGACGAATTCGTGGGCGGCGACGGCGTGGCGGTGATCGAGTGGCCGCAGATGGCCGAGCTGGAGCCCCGGCCCTGCCTGCGCGTTCGCCTGGAGCGCAGCGGCGACGAGAACCGGCGGCGCATCGATATCGAAAACGAGGGCGTGGCGGGCTTTGATCCCGAAAGCCTGAAGGATTGGAGGGCGAAGGATGGCGAATGACAGAGGCCCCACCGTGCTGGCCATCGATACCTCCGGCCCGGTGGCGGGCTGCGCGCTGCTGCGGGAGGGGAGGATCGCCCAACTGACGGTGATGAACCACGGGCTGACTCACTCCGAGACGATCATGCCCGCGGTGGACGCCGCGCTGTGCGGCGCCGGCCTGTCCTGCGCGGACGTGGACGTGTTCGCCGCCGTGGCGGGCCCGGGCTCGTTCACCGGCGTGCGCATCGGCGTGTGCGCGGCCAAGGGGCTGGCCCACGCGGTGGCGAAGCCCTGCGCCCAGGTGCACGCGCTGGAGGCGCTGGCCATGAACTTCTATGGCTTCGACGGCCTGTGCTGCCCGATCCTGGACGCCCGCAGGGGCCAGGTGTACTGCGCCGCCTTCGACATGTCCCTGGGCATGCCCGAAAGGGCGCTGGAGGACGCGGCCCAGCCGCTGGAGGATTTCCTGGCACGGCTGCCGGAGGACAGGCGGCTGGTGTTCGTGGGCGACGGCGTGCCGACGTATGGCGAGGCCGTGAAACGCGCCCTGGGCGACCGGGCCCTGATCGCGCCGGAGAACCTGCGGGACCTGCGCGCCGACGCGGCCTGCCTGCTGGCCGCCGCGCGGCCGCAGGCCTGGGTGTCCGCCGGGCAGCTGCGCCCTATCTACCTGCGCGCGCCCCAGGCGGAGAGAGAACGGAAGAGGAAAGCGGCGCAACAGGTGCAGGGGCGGCAAAGCGCCGCCTGCACAGGCTGCTGAACGAGGTCGCAATGCCAGAAGTTACGATCGGACTGATGAACCTGGGGGACGTGGAGGCGGTGCACGCCATCGAGACGGCCTGCTTCAGAACCCCCTGGTCCAAGGAATCCTTCTACCACGAGGTCACGGACAACGCCTGCGCCCGGTATGTGGTGCTGCGGGAGGACGGCGTGGCCGTGGCCTACGCCGGGGTGTGGTTCGTGCTGGACGAGGGCCACATCACCAATATCGCCGTGCATCCGGACCGCCGCGGCCTGGGCTACGGCGAGCGGGTGACCCGGGCCATGATCCAGCTTGCCGCGGACAGCGGCATGAACTGGATGACGCTGGAGGTGCGCCGCTCCAACACCGTGGCGCAGAACCTGTATCACAAGCTGGGGTTCATCGACGTGGGCTTCCGCAAGCGCTATTATGAAAACAGCGAGGACGCGCTGATCATGGCGCTGGAGCACCTGCCCGAGGGCAACCCCGAGAACGACCCCATGCTGGTGCGCGAGTGATCGCGCGCCTCTGGGAAGAATGAGACTATGCTGTTTACCGTATTGGAATCGATCATCGTCGCGCTGGCCTGCTGCGCGGCGTCGGTGCACTGCGTCCACGCGCTGCAGATGGGCCGCTACCAGCTGCCGGCCTATCGCCACTGGCTGGCGCGCAGCCGCGACCGCATCCTGAAGGAGAACGTGCTGTGGGCGTTCGTGGCGGTGATCCTGAAGATCTACCTGCCCGTGGTGCTGTCCATGTTCGTGCCGGTGGAGGAGACCCGGCGCGCCGTGACCAACGGCGTGGTGCTGGCGGGCTTCGTGGCCCTGATGGCCTGGATCGCCTATCGGGACTATACCCGCCCCAGCAGGAAGCCCTTCGTGGCCACGAAGCGGGTGCGTCGGCTGCTGAGCGTGCTGCTGGCGCTGTGCCTTGTGCTGGCGGCGTTGTTTGCGATGATGCAGCCCTTCTCCATCCCCGTATACTTCCTGTACGCGCTGATGCCCTTCCTGGTGCTGCTGGCGGCCATGATCATCAACCCCTATGAGGCGCGGCTGAACGCCGGCTTCTTCAAGAGCGCCCGTCGGAAGATCCGCGAGCGCAAGGACCTGATCACCATCGGCATCACCGGCAGCTACGGCAAGACCAACGTCAAGTTCATACTGCGCGACATGCTGTCGGCCAGATACAGGGTGCTGGCCACCCCCGCCAGCTTCAACACGGCCATGGGCGTGTCCCGGGTGATCAACGACAACCTGAAGCCGGAACACCAGGTTTTCATCGCCGAAATGGGCGCGACCCACGTGGGCGAGATCAGGGAGCTGGTGGACCTGGTCAAGCCCCGCTACGGCATACTCACCAGCATCGGCCCCCGGCACCTGGACACCTTCGGCTCCATGGAGAACATCGCCAGCACGAAGTTCGAGCTGATCCAGGGCCTGCCCCGGGAGGGCGTCGCCGTGTTCGGCTTCGGTGACGACTACATCAAGCGGCTGTACGCGCTGTGCAAGCACCAGAAGTGCCGCGTCGGACTGGAGGGCGACGACGGCGCCTACATGCGCGCCGGGGAGATCGCCTTCAGCGACAAGGGTACGAGCTTCACGATGGCCTGCGCCGACGGCGAGAGCGTGCGCTGCCGCACGCGGCTGCTGGGCAGTTACAATGTGAAGAACATACTGCTGGCCGCGGCGCTGGCCCACCGCATGGGGCTGAGCATGGAGGAGATCGCCGAAAAGGTGCGGGGCCTCACGCCCATAGAGCACAGGATGCAGCTGATCCCCGGCGAGCTGTGCGTGATCGACGATTCCATGAACGAGGATGCGGACAGCGCCTTCGAGGCCATGCGGGTGATCGCCCAGATGCCCGGGCGGCGCATCGTGGTGACCCCCGGCCTGGGCGAGCAGGGCGGCAAGGAGGCCGACGTGAACTACGCCCTGGGCACGGTGTTGGCCGACAGCGCCGACGCCGTGATCCTGGTGGGCCGCCGCGCCTTCACCCGAAGCATCATCCGCGGCATGATGCAATCCGGCTTCTCCCGCTCCAACCTGCATACCGCCGACGACATGGACGACGCCTCCGAGATCCTGAACGAGATCTCCGAAAAGGGCGACACCGTGCTGTTCGAAAGCCGGATACCGGAGTATGAGGAGGAAGAATAAGCACGCACCAAGGGACGGATTTGCGTTTCGCAAATCCGTCCCTTGGTGTGTGAAACCCTACAGCGGTATATTCCCGTGCCGCTTGCGGGCGAACAGGCGGCGTATGGCGGCCTTGGTGCCCAGCTGGTTCAGCTGCTCGATCAGCTTGTCGCGGGTCTGCTCGGGCCGGATCTCGGCGGTGATGTAGCCCCGCTGCAGGCCCAGGCGGTTGTTCATCACATCGCGGCGGTACTCCCCGGCCTTTTGCTCCAGGAAGGCGCGGGCCTCCTGGCTGTCCATGTGGCGGGTCTCCCGGGCGTAGAGGATTTCCACCGCGCCCTGCTCGCCCATCACGGCCACTTCGGACCCGGGCCAGCTGAACACGCAGTCCGCGCCGATGTGCAGGCTGTTCATGGCGATGTACGCGCCGCCGTAGGCCTTGCGCAGGATCACGTTGATCTTGGGCACCGTGGCCTCGGAGAAGGCGTACAGCAGCTTGGCTCCGTGGCGGATGATGCCCGCCTGCTCCTGGGCGACGCCCGGCAGGTAGCCCGGTACGTCGGTGAAGGTGATGATCGGTATGCGGAACGCGTCGCAGAAGCGCACCAGCCGCGCGGCCTTGTCGCTGGAATTGCAGTCCAGCACGCCGGCCATGTACTTGGGCTGGTTGGCGATGATGCCCACCGTCTCGCCGCCCAGCTTCGCCAGCCCCACCACCACGGATTTGGCAAAGTCCGGCTGCAGCTCCATGAACGAGCGGGTGTCGAATATGCCGTTGATCACGTCGGTCACGTCGTAGCCCCGGTGCTTGTCCTCGGGCAGGGTGAAGTTGAACTGGGGGGCGTTGGTGTCCACATAGCAGTGCAGACAGCGCTCCCGGCAGTTGGAGGGCAGCATGCCGATCAACCGGCGCACCTGCATGAAGCATTCCAGCTCCGTCTCGGTGCACACATGTGCCACGCCGCTGTTCACGCCGTGCATCACCGTGCCGCCCAGCGCCTCGCCGGTGATGGTCTCGCCGGTCACGGCGTGGATCACCTTCGGGCCGGTGATGAACATCTGGCTGATGTTGTCGGTCATGAAGATGAAGTCGGTGATGCCGGGGGAATACACCGCGCCGCCGGCGCAGGGCCCGAGGATCATCGAAATCTGCGGTATGCGCCCGGAGGCCTTCACATTGCGGTAGAATATGCCGCCGTAGCCGCACAGGGCGTCGATGCCCTCCTGAATGCGCGCGCCGCCGGAATCGTTCACCGCGATGAAGGGGCACTTTTTGCGCATGGCCCGATCCAGCCCCATGGCGATGTTTTTCCCGTGCTTCAGGCCCAGCGTGCCGCCCTTGAAGGTGAAATCCTGGGCGGCCACCACCACGCGCTTGCCGGACACGTTGCCCTCGCAAATATACACGCCGTCCCGGTCCTCCGGGGTGGTGATCTCGGTGTAGCGCTGCTCGTCGAACAGCAGCTGCAGCCGCTCCTCTACATACAGCTTGCCCTTCTTATGCTGCTTTTCAGCAAGATTGATGTCCATGTCTCGTCCTCGCGCGGTTTATTGGGCGGCGCGTATGGCCGCCAATGTCTCCTCCAGGCTCTGCGCGTCACCCACGCGCAGCAGCGTCACGCCCTCCAGCGTCTTGCCTGCCAGGCCCGTCAGCGTCTTGCCGGGGCCGCACTCGATGAAGGTGTCAAAGCCGTCCTCCCGCATATTCAGCAGGGTCTGCATCCAGCGCACCGGGCTCATCGCCTGTCTGACCAGCAGCGCCGGGATCGGCGCGGCATCGGTGATGGGCCGGGCGTCCACGTTCATGTACACGGGCACCGAGGGGGCCTCAAAGCGCTTTGTGGCGAACAGAGCCTCCAGCTTCCTGGCCGCGGGCTCCATCAGCGCGCAGTGGAACGGGGCGCTGACCGCCAGCTTCTTGCCGCGGATGCGCGCTTCCCGCGCCAGGGCGATGGCCTGGTCCACCGCGTCGGCCTCGCCGGAGATCACGGTCTGCGTGGGGCAGTTGTAGTTGGCCGCCACCACATAGCCACAGGTCACGGCGGCGCACGCCGCCTCCACCTGTTCGGGCGTGCCGCCCAGCATCGCCGCCATCGCGCCCTTGCCCGGGGCCACGGCATCCTGCATGCTGTCCGCGCGGTACTGTATGATTTCAAAGGCATCCTCCGCGCTCATGGCGCCCGCGCAGGTCAGCGCGGCGTATTCGCCGAGGGAGAAGCCTGCCACGCCCCCGGGCTCGACGCCCTGGGCCTTCAGAGCCATCGCGGCCGCGAGATCGGCGGCCAGCACGCAGGGCTGGGTGTTGTGGGTCAGGTTCAATGCTTCCTGCTCGCCCTCAAAGCATAGCGCGGAGATATCGCGGCCCAGCACCCTGTCTGCGGTCCCGAACACGGCCCGCGCCGCGGGATGGGCGTCATACAGGTCCTTCATCATGCCGGGAAACTGCGCGCCCTGGCCGGAAAACATAAATGCGATCTTCATATCCTGTCTCCTTGATTGCGTAACATGGTAATCAAAACCAGGTGATCTATGGTTTGAATTCATTATCAATATACCATATCGAATATTAAATGTCAACGTATAAATCAGGAAGCCTTGGCGAGCACCCATTGTTTACACAGGAAAAGGCGCGAAAACCGCTGAAATTGGATATTTACAGCAGCTTAATGTTTTGATATAATGTATTTGGATGCGAATCCCAACAATACGCGCGCGTGCGCGGTCAGGAGGACAGAACATGAGTTTATTCGGCAAGATGTTTGACAAGAAGGTCTGCGATATTTGCGGCGGCGACATCGGCCTGCTGGGCAATCGCAAGCTGTCAGACGGCAACCTGTGCAAGGACTGTGCGAAGAAGCTTTCCCCGTGGATGACTGACCGCCGCCAGTCCACGGTGGAGGAGATCCGCGATCATCTGAACTACCGCGAGGAAAACAAGCAGATCCTGGCCACCATCCATCCCACGCTGGTACTGGGAACCGGCACGAAGGTGTATATCGACGAGGCCGCGCGCAAGTTCTTCGTCACCCGCCTGACCAACTGGCGGGACAACAACCCGGACATCATCGACCTGGGTCAGGTGATCGATGTGCGCACCGAGGTCACTGAGCACCGTACCGAGGAGTATCACCGGGACCGCGAGGGTAAGAACGTGCCCTTCAACCCGCCGCGCTACCGCTTCAGCTATGAATTCGAGACCACGCTGATGATCGACTCCCCGTACTTCAACGAGATTCAATTCGAATTGACCGACGAGCGCCCGGAGCGCCGTGGCAGCCAGGAATACCGGTATTACGAGGACATGGCAGATGCCCTGCGCGCCGCGCTGATGCCAGGCGGCGTTACGCCCAAGGTGAACGCGGCCCAGAACCTGGCGGAAAGCATCACCGCCGCCCTCGGCCAGGCCGTGGCCTCCATCAACGCCAACGCAGCCCAGACCGTGGCCGTGCCCAAGGCCGCTGCGCCTGCGCCTGCCGAGCCCGAGACCTGGACCTGCGCCTGCGGCGCGGTCAATACCGGCAAGTTCTGCCCGAACTGCGGCACGAAACGGCCCGAGAAGCCCAGGGTGTTCCGCTGCGACAAGTGCGGCTGGACGCCCGACGACCCGACCAATCCGCCTAAGTTCTGTCCGAACTGCGGTGATCCCTTTACGCAGGGCGACGCCGTCTGACAGAAACAGCATGGGGGAGCGGACATTGCGTCCGCTCTCCGTCACTTTTTGGCCGCTGTCAGGTCGAAGCTCATGCCGATCAGTGCCCGCAGCTGTCGGTCCGGCACGCTGCCCTCCAGCCGCACCGAGATCCACAGCTGCTTGTTCATGTGCCATGCCGGAATGATGTCCGGGCAGGATGCACGCAGCCCGTAGCTGAGCATCGGGTCGCACTTCAGGTTCAGTATGTCCGTAGGCGCGTCGCCCTCCAGGCCCACCTTGCGCCGCGGCACCTTCATCAACAGGCCGAACCACTTGCCCGTGCCCCCGTGGCGCAGCACCGTGGAATCGAAGTCGCCCTCAAAGGGCATGTCCGACGTCGCGCCGGGCAGCGCCAGCGCGATCTCAAGTACCTGTTCACGGGTGTGCATCGCCATTCCTCCTCCCGCATATCACCGCTGCCAGTATAGCACAGATCCGCCCATCCAGCGTCGCACAGGATTGTTAAATATCGCGTTTTACCCTCGCTGCTATGGACAAAACCGTCGCGATTGTGCTATAATTCTTAATTGTCAGCGGCAATGTGAATTGCGCCAATGTAGCTCAGTTGGCAGAGCAGCGGTTTCGTAAACCGCAGGTCAAGGGTTCGAGTCCCTTCATTGGCTCCATGACGACGAGGTGTAGCGCAGTTTGGTAGCGCGTTTGGTTCGGGACCAAAAGGTCGCAGGTTCAAATCCTGTCACCTCGACCAAAAACCAGCCTGTAAAGGCTGGTTTTTTTGTGCTTTCTGCACAAAAACAGTGGATTTTTACGGACTTCGCTGATTT
>JBGUQG010000326.1:0-5645 GCA_045130815.1 Christensenellales bacterium
CCGAACGGCGGGGAGAGATCCCTGCCGTTCGGTTCGTTGAAAAACCCATTTTTTCAACGAGGAGGGAGAACGCGGAAATTCGCGCACTGCGCACACGAATTTCCTGACTGGCAGGTAATCATTTTTCTCCGCAAACGCAAGCGTTCGCTCCCGAAAAATGCAGATTTGACGTACATGCCGCCAAATCTGATTGAAAATGGGGAGGTCTCCCGGCCTCCCCATACCCCTTCAGGAATATGTCAACAGTCCGAATGGCAGGTAAGCATCCCTGCCGTTCGGTTTTTTATCATGCATGACACAGGGACGGTCCCAATGCCATTGCCCCAGCTTCAGAATCATGTTGACGTTGAAGTCGTTCTGCGTTAAAATACTGTTGAGAAACAGACGCCCTCCCATGCCCGACCTTGCCGAGAGGAGGCTTCCCGTGATACGCAATGATCCCATCATCCGGCGCGGCGATATGATCCGCTGCGTGCTGTGCAAGGACGCGCCCTGCGATGCCGCCTGTGAAGGGCTGTTGCCCTCCAGGCTGCTGCGGGGCGTGTGGTTCCGCAACGAGCAGGGCATGGTTTCCCGGCTGCCCCAGGACAACCCCTGCACGGAGTGCGACGCCCCCTGTGAGCGCGCCTGCGTGCGCCCGGGCGAGGTGCCCGTGCGCGATATCGTGAACCGGCTGTACGACCAGGTGAAGCCGGAGGCGGAGACGCCCGTGCCGGCGGACGAGGACCGACTGCGCTGCGACCTGTGCGGCATCCCCCTGGAGAACCCGTTTTTGCTGTCCTCGTCGGTGGTGGCCAGCACCTACGACATGTGCGCCCGGGCCTTCGAGGCGGGTTGGGCGGGGGCCTGCTTCAAGACTATCTGCTCGCTGGACATCCACGAGGCCTCGCCCCGTTTTTCCGCCGTCACCGGGGACATCGGCACGATCATGGGCTTCAAGAACATCGAGCAGCTCTCCGATCACAGCGTGGCCGAGAACATGGAGATCTTCCGCCGGCTGAAGGCGAAGTATCCCACCAAGTTCATACTCGCCTCCATCATGGGCCGGGACGAGGCGGAGTGGGGGACGTTGGCGCGGCTGTGCGAGGAGAACGGCGCGGACGCGGTGGAGCTGAATTTCTCCTGCCCCAACATGGCCGAGGGCGGCCTGGGCTCGGATATCGGCCAGGTGCCGGCGCTGGTGGAGCGGTTCACCGCCGCCGCCAAGCGGGCCTGCGGCATACCGGTGCTGGCGAAGCTGACGCCCAACGTGGACAACATGAGCCCCGCCGCCGAGGCGGCGCGGCGTGGCGGCGCGGACGGCATTGCCGCCATCAACACCATCAAGTCGGTGGTGGGCGTCAATCTGCACACCTTCGTGTCCGCCCCCGCCGTGCGCGGCCAGAGCGCCGTGGGCGGCTACAGCGGCAATGCCGTAAAGCCCATCGCGCTGCGCTTCATCGCGGAGCTGGGCCGCGATCCCGCGCTTCAGGGGCTGCACCTTTCAGCCATGGGCGGCGTGGAGACCTGGCAGGACGCGCTGGAGTTCATCCTCCTGGGCGGCGGCTCCATACAGGTGACCACCGCCGTGATGCAGTACGGCTACCGCGTCATCGACGATCTGAAGGAGGGCCTGAACCTGTATCTGGCGGAGAAGGGCTTTGCCAGCGTGAAGGAGGCCGTCGGCCTCGGCCTGGAGACCCTCAGCAGCACCACCGACGCGCTGGAGCGGGACACGGTCGTCTTTCCCCGCTTCATCCGCGAACGCTGCGTGGGCTGCGGCCGCTGCGAGATCTCCTGCGCGGACGGCGGCCACCAGGCCATCCGGCTGGATGGATCGCGCCGCCCGGTGCTGGACGGCAAGCGGTGCGTGGGCTGCCACCTGTGCGTGCTGGTGTGCCCCCAGCGGGCGATCACGTCGGGCACAAAGCGCGTCGCGCTCAAAAGGTGACAAAACGCACGGAACACGCCGGGGACGGATACAAGGCCGTCCCCTTTGGTTTGCCGGACGGCTGCTCCTGCTCCGGGGATTGTGGCGGTGCTTCTGTAATTTTGTCATGAAAAACGCAAAATGGGCTTGAAATTATTTCAATTTTGTTTTATAATGTTACAAAATGATGGAAGCAGCCGTGCTTTCAGCGGCTGATCGGGATACGGGGGCAATGGCAATGGGCAAGAATGCGAATCGGAAAAAGGCGGAACCGCCGCGCAAGACCCTGCGCATCGGCGCGATGGCGCTGCTGACTGTGCTGGGCATCGGCCTGATGGGCGGCATGGCGCTGTTCAACGCCAATGCGAAGCCCAACCGGGACATGCAGTGGTACATCCGCGAAGGCGCTGTGCAGGTCGCCGCCCCGGCGCTGTCGAATTCCGGCGCCAGCACGGCCGATCGGGTGCCCGCCGACGGGGAGAAGGCAGAGGCCCCCGAGGTTCCCTCCAATACCGAGAGCGCGACCGACGCGCCCACGGACGTGCCTACCGACGCGCCCACGGATGTGCCCACCGACGCGCCCACGGACGAGCCTACCGACGCGCCCACGGACGAGCCCACCGAGGCCCCCACCCAGGCGGCCACGGGCGAGCTTGGCGAGGCGTTCAACGATGCGCCCATCATCACGCCCATGCCGCTGGAGGAGCCGGACGACGGCACGGTGCTGCTGACCATCACGGCGGCGGGGGATTGCACCTTCGGCGGCGAGGTCGGCTCCCGGGGCCGCAGGAACTTCATGAAGTGCGTGGAGAAGTTCGGCTACGACTACTTCTTCGACCATGTGCGCCACCTGTTCCAGGCGGACGACCTGACCATCGTCAACCTGGAGGGCCCGCTGACCACCGTGGAGAAGACCGACAGGAACGAGAAGTTCATCTTCAAGGGCGACCCGGAGTACGTGAAGATACTCACCGGTTCCAGCGTCGAGCTGTGCAACCTGGCCAACAACCACGCCCTGGACTACGGCAAGGCGGGTCTGAAGGAAACCGCCCAGGTGCTGGACGAGCACGGCGTGGGCTACTGCGGCTTCACCAAGGCCTATGACAAGGTGATCAAGGGCGTGCGGGTGCGCGTGCTGGGCTTCAAGTGGTGGGATTATTCCGCAAGCGAGATCGCCAAGGCCGTGCGGGCGGCCCGCGAGGGCTGCGACCTGCTGATCGTGAACATGCACTGGGGCGAGGAACACGTCCATGAACAGAACGCCAGGCAGGTCGACTACGGCCACGCCATCATCGACGCCGGCGCGGACCTGGTGATCGGCACCCATCCCCACGTGTACCAGGGCATCGAGAAGTACAAGGGCAAGTACATCGTTTACAGCCTGGGCAACTTCTGCTTTGCCGGCAACGCCGATCCGGCGGACAAGCGCTGCCTGATCTTCCAGCAGACCTTCAGCTTCAACCCGGGCCTTGGCATTGCCCAGGCGAATATACTGGACCAGGGCATCAACGTGATCCCCGCCACGGTGTCCTCCGTGCGCAACGTGAACGACTTCCGGCCCACGATCATGACCGCCGAGAACGGCGCGTCGATGCTGAAGGCCGTGGCAAGCCGCTCGGTGAACTTCGATATGAATAGCGTGCGCTGGACCAAGAACAACTACATGGTGACCTACGGCCTGATCCAGCCGGAGGTGAAGCTGGACGCCAACGGCGCGCCCGTCACCACCGACGCGGACGCCGCCGAGCCGGAGGCGGAGACGACGGAGGAAGCGGAGAACGTCACCTGACCAACGCGGAACCGGGGGAGCGAGCGCGTCGCTCCTCCTTTATTTTACCTTCCGGGGCTGTTCATTTGCCGGAAATGGTGCTATAATTGTGCATATACGCGACAAGGGGAGGAAACAGTATGGAAAATGAAGTGAGGCGGCCCGCGAATTTTATCGAGGAGTTCATCGAGCAGGACCTTGCCAGCGGTCGCTTTGACCACGTGCATACCCGCTTTCCGCCGGAGCCCAACGGCTATCTTCACATCGGACACGCCAAGGCGCTGTGCGTGGATTTCGGCATCGCCCAGAAGTACGGCGGCAAGTGCAACCTGCGCTTTGACGACACCAACCCCACCAAGGAGGAGACGGCCTTTGTGGAGGGCATCCAGCGCGACATCGAGTGGCTGGGCTACAAGTGGGACAAGCTGTACTTTGCCTCCGACTTCTTTGACCGGCTGTATGAGATCGCCTGCGACATGATCCGCCGCGGCGTGGCCTATGTGGATGACCAGACCCCCGAGCAGATGCGCGAGAGCCGCGGCACGCTGACCAAGCCCGGCGTCAACAGCCCCTACCGGGACCGCCCGGTGGAGGAGAACCTGGACCTGTTCGAGCGCATGAAGAACGGCGAGTTCGAGGAGGGTACCCGGGTGCTGCGCGCCAAGATCGACATGGCCAACCCCAACGTGCTGCTGCGCGACCCCACCATGTACCGCATCAACCGCCACAGTCACCATCGCACCGGCGACAAGTGGTGCATCTATCCGATGTACGACTTCCAGCATCCCATCCAGGACGCCATCGAGGGCATTTCCCACTCGCTGTGCTCGCTGGAGTATGAGATCCATCGCCCGCTGTACGATTGGTTCGTGCGCAACGCCAACGTCACCGATCAGCCCCCGCGCCAGATCGAGTTCGCCCGCCTGAACATCGAGCGCACCGTGATGAGCAAGCGCCACCTCCGCCGCCTGGTGGAGGAGCACGTGGTCTCCGGCTGGGACGACCCCCGCATGCCCACTCTGGTGGCCATGCGCCGCAGGGGGTATCCCGCCGCCGCCATCCACGACTTCATGGGCCGCGTGGGCGTGGCCAAGGCCGACTCCCTGGTGGAGGGCAACCTGCTGGACCACTGCGTCCGCGAGGCGCTGGCCGACACCGCGCCGCGGGCGATGGCCGTCGTCAACCCGCTGAAGGTGGTGCTGACCAACTGGCCCGAGGACAAGCTGGACACCCTGACCATCGAGAACCATCCCGACCATCCGGAGTTCGGCGCCCGCGAGGTGGCCTTCGGTCGCGAGCTGTACATCGAGCGCGAGGACTTCATGGAGGAGCCGGTGAAGAAGTTCTTCCGCCTGGCCCCCGACCGCGAGGTGCGGCTGAAGGGCGCGTACATCATCAAGTGCGAGGACTTCGTCAAGGACGCAGAGGGCAACGTGGTGGAGCTGCGCTGCACCGTGGACCTGGACAGCCGCTCCGGCAGCGAGGGCGCCAACCGCAAGGTGAAGGGCACCCTGCACTGGGTCAGCGCCGCCGAGGGCGTGCCCTGCGAGTTCCGGCTCTACGAGCCCATACTGGCCGAGGACGGTCCGGAGGACAACACCATCACCGTGGATGAGGACGGCAACGCCGTGGAGAACGAGAGCAAGGACTTCATGGACCAGCTGAACCCCAACAGCCTGACCGTGGTCAACGGCTTCTGCGAGCCCTGGATCGCCGCCCATGACGTCGGCGCGACCTTCCAGTTCCTGCGTATGGGCTACTTCTGCAAGGACCCCGATTCCACCGACGCCCTGCCAGTCTTCAACCGCACCGTCCCCCTGAAGGACAGCTGGGCCAAGGAAGCCAAAAAGTGACAGGCCGATATCCATTCATCCCCGGAGGCCGCGCCAAAACCGGCGCGGCTTCCGGGTTTTTTTATGGCAAACCGAGTCCGTTTTGCGCGTTAATTCACCGGCATGAATATGATAA
>JBGUQG010000327.1:0-6267 GCA_045130815.1 Christensenellales bacterium
GGGGCGGCAGCAGGTCGCTTCCGCCGATGTAGCAGACAGAGCCGCGCCGGATCTGCACGATCAGGCCGAAAATGGATTGTCGTATGGATTTGACGGCCATGAGGATTCCTCCTGTTCTTTGAAAATGGTAATTAAATGTAAAGGGAAAAAACGGATGGCGCGAGGGCGCGGAACAGGCCGGGCAGGGGCGTCGGGGACAGGGCGACCCACACATCCGGAGCCCTGCGCAGGCGCGCGCCGCGGGCGATCCACACCGCCGCGGGCTTAAAGCAGGCCATGCGCCCGTCACCGCCCACCGCGCCGTAGCGCAGCGTCCGATAGCCCGCGCCGGGCAGGCGCCCCTTCAGAAGCCCCACCTCCGCGATAAGCACAGGAAGCCCGGACACCGGCTCGCGCAGCCGGTTCCCTGTGTCTACCAGGGCGGTAAAGCGGGCCATACTGCCGCCGATGCGAAGCCGCACGGTGACTTCACAGCCGGCGGCGGAGGGCGGGCGTCCCATCAGCAGCGCGAAAACCGGCAGCGCGCCCAGCGCCGCGCCCGATAAGGCCGCCCAGGGGGCGGAGATGGTAAGACGCCCGGCAAGGCCGCCGCCGCACAGCGCAGACGCGCCCAATCCCAGGGCGACGAGCACACCATGGCCACGAGCCGAGGGTCCCGCGACCAGCATCGAAACGGCGCACAGCGCCGCCAACTGGACCGGGACCGAAGCCATCGGCGCGGGCGCCGCGGTGGCGACTGTTCCGTACACCGCGCACAGCAGCGCCGCGGGCAGCACCCTTTTGCGGTTGAACAGGCCCAGCGCCCGGCTGACGGACGACAGCAGGATCAGGTCCGCCAGCAGGTTGACGGCCAGAAAGGCTTCAAGGCACATCCCGCATCACCTCGCCCGGATATCATAGCCAAAAGAGCGGTGCGTTCTCAAGAATTTCATGTCGATGCTCACCGGTAAAATCTCGACCGGAACGGCGTCAAATCGCAGGAAAAGCCGCGCTTTTCGACAGCCGTGTCGCCCCTCCGGCGTCATGCGAAGCTCAAGGCATGGCCTCCGTTGTCCCGGCGGACTGGAAAAGCGCCGTCACGGCGCGCTTTCGCGACGATGTCGAAATACGCGGTGCGCGTCGATGCAATTCGACCTCAATTACGCTGCCCGCACGTGAAACCGGGCCTTCGACACATTTTTGTCGAACGTGCGGATGCGTCGCCACATAGACTGTAACGGGAGGCGGTAGCATGAGTTTTTCGGAGATCAGACGCAAGGACGTGGTGAACATCTGCGACGGCAGGAAATTGGGAAAGCCCATCGACCTGGTGCTGAACGAGTCGGCCTGCGTGCAGGCGCTGGTGGTGCCGGGCGGCTCCGGCGGAGTGCTCGGATTCATGAAACAGGACAGGGAAGGATGCGTGATCGACTGGAGCCGCGTGCGCCGGATCGGCGACGATGTGATCCTTGTGGAAGTGGACGACGAGCGTCTGCGCGCTCAATAAGCGAAAAACCCTCAATTTGGCGCTCAAATTGTGCAATTAAATTGAAAAAGGGGCTGGACTTTAAGTTATTTTTTGTGTATAATAGTTAATACGAGGTGATAGCAGCATGAAGTGTGCCTATTGCGGCTGTACGCAAAGTCGTGTGGTGGATTCCCGCCAGAACGACGACGGCACATCGATTCGCAGACGCAGGGAATGCGAGAACTGCGGCCGTCGCTTTACGACCTATGAGCGCATCGAGCTGGTCCCGCTGATGATTATCAAGAAGGATCAGACCCGCGAGGCGTTCGACGTTGAAAAGCTGCGCTCCGGCATCGTCAAGTCCTGTGAGAAGCGGCCCGTGTCCCTCGGAGAGATCGACGAATTGGTGCGGGAGATCGAGCGCAAGCTGAACAACCAGCCCGATTCGGAGATCACCAGCAAGATGGTTGGAGAGCTTGTGATGGACGGGCTCAAAAAGCTGGACGAGGTCGCCTATGTGCGCTTCGCCTCCGTCTATCGCCAATTCAGGGACATACAGTCCTTCCGCGACGAGCTGAACAAGCTGCTTGCTGACTTTGATCCGGGAACCTCTGGCGGCGATGCCGCCAGATGACCAAATACGAAGAAAGAGAGAGGATACGCACATGGCAAACGAACTGATTCTGGCCGTTGATGATGAAGCCCATATTCTCGAATTGCTTTCATTTAACCTTGAGGCTTCCGGCTACCGGGTAGTTACTGCCGCCACAGGCGAAGATGCGCTGGTGGTTTGTGCGCATGAGCGTCCCGCAATGGTGTTGCTGGACATTATGCTCCCTGGCATCGATGGCATGGAAGTCTGCCGCCGTCTCAAGAGCGCGCCCACCACAGCGGATATCCCGATCATCATGCTGACCGCGAAGGGCGATGAGGTCGACAAGATCCTCGGCTTGGAGCTCGGCGCCGACGATTATATCACCAAACCCTTCTCCGTGCGCGAGCTGATTGCCCGCGTGAAGGCGCTGCTGCGCCGCGCCGCCCCCCAAAATGAGGAAGAGGGCATACTGCACGTGGGCGGTCTGACCATCGACGTGGGCAATTACGAGGCCTTCCGCAACGGCGAAAAGCTGTCGCTGACGCTGAAGGAGTTCGAGCTTCTGAAGCTGCTGGTGCTCAGCCGCGGCAAGGTGCTGACCCGCGACTTCCTGCTGGATCGCATTTGGGGCTATGAGTTCTACGGCGAGACCCGCACGGTGGACGTGCACATCCGTCACATCCGCCAGAAGCTGGGCGACGACGCGCACTATATCGAAACCATCCGCGGCGTCGGCTACAAATTCAACGATCGCCAGGAGAATCGCCTATGAAATCAAGGGTTGCATTCATTGTGACCCTGATCTCACTGGTTTGTCTGGCGCTGCTGTTCACCTATAACTGCTCGAGGATCGCGAATGAGGTCGATGATGAGCTCATTCACGATCTTTCAGTGGTTTGCAGGATCACCGGCGATTTCAGCCGCGGGGATTCCATGCAGGATCGCGCGCAGATGCTCGAAACGGTCAGCCTCAGCGAGGGCACCGTCCGGGCGCTGTACGACGCCGCGGGGAACAGCGTGTATACCTCGGATGACGCCTACGCAAAGCTGACCCAGGCGGATATCTCCGAGGCCAAGGCCGGTGTCGCCGTGGTCTACAGCCACGTAAACCCCCTGGGTAAGGCAGCCGCATACGCCATCTATCAATACGATGATGGCGCATTTTTGCTTTTTGCCAAGCAGCGGGCCAATGTGCTCAGCGTACTGTCAAACAATCACACGCTGATCCTTCAGGCGGTGCTGTACGCGCTGACCATGACCACGGCAATCATCGTGCTGATCAACATGATGCGCCGGGAAAAGCTGGTCCGGCAGGCAATGGCGGCGCTGGACCGGTTTTCGGACGGCAATTTCGATGCGCGCATCGAATATTTTCCGGAATCCGACACCCAGGCGGTGGAGTACAACGCCATATTGACCAGGATCCAGGATCGCATATTCCGACAAAAGAACCGCAATCACGTGCTCAGTTCCGTCATGTCCCAGATGCAGAACGGCATCATCGCCGTGGACCAGAGCCTGAACGTGATCTTCATCACCTCGGTGGCCAAGAAGCTGCTGGGGATCGTAGGCAACCCAGAATATCAAAACATCAACGATGTCTCCAAGGATGTCAAGCTGGACGATGTGTTCATCGAGGCCATGCGCCAGGGCGGCGTGTACACCAACGAGGTGGCGGCCCGCACCGCCGTGGGCCGCGGCCACAGGCCGCTTCGGCTGTACGTTTCGCCCATGCGGCGGGACGACAGCGTAGTCGGCGCGCTGGCCATCGTCGAGGACATCACTGAGCTGCGCCGCCTGGAGCAGGTGCGCACGGACTTTGCCGCCAACGTTTCCCACGAGCTTAAGACGCCGCTGACGTCGATCCGCGGCTTCGTGGAGACGCTGCAGGCCGGCGCGATCGACCATCCGGAGATGGCCCACAAGTTCCTGAACATCATCATGATGGAAACCGAGCGCCTGACCCGGCTGATCAACGACATACTGTCCATCAGCAAGCTGGAATCCGGCAACGACGAGGTGGCCACTGAGCGCATACGGCTGGACAAAAAGGCCTGTGATGTGTGCGACATGCTGACCATCCACGCCCAGGAGAAGCAGGTGACGATCAACTGTCGCCTGAACAGCGAGCCGGTGTTCATCATCGGCAACCCAGACCGGGTGGAGCAGCTGCTGATCAACCTGACCGAGAACGCCATCAAGTACAACAAGCCCGGCGGATCGGTGACGGTGCAGGTGTTCAAGAACGAGCAGGAGGCCAACATCACCATCTCCGATACCGGCATCGGCATTGCCGAGGAGAACCTGCCCCGGCTGTTCGAGCGCTTCTATCGCGTGGACAAGGGCCGTTCCCGCCAGATGGGCGGCACCGGATTGGGCCTGGCCATCGTGAAGCACATCGTGCGCTCCATGAACGGCGAGATCGAGGTACACTCCAAGCTGGGCGAGGGCACGGAGTTTTTGATCACATTGCCCCTGGCCCCAAAGCAGAACCCGGAAAAGGACACCATATTCGACGACGATGAATAAACGAACGCCCCCGGGGCAGTCGCCCCGGGGACAATATCGGGTCCGATGGGCTCATATATACTCATCAAAGCCCATCAACACGGAGGTAACCCCCTATGGCATCCAGGAAATCGACAGCGCTGTCCGCGGTATTCGCCCCGAAGGACGTGGGCCTCAACCGGGACACCAATCTATTAAAGCTCGTGGCGATGATCTCCATGGTGCTGGACCACACGGGCAAGATGTTTTTCAGCCACTACCAGATCATGCGCATACTCGGTCGCATGGCGTTTCCGATCTACGCCTATTGCATCGCCGTGGGCTGCGTCTATTCCAAAGACCGCTTCAAATACCTGAGCCGCATCGTGCTGATGGGGCTGATCTCCCAGCCCTTCTACGCCGTTGCATTGGCCCACACCAGCAAGCAGATGTACGCGATCCGCTTTGCCGAGAACCCGCTGGGCGCAGTATTCAACTTTTACATCCACAGCTGGTCGGTGCCCAACATCATGTACACGCTGGCGCTGGGATTGTTGGTGATTTGGTCCATACGCGACCGGCAGTTTGCCTGCACCGTCGCGCTGGCGCTGATCATCTGGAAGGTACAGGGCAGCATCAACTACGGCTGGAAGGGCATCGTGCTGATCGCGCTGTTTTACCTTTTCATCTCTAAATGGTGGCTGTCGGCGCCGGTGATCACAGCGTTCATGCTGTGGTGGGGGCTGCAGGGCGGAGGATACGAGCTGTTTGGCGTGCGCTTTGGCCTGCAGATGTTCGCACTGCTGGCCCTGCCGCTGATCTACATTCCCACCTTCTCAAAGCTGAAGATCAACAAATGGGTGTACTATGTGTTCTATCCGGCGCATCTGATCGGCATCATGCTGATCCAATTCGCGCTGGCGATGGGAAAGTAGTATCTCACTTCACAAAAATAAACACCAACCTCTTGACACAGTCCTGATAAAGTGCTAAACTGATACGCGTCAAAGGCAATGACCGGGAACCAGTAGCAGGGCAAACGCGTATTCAGAGAGCTGCCGTCGGGTGCAAGGCAGTATACCGCGCCGTTGCGAATTACATCCCGATAGCCGCGCGCTGAAAGGCAACGAGTAGGTGGCGACGGGTTCGCCCGTTACAGCGATAGGGTATGGATGACTTCATCCGCACCCGACGAGGGCGCGCTTCGCGAGAACGCGCCGAATAGAGGTGGTACCGCGGATTTATCCGCCCTCTGCATCTTCCTGCGGAGGGCGGTTTTATTTGCGCCCGACGCGGCTTGCAACACGAAGGGAGACGGGAACCATGTTCATCAAGCTTCTCATGTTGGTGGTATTCTTCGGCATCATGATCGGCGTGGGCTTCTACAGCCGCAAGCACGCCGCCGATGTCAACGGCTTCGTGCTGGGCGGGCGCTCTGTTGGCCCGTGGCTCACAGCCTTTGCCTACGGCACCTCTTACTTTTCCGCGGTCATCTTCGTGGGCTATGCCGGTCAGTTCGGCTGGCGCTTCGGCCTGGCCTCCACCTGGATCGGGCTGGGCAACGCGTTCATCGGCTCGCTGATGGCCTGGGTGATCCTGGGCCGCCGCACCCGCGTCATGACCCAGCAGCTGAACAGCGCCACGATGCCGGAATTTCTGGGCAAGCGCTACAACAGCAATGCGCTGAAGATCGGCGCTTCGGCCATCATATTCATCTTCCTGATTCCCTACACCGCGT
>JBGUQG010000328.1:0-2083 GCA_045130815.1 Christensenellales bacterium
GCCAAGGCGCTGGGTCCCATCGCGCACGGACGGGCCCGTTCTCGCTGAAAACAGCACACTGTGCTGTTTTCCGGGCGCTCGAACCACAGAAAACACTCCACGGGAGAGTTTTCCGGGCGTTCGGTGTCCCTGTTCCCTTGCCCTACACATTATAATAGCATAGGCACAAAAAAGTCAATTCATGCCCATTGCAACATTTCGCATCAGGGCGTATAATATAGAATACGATGGTTGTACCCTGTCCATGTCCTGCCCGCCTGGGGGCGGACGCATTACAAGCGATCGGAGCGTGGCCTATGCGCAGAAAGAGAGTGACCGGCAGGTTCTACCTGTTTTTGCTGGCGCTGCTGATCGTCGGGTTCCTGCTGCTGCGGCCCACGCTGTTTCCCGGCTCGCGGGAGACGGTGATCATGATGGCCAACGCCGCCCAGCGGCAGACGGTGGACTGCATACTGATCCGCGACGAGGCGGTCACCGCCTCGGATTCCACCGCGCGGGTGGAGTATATCGCGCCGGAGAATTCCCTGGTGGCCCAGGGCGACAACGTGGCCAACCTGTACACCACCGGCTATTCCGAGGGGCTGCTGGACAACCTGGAGACCACCCGCAAGAAGATACAGGACTATCACAAGCAGCTGCTGGCCAACATCGTGGACGCGGACCTGGACCGGCTGGACGATGTGGTGAACTACATGGCGCTGGAGTTCAAGCACCTGATCACCCGCCAGAATTCCGGCAACCTGAAGACCGTGGCCAGTCAGCTGGAGACGGCCATGGTGAACCGCCAGGAATACCTGCGCCAGAACAAGCGCGGCGACAACAAGCTGACCAAGCTGTACGACGAGGAGAACGCCCGCCTGGCCAGCATACAGTCCTGGCGCAAGGGCTCCGCCGCCGACCGCGACGGCGTGGTGTCCTTCTATGTGGACGGCTATGAGAACGACCTGACCCCCGCGTCGCTGAAGGGCCTGACCATCGCCGACGTGCGCACGGTGCTGGGCGGCAGCGCGCTGCCCAATACCCGGCAGACCCGCAGCAGCGGCATCTACCGCATCGTGGATCAGTCCAAGTGGTACGTGGCCGTGCTGATCACCGGCAACAGCTGGACGCCCATGGTGGGGCAGGACAACTACTACCTGCAGCTGGAGGGCTTCGACGACCTCAGCTTCACCGCGTCGGTGTACAGCGTGCAGAAGGACAACGAGACCACACTGGCCGTATTCCAGATCGACGACCCCATGGGCCCGACGATCTACTGCCGCCGGGGCAGGGCCAATCTGTCGATCACGCTCACCGGCCTGTCCGTGCGCACCGAGGCCCTGTACAACGAAAACGGCCAGATGGGCGTGTGGGTCTACGACGTGCCCGGCGGCACCTTCGTGCCCGTGGAGGTGCTGTCCACCGACGGCAACATCGCCATGATCCAGCCGATGGTCGAGGGCTCGCTGCAGCTGGGACAGACGGTGCTGATCAAGAAATAGGGAATTGCTATGGAACGAGAGACATTGCTTTCAAATATCGCCCTATGGCGCGAGCGCATCGGCGAGGCTTCGGCAAAGTGGGGCGGCGCGCAGATCTGCGCCGTCAGCAAGACCGTGGACGCCGAAACCGTCAACATGGCCTGGGAGGGCGGCATCCGCACCCTGGGGGAGAACCGGGTGCAGGAGCTGGTGGGCAAGCAGCTGTTGCTGAACCCCGGCTTTGAGATCCACCTGATCGGCAGGCTGCAGACCAACAAGGTCAGGCCCGCCGTGCAGCGGGCGGCGATGATCCAGTCGCTGGACCGGGAGGCCCTGGCCGACGAGATCTCCCGCCGGGCCGCGGCGGAGGGCAGGGTCATGCCCGTGCTGGTGCAGGTGAACATCGCCCGGGAGCCGCAGAAGGCCGGCGTGGACGAGGATGAGCTCATCCCGCTGCTGAAGCGCTGGGCACAGCTGCCGGGCCTGGACATCCGCGGCCTGATGGCCATCATGCCCGCCGTGGACGACCCCGAGGCCGTGCGCCCCTGCTTCAGGCGCATGCGGGCCTGGTTTGACCGCCTGCGGGATATGGACCTTCCCGGCGTCACGATGCAGACCCTGTC
>JBGUQG010000329.1:0-17944 GCA_045130815.1 Christensenellales bacterium
CGATGAGCATCTGAGTCATCAATTTCAGTTATCACAGAATCTAAAAAATGATCAAGCTGAGATATGATCCAATACCCACCCAGCAGAGACATAACAAAAGCAGACGCGAGCAGGAAATCCGTCATGGGTGAGACCTCCCGTTTATGTCAGAACCGCAGGAACTTCTGCACATCCTTCTCACCGCCCAGCAGGATGACGCGCTCGTCGCGGCTGAACTCGTGGGCGGGGCCGGGCATGGGCACCACCTGGCCGTTCTTGCGGATGGCGAGGATATTCAGGCGATATTTCTGGCGCACGGCCAGGTCGACCACGGTGTGGCCGATCCAGCTTTCGGGGATCTCTGTCTCATAGATGGCGTATTCCGGCGAGAGACGGATGTAGTCGAAGATGTGATTGCCGCTGTAGCGCACGGCGGCCCAGGTTGCCAGCTGCTTTTCCGGATAGATCACCTCGTCCGCGCCGCAGGCAAGCAGGAACTGGGCGTGGGCGTCCCGCGCCACGCGCACCAGCACGAAGGGAGCACCGTGCTTTTTCAAGAGTGACGTGATCTCCAGCGACGCCTGCAGGTCGTGGCCCATGGTGACGACGCACAGGTCGAATTCCTCCACGCCCAGCGCGTCGATCAGCGCGGGGTCGGCGGCGTCGCCGATCTCGGCGTTGGTGACATAGGCCATGGCGTCCTGCACCCGGCGCTCATTCTTGTCGATGGCCAGCACCTGGTGGTTCAGGTCGTGCAGCTTCTGGGCCATGTGGCGTCCGAACCGGCCAAGACCAATTAACAGTATATTTTTCATGGGACAGCCTCCCGTCGTTTGTATGGGAATCATTGTAACAGCCAGGCCGTGAATGTGCCATTAAGGCTTCGCTCATTGCATTAAGATGGCATAAAGCGATATCCGTCTTTATGCCATCTTAATGTGCTGCCGATTATTTTTATCTTCCCTTTTATGCGATATGTGCTATAATACACAGAATAACAGCAGATAGGGAGGTGGGGCGTATGTCGGAACAGGAGCGGATATTGGTGTGCGTCTCGGCGTCGCCCACCAATGCCGATGTCATTCGCCGGGCGGCAGCGCTCTCGGACGCCATAGGCGCGGAGCTGATCGCCGTCTACGTGGAGGATGTGGAGCTGCGCGACGAGGCGCAGGCCCAGGCGGTACATGACCATCTGAGCCTGGCGGAGAAGCATGGCGCTATGCTGACGACCATCTATGGCAACGACCCCGCCACGGCCATCGCCGAATACGCCCGGGTCAGCGGCATCACCAAGATCGTGCTGGGCAAGAGCCCCGGGCGGCGCACGCGAGACACGCTGATGGCCCGGCTCAACGAGCTGGCCCCGAATGTGGAAATCATCATCATGCCCAACCGCCTGACCGCGAACGCGAATCCCTCACGGCTGTTTCGCTTCCTGGGCAGGGAGCGCTTCTCCTTCGGGAATTTGGCGAAGACCGCGCTGATCCTCGCCGCCTGCACCGGCATGGGCTTTCTGTTCTCCGCTGTGGGCCTGGCCATCACAAACGTGGTGCTGATCTACATCCTGGGCGTGATGGGTGTGGCGCTTACGACCACGGGATACGTCTACAGCCTGCTGTCCTCCTTTTTCTCGGTGGTGGTGTTCAACTTCTTTTTCACCGAGCCCTTCTACTCGCTGCGCTCCAGCCCGGATTACCTCGCCACCTTTGCGGTGATGTTCACGGCGGCGCTGCTGTCCAGCTCGCTGACCAGTCGTATCAAGGCCCAGTCCATCCAGACGGCCAACAAGGCTTACCAGACGGAGGTGCTGCTGTCCACCAGCCAGCTGCTGCAAAAGGCGGAGGACAGGCAAGCGATCCTGGAGGTCGTGCAGCGGCAGCTGAGCCGGCTGCTGGAGCACAGCGTGCTGTGCTACGATTCGGATCTCGACGCGCCTGCGCTCTGCGCCATCGAGCAGGATGGCGGCTTCGAGGGCATCGATTTGGCCGGTGAACGTCATGTCGCCCGGTGGGTGCGCGAGAACGCCAAGCACGCGGGCCGCACGACCCGAATGTTTCCGGAGGCCAGATGCCTGTACATGGCCGTGCGCAGCGAAGGCCGCGTCTGGGCCGTCATCGGCATACGGGCGGACAACAGTCCTCCCATCGACGAATACCGAAAAAACCTGATGATCTCCATACTGGACGAGTGCGCCCTGGCGGTGGAGAAGGACCACATGACCCGCGAGAAGCAGCGCATGGAGGAAAACGCCCGCCAGGAATCGCTGCGGGCCAACCTGCTGCGCTCCATCTCCCACGACCTGCGCACGCCCCTGACCAGCATCTCCGGCAACGCGGCCATCCTGATGGAGAACCAGGGACAGCTGAGCGAGGCGAGCCTCAAGCGGCTGTACACCTCCATCTATGACGACGCCATCTGGCTGAACGGCCTGGTGGAGAATCTGCTGACCATCACCCGCACCGAAAACGGCACCATGAAGCTGAACCCGCAGACGGAGTTGGTGGCGGACACCGTGGAGGAAGCCCTGCGGCACATCGACCGGGAGGCTGCCCATAAGCAGATCACGACGGACCTGCCGGAGGAGATGCTGCTGGCGCGGATGGACGCGGGGCTGATCGTGCAGGTGCTGGTGAATCTTCTGAATAACGCGGTGAAGTATACGCCGGAAGGGGCGAGGATCATCGTCGGTGTCCGGCGTGAGGATGACAGGGCGATGATTTGGGTGGAGGACGACGGCCAGGGCGTGCTGCCCGGCGACGAGGACCGGGTGTTCGACATGTTTTACACCGGCGTGAAGCGCTCTCCGGACAGCCGCCGGGGCATCGGACTGGGGCTGGCGCTGTGCAAGAGCATCGTACAGGCCCACGGGGGCGAGATCGGCGTAGAAAACATCGAGCCCCACGGCGCGAGATTCTGGTTTACCCTTCCAATTGTGGAGGTCGAAAGCTATGAACAATAAACCCCTGATACTGGTGGTGGAGGACGACGCGGCGGTGCGCAGCCTGATGGCGGTGACGCTGGACACACAGGGCTACCGCTACCACCTGGCCCGGAACGGCGCCGAGGCGCTGATCGAGGCCTCGACCCAGCAGCCCGCCGTGATGCTGCTGGACCTGGGTCTGCCGGACATGGAGGGCGTGGACATCATCCGCAAGGTGCGGGGCTGGACGGGCATGCCCATCATCGTCATCTCCGCTCGCAGCGAGGACGCGGACAAGGTGGAGGCGCTGGACGCGGGCGCGGACGACTACCTGACCAAGCCCTTCTCCGTGGACGAGCTGCTGGCCCGGCTGCGGGTGGCGCTGCGCCGGGTGAACGCGGAGGCATCGGCGGGCACAGAGAACGCCGTGTATGAAAACGGCAGTCTGCGCATCGACTATGCCGCGGGCTGCGCGTATATCGCGGATCGGGAGATCCACCTGACGCCCATCGAATACCGGCTGTTGTGCCTGCTGGCGAAGAACACCGGCAAGGTGCTGACCCACAACTACATACTGAAGGAGATCTGGGGCAGCTACACCGCTTCGGACGTGGGTTCGCTCAGGGTATTCATGGCGACGCTGCGCAAGAAGCTGCAAGCGGGTGACGACACCCAGCCCTACATCCAGACGCACATCGGCATCGGCTATCGCATGCTGAAACAGGATGTCAGGCCGGAGGATACACCGTGAATATGCCGCATAAGCCGGAAGGGCTGAAGCGCGAGCCCCGAGCGGAGGAATGGCTGGTGTTCGGCTTCCTGGGCATCATCCTGCTGGGGACGCTGCTGCTGGCGCTGCCCGTCTCGACCCGGGACGGCCACAGCATCGGCCTGTTCGACAGCCTGTTCACGGCGACATCTGCCGTGTGCGTGACGGGTCTCGTGGCGGTGGACACCGGCACGACCTTCTCCCCGTTCGGACAGGCCGTGCTGCTGGTGCTGATCCAGGTCGGCGGCCTGGGCTTCATGGTGTTTGCCACGCGGGTCATGATGATGTTGGGACGGCGAATCTCCATAAAAAACAGGCTGTTGATCCGGGAATCCATGAACGGCGCGTCCCTTTCCAACCTCGGCACCCTGGCGCGACGCTATTTGCTGCTGGCGCTGGGCATCGAAGCGGTGGGGGCGGCGCTGCTGGCCATCCGTTTTGTGCCGATGTTCGGCCTTCGGCGCGGAGCGTGGTTCGCCGTTTACCACGCGGTCAGCGCTTTCTGCAACGCAGGCTTTGACCTGTTCGGGCACTTCTCCAGCCTGACCGGCTTTGCCGCCGACCCGCTGGTGCTTATCACAGTAGCGACGCTGATCGTCCTGGGCGGGCTGGGCTTTTCCGTCATACTGGAGGTGCTGCGCAACCGGCAGGGCTTGAAGAACCTTTCGCTGCATGCCCGCATCGTGCTCACCTTCACGCTGGCGCTACTGCTTATGGGCATGGCCTTCTATGCGCTGGTGGAGCGTGGCAAGCTGGATATGCTCAACGCCTTCTTCCAGTCCGTCACCATGCGCACGGCAGGCTTCAATTCCGTCGATCTCTCATCCCTCACGGACGGCTCCAAGCTGTTCAGCAGCCTGTTGATGATGATCGGCGCCTCCCCGGCCTCCACCGGCGGCGGCATGAAAACCACCACCGTGGCGGTGGTGGTGCTTTTGATCGTCAGCGTTGTGAAGGGCGAGGACGGGGTCAACGCCGCGCGCCGCCGCATTTCCGGCGATACCGTGCGAAGGGCGCTGGCGGTGGTGACGCTGTTTCTGACGATGCTGACGCTGGGCACGCTCTCCCTCTCGATCATCGAGAACGGACGCTTTTCCCTGGCGGACATACTTTTCGAGTGTTCCAGCGCCATGGGCACCGTGGGCGTCTCCGCCATCGGTACGCCAAACCTGCATCCCGTCAGCCGCGCGCTGCTCATGCCGATGATGTTCCTGGGGCGCGTCGGCCCGCTGACTTTGGCTGTGGCCGTTGCCCGCAGGCAGGATTACATCAAACCTGTTGCGAAGTTCCCGGAGGAAAAGATCATGATAGGATAGGACTGGATTAGTCCAATAATGTTATCTATATAACAATGTGCGCAGTATATCATTATCCAAGACGAAGGGGTAGACGAACCTCCCTGTGTGATGTACAATAGCATCATCGGGCACGCGCATCTGAAATAGGAACGAAACACCGCAAGTAGGAAACGGGCACAAGCTGGCCTTCAAAATGCACCGAAGGTGCACAATTACACGATTGCTCTGTAAAATACTCCCCGTAGGAGCTTTCGTGTAATAGTGGGAGACGGGTTTTGGGGATGTTTCCTTCTTGGAGAAGGAAACATCCGGTGAAAACATGCCAGATTCGGCACTTGGGAACTGCCTGTTACCCTTGCCCTTGTCATCGGCGGACTTTGCAGAACCTTTTTCCTGACCTGGTTCCTGAGAAGCGGAATGCTGAAATAAACAAACAGCCCTGACCCAAGCAGTCAGGACTGTTTCCACAGGGGGGCAGGCGGTGCGCACAGGGGCGCTCTTTCACGATGCGGGTATGGAGGCTTCTGAGACGAGGCCCCTTTTTATTTGTGCAGGTTGCCTGCTTCCTCAAACTCAATCAGGATTCACTCACATCCAGGTACAGCGCCACCAGCCTGGGGTAGTACTCGCTCTGGTACATGTACTGGCCGTCCACGTAGGCGTAGGCCAAGTAGCGGCGGCCCAGGGTGGGGGCGGTCACGGCGCTCTCGTTGGCCAGAATCACCAGCTGGCGCTCGTCCTTGCCCACGTCCATCACCAGGTAGGTGGTCTCGCCGTCCACGAAGCTGTCGATGATCGGGCCGCGGCAGGCGAAGCTCTGGTAGCGCCAGTTTTCGAACATTACGCGCAGCTGGGCGTAATCCATGGCCCAGGCGCGGTCGCGCATCTCGGCCAGCGAGGGCTTGTAATTCACGTTGAAGCTGATCACCGCGTCTTCCTTGCCCGGCTTGCTGGCGCGGAAGCGCACGGTGTTGCTGCCGTAGCTGGTGAACCGGGCGATGAAGGAGAACCGTCCGGTCTGCATGTCCACGGACAGGCTCTCGTCGATGTGGTCGGTGTCCACGGAGATGGTGGCCCCGGGCTCGGTGGTACCGGTGACGGCCATCGTGCGGGCGGTGCTCAGGTCGCTGACGGTGCTGTCCAGCTCCAGCTCGATGTCGTAGTGCTGGCGGTAGATCACTATTTCCTTGCGGAACTCACGGTGCTTGGGGGTGCGCACGATCAGCGTGATCACGTTGTCGCCGATGGGCTTTACGCCCACATAGGTGGAAAGCAGGCCGCTGCGGTCCACGGAGGCGGTCACGTCCTCGCCGTTGACGAACACGGTGCTGCCCGGCACCACGTTCAGCTCCAACGGATAGATGCCGGTGACCACGGTGATGCGGTCGGCGGCGGGGCTGGTGACGGACAGCGGCGATTCGGGCACGTCGATCCTGAAGTTGAAGGGGGGCAGCTCGGTCTTCTTGCCCTTCTCGGTGATCAGCATGGGGGACAGGGTGATGTCCGCGTACTCCACGTCCGCCACGTTCAGGCCGAACCAGTCGGAATCCGCCACCTCCATGCGCGCCACGCCCCCGGAGATCGACAGCGAGCGGTCCATCTCCGGCAGATAGATCTGGTCGCCGTCCTTGCCGAAGAAGATCATGGCGTGGCCCTGGCGCAGATCGTCCATCTGCACGGCGGACAGCTTGGGGGCGTAGGCCCCGCGGGTGTACAGCCGGGTCAGCTGGTAATTCTGGATCCAGCCCACCAGCTTGTAGGAGCCGATGGCCAGCGCCACCACGAAGGCCACGATCAGCACGGCAAACAGGGCCTTCTGCGCCGGCGTGCGCTTTTCGCGCCGGGGCTGGGCCGCTTTGTTTTCACCCGCGAGAGACGAGGGCAGGGGCTGTTTGCAGTTCGGGCAGTACAGCGCGTCGTCAGAACACACGCTGCCGCAGTACGGGCACTTCAATTCCGGGCCTCCATGAAACGTAGTCTACAGCACAGTATAGCACAGAACCCCCAAAAGCGCAAAGAAATGTTGGTCAATTTTTTGTTTAACTATCGACAATCCCGAAAAATATGATATAATTATGCCGTATCATGTTGACTGATCAGGCCCTCGCGGGGGCCGGGAGGTGCTTTTTTCATGGATGATTTTCTGGAGATCATCGCGTTTCGGCGCAAGCAGGGGCTGTTCACGCTGCTGTACTATATGTGTTGGGCGCTCATCATCGTGTTCGCGCTGATCGCGGCCTTTTCGCTGTCGGGCATCGTGGGCATGAACCGGGAGACCGGGGGCATGTACTTTTCGTGGCAGAGCCTGCTTCTGACGCTGGGCTTTGGCGGCGCGGCCTTCGGGCTGTGGCGGCTGTCGGACAACTGCCGGGTGGAGTATGACTATACCTTCACCAACGGAAACCTGGATGTGTCCCGCGTGCTGAACAACCGGCGCAGGAAGTACCTGACCGCCCTTGAGATGAAGGACGTGATCCGCTGCGGCCCCGCAGAGGGCCCCGCCTTCCAGAAGACGCTGAACGAGCCGGGCATCAAGTGCCACAACTGGTTCGTGAACCGGGAGGCCAAGCTTTACTTCTTTTATTTCCAGCGCAAGAACGTGAAGCACGTGATCGTGCTGGAGCTGACCGACGAAATGGTGCAGATGATCCGCAGCAAGAACTACCTGCCCCGGGAGGCGTGGTACGAAAAGGACGGCAGTCAGAGCTATGGCAGGCGCATATCTTGACAACAGCGCCACCACCCGCCCCTGCGGGGCGGCGGTGGAGGCGATGGCGGAATGCATGCGCGTAGGCTGGCACAATCCCTCCTCCGTCTATAAACCGGCGGTGGAGGCCTTTCGTTTTGTGCGCGACGCGCGGCAGCGCCTGCTGGACGCGGTGCACGGCGCGCAGTGCGAGGCGATCTATACCTCCGGCGGCACCGAGGGCAACAACCTGGCCATACTCGGCGCGGTGGGCCGCATGCGTGGCAGGCAGGTGGTGGCCGTCAGCGCGGTGGAGCACCCCTCGGTGCGCGCCGCCTTCGACGCCCTTTCCGAGCAGGGCCACGACGTGCGCGTGATCGGCGTGGACGCCGCGGGCCAGCTGCGCTGGGACGAGCTGGAGAAGGCGCTTTCGGACGGCGCGTCCCTGGTCAGCTGCATGCAGGTGAACAACGAGACCGGCGCGGTGCTGGACGCCAGGCGCCTGAGGGACACCGTGAACGGCAGGGCGCTGATCCACGTGGACGGCGTGCAGGGCTTCATGCGCGTGCCCTTCGACATGGCCCTGGCCGACATGTACACCGTGAGCTCCCACAAGATCCACGGCCCGAAGGGCATCGGCGCGCTGATCGTCAAAAGAGGCGTGAAGCTGAAGCCGCAGCACATCGGCGGCGGCCAGGAGAACGGCCTGCGCTCCGGCACGGAGAATACCCCGGGCATCGCGGGGCTGGACGCAGCCATCGCCGAAATGAAGGCCCTGGGGCCGGACATGCCGGCGGCGCTGATGGCAAAGAAGCTGCGGCTGATCGACGGCGTGCGCCGGGCGGTGCCGGACGTGCTGGTCAACGGCCCGTCGCCGGAGGCCGCCGCGCCCCACATCGTGAACCTGGGCTTCCCCGGCGTGCGGGGCGAGGTGATGCTCCACGCGCTGGAAAACGAGGGGATCTACGTGTCCACCGGCTCGGCCTGCTCCTCCAAAAAGCTGAAGGTCAGCGGCGTGCTGACGGCCATGGGCATCAGGCCGGAGGTGGCCGAGTGGGCCGTGCGCTTCAGCCTCAGCCCCCACACCACGGCGGAGGAGATCGACTTCGCCGCGGGCAGGATCGGCGGGCTCTATGACCTGCTCAAACGCTATCAAAGGAGATAAACGATACTATGCGACATGTGCTGCTCGTCCGCTATGGCGAGGTTTTCCTGAAGGGCGCGAACCGCCCCCACTTTCTGAAGGTGCTCACCGACAATGTCAAGCGGGCCGTAAAGCCCCTGGGCGGCCACGTATGGCTGTCCGATTCCCGGGTGTACGTGTCTGACTTTGACGACCTGCAGACCTGCATCGACCGGGTCAGCAAGGTGTTCGGCGTGTACTCCGTCAGCCCCGCAGTGGAGATGGAGAAGGACCTGGACGTGATCGGCGAACAGTGCGTCGAGATGATGAAGCCCTATTCCGGCACGTTCAAGGTGCTGGGCAAGCGCAGCGACAAGAAGTTCCCGATGAATTCCATGGAGCTGGCCGCCGAGATCGGCCACCGGGTGCTGGAGGCCAACCCCAACCTGAGCGTGGACGTGCACAAGCCCCAACACAAGCTGACGGTGGAGATCCGCGACAACGCCTACATTTGCGTGGACGAGATCATGGCCGTGGGCGGCATGCCCACCGGCACCGGCGGCAAGGCGGCGCTGCTGCTGTCCGGCGGCATCGACAGCCCCGTGGCCGGCTACCAGCTGATGAAGCGGGGCGTGAAGATGTGCGCCATCCACTTCCAGAGCCCGCCCTACACCGGCGAGCTGGCCAAGGACAAGGTGCTGCAGCTGGCAAAGAAGCTGGCCTGGTATACCGGCGGCATGCGGGTGTACCTGGTGCCCTTCACCAAGTGCCAGCTGGAGATCCACGAAAAGTGCCCGGAGGAGCTGGGCACGCTGATCACCCGGCGCTTCATGATGCGCATCGCCGAGCGCATCGCCAGGCAGTTCGGCGCGCTGGCGCTGATCACCGGCGAGAGCCTGGGCCAGGTGGCCTCACAGACCATGGAGGCCCTGTGCTGCACCGACGCCGTGGTGGACATGCCCGTGTTCCGCCCGTTGATCGGCCTGGACAAGACCGAGATCATGGATATCGCCAATAAGATCGATACCTACGAGACCTCCATACTGCCCTACGAGGACTGCTGCACCGTGTTCACGCCCCGCCATCCCGTCACCAGGCCCAAGCTGGATACCATGCCCAAGGTGGAGGAAAAGCTGGACGTGGAGGCCCTGGTCAGCGAGGCCGTCGAGGGCACGGAGATGATCATTGTAGAAGGATGACTATCGCAGAATACATCTCCAAGCTGAAAAACAACCCCGCCTTCATGGACAATGTGACCAGCTGGCAGGTGGTGCCCGCGCGGCCGGCGCGCTACGGGGAATTCCCGGCGGAGCTGGACGGGCGCATCGTGGAATGCCTGCGCCGGCGGGGGATTGACCGACCCTACATCCACCAGAGCGTGGCCATCGAAGCCGCGCTGTCGGGGCAGGACTTCGTGGTGGTGACGCCCACCGCCTCGGGCAAGACGCTGTGCTACAACGTGCCGGTCCTCCAGTCCATTTTGAAGGACGAGGCCAGCCGTGCGCTGTACCTGTTCCCGACCAAGGCGCTGTCCAGCGACCAGGTGGCGGAGCTGTACGGCATGATCCAGGATATGGGGGTCGGGATCAAGGCGTATACCTACGACGGGGATACGCCTGCCTCCGCGCGCTCCGCGATACGCCAGGCGGGCCACGTGGTGGTCACCAACCCGGACATGCTGCACCAGGGCATATTGCCCAACCACACCAAGTGGGTCAAGCTGTTCGAGAACCTGAAATTCGTGGTGATCGACGAGATCCACGCCTATCGGGGCGTGTTCGGCTCGAACCTGGCCAATGTCATCCGCAGGCTCAAGCGCATCTGCGCCTTCTACGGCGCAAACCCCACCTTCATCTGCTGCTCGGCCACCATCAAAAACCCGAAGGAGCTTGCCGAGACGATGATCGGCAAGCCCGTGCGCCTGATCGACGAGAACGGCGCGCCGGCGGGAGAGCGCCACGTGGTGTTCTACAACCCGCCGGTGGTAAACGCCCAGCTGGGCATCCGCGCCGGCAGCATCCCGGAGACGCGGAAGATCGCGGCCTCGCTGCTCAAAAGCGGCGTGCAGCACATCGTGTTCGCCCGCTCCCGCCTGACGGTGGAGGTGCTGGTGCGCTATCTCAAGGACATGGTGCGCGATCCGCTGGGCAACGCGGGCAAGGTGCGCGGCTATCGCGGCGGCTACCTGCCCACCCAGCGGCGGGAGATCGAGCGGGAGCTGCGGGCCGGGAGCATCACCAGCGTGGTGTCCACCAACGCGCTGGAGCTGGGCATCGACATCGGCCAGCTGGACGCCTGCGTGCTGTGCGGCTATCCGGGCACCATCGCCTCCACCTGGCAGCAGGCGGGCCGCGCCGGTCGGCGCGGCAGCGTGTCGCTGCTGATCGTGGTGGCGTCCTCAAGCCCCCTGGACCAGTACATCATACAGCACCCGGAATACTTCTTCGCCCAGTCGCCGGAGCAGGCGCTGATCAACCCGGACAACCTGTACATCCTGCTGAACCACATGAAGTGCGCGTCCTACGAGCTGCCCTTCGAGGAGGGGGAGCAGTTCGACAACGTGCGGGACACGGCCGAGCTGCTTGACTACCTTCGGGACGAGAACATACTGCGCCAGGTGGCGGGCAAGTACTACTGGATGGCGGAGGAGTTCCCTCAGGCGGGCATCAACCTGCGCTCCGCCAGCGACCAGAATTTCCTGATCGTGGACATCACCGATCCGAAGAAGCACAAGGTCATCGGCGAGATGGACCGCTTCACCGTGCCGATGCTGCTGCACCAGTATGCCATCTACATGCACGAGGGCACCCAGTACCAGGTGGAGGAGCTGGACTTCGACGACAAGAAGGCCTACATCCGCCGGGTGGACGTGGGCTACTATACCGACGCGGACCTGACCACGAGCCTGAAGGTGCTGGACGAGTTTGACCGGGAGGACGACGGCCCGCTGTCCCGGGCCCGGGGCGAGGTGCTGACCAGCTCCATCGTCACGGTGTTCAAGAAGATCAGGTTCGACACCCACGAAAACCTGGGATGGGGTCCGGTGACGCTGCCGGAGCTGGAGATGCAGACCACCGCCGCCTGGTGGATGCTGCCGGAGAGCCTGGAGGAGCGCTTTGAGCGGGAGCCGCTGAAGAACGCGCTGGTGGGCCTTTCCCACCTGCTGCGCCACATCGCGCCGATGTATTTGATGTGCGCGCCCCAGGACATCAGCGTGGTGTACCACGTGAAGGACACCTTCACCCAGCGTCCCACCATCTACCTGTACGATTCCGTGCCCGGCGGCATCGGGCTTTCCGACCGCGTGTACGAGATGGATCGGACGCTGTTTTCCCACGCTCGCCAGATGCTGCGTGCCTGCCCATGCCGTGACGGCTGCCCCAGCTGCGTGGGCGCCTCCGCCGGCCCGGGAGCCAAGGGCACGCTGCTTGAGCTGCTGGACGAGCTGCTGGGATAACAGGGATCATCATTTTACCCACAATTTCCGATAAAAACATGGCATGTGCTGTGATTTTATCGGAAATTGTGCTATACTTACCTTGGTATGCTGTGCGGCGGCGCAGCATACGAAATGATGCATCATGCGTCCCCGTGAGACGGGCGGCGTATAAATATTGAAAATTCAAAGCAAAGGAGGCTGTGCCTTGTCTAAAAAGAACAGGGGCAACAAACTGAAAATCATACCGCTGGGCGGCCTCGGCGAGATCGGCAAGAACCTGACGGTGCTGGAATACCAGAACGACATCATCGTGATCGACCTGGGCAGCATATTCCCGCGGGAGGACATGCCCGGGGTGGACCTGGTGATCCCCGACACCAGCTACCTGGAGCACAACAAGGAAAAGATTCGGGGCTACTTCATCACCCACGGCCATGAGGACCACATCGGCGCGGTGCCCTACGTGCTGCGCAACATCCCCGCGCCGCTGTACGGCACGAAGCTGACGTTGGCGCTGTGTGAACACAAGCTGAAGGAGCACCGGCTGCAGAACGTGGCCCCGCTGAACGTGGTCAGCGAGGGCGACGTGATCAAGGCGGGCTGCTTCAGCGTGGAATTCATCCATGTGAACCACTCCATCGCGGGCGCGTGTGCGCTGGCGATCCGCACCCCGGTGGGCACCATCGTGCACACGGGCGACTTCAAGGTGGACTATACCCCGCTGGACGGCGCGCCCATCGACCTGGGGCGCCTGGCGGAGCTGGGGCAGGAGGGCGTGCTGGCCCTGCTGTGCGATTCAACCAACGCCGAGCGCCCGGGCTACACCATGTCCGAAAAGAAGGTGGCCGCCACCTTCAACGACCAGTTCCAGAAGGCCACGGGCCGCGTGATCATCGCGATGTTCGCCAGCAATGTGCACCGCATCCAGGCAGTGGTGGATTCCTGCGTGCGCTTCCACCGCAAGGTGTGCCTGATGGGCCGCAGCATGGTGAACGTGTCCAAGGTGGCCATGCAGCTGGGCTATCTGAAGATCCCGGAGGGCACGCTGATCCCCGCGGAGGAGATCGACCGCTATCCCGACGAGCAGATCGCCGTGGTCACCACCGGCAGCCAGGGCGAGCCCATGAGCGGCCTTTCACGTATGGCCTTCGCCGAACACCGCAAGCTTGAGATCCGCGAGAGCGACATGGTGATCATCTCCGCCACGCCCATCCCCGGCAACGAGAAGAGCGTGTCACGGGTGATCAACCAGCTGATCCGCATCGGCGCGAACGTGATCTACGAATCCCTGGCGGAGGTGCACGTGTCCGGCCACGCCCGGCAGGAGGAGCTGAAGCTGATGCATTCGCTGATCAAGCCGAAGTTCTTCATCCCCGTGCACGGCGAGTACCGCCACCTGTACCACCACGCGAACCTGGCCAAATCCCTGGGCATGCCGGACGACAACGTGCTGATGGTGGAGATCGGCGACGTGATCGAGCTGGACGCCGATTCCATCAACGTCACCGGCGAGGTGCCCAGCGGCTCCGTGCTGATCGACGGCCTGGGCATCGGCGACGTGGGCGCGGTGGTGCTGCGCGACCGCAAGCACCTTTCCGAGGACGGCCTGCTGATCGTGGTGATGGGCCTGGATCACGACCTGGGCACCGTGGTGTCCGGGCCGGACATCATCAGCCGCGGCTTCGTGTACGTGCGCGAATCCGATGAGCTGGTGGAGGGCGCGCGGGCCGCGGCCATGCGTGCCATCGACGCCTTTGGCCCCATCGATTCCACCGATTGGAATCGCCTGAAGAACGACGTGCGCGAGTCCGTGCAGCGCTATATCTACGACACCCTGAAGCGGAATCCGATGATACTGCCGATTATTGTGGATATTTAGGGAGCAGGGAACAGGGGACAGGGAACAGGGGAACCGGTGTTGCCGGTGATACGTCCAAGACGGAGGATGCTATGAATCCATACGACCAGGCCCACGAATTGGCGCGGGCGTTGAAGGACAGCGAGGAATACCGCGAGTTCACGCGCCTGAAGGCGGCGGCCTATGATGACAACACCAACAAGGCCCTGCTGGACGAATACAAGCGACTGCAGTTCCGACTGCAGGCGAAGATCGCCGCGGGGGAAAGCCTGCCCGAGGAGGACATGCAGCGCCTGCAGCAGATCGGCGCGCTGCTGCAATTCAACCCGGACGTCAGCGCCTACCTGATGGCGGAGTTCCGCTTCCAGCGCATGCTCTCCGACATATTTAAGATCCTTGCCGACGTGGCCGGCGTGGATCTGGACATGCTGGCCCAGCGCTGATCTGACCCTTTGGAGGCACCATGGCACAGAAACGCAAGCGGCGCGTCCCGCGCCGAAAGCCGATCATACAGTCGGAAAAATACAGCATACGCTCGCTGCACGAGGATCGGGAGTACGGCGTGTATTGGTATGCCTGGCTTTGGAAGCTGGTGCGGCCGCTGCTGATCTTCCTGTGCAGCGTGCTGATGGTGGTCGGCATGGTTTCCGTGGGATACGACCGGGTGTACGGCGCGTTCTTCGCCCCGGTGCAGCCCGGCAACGCCGAGGTGGTCAGCTTCCAGATCGACAGCGGCGATTCCGTGTCCAAAATCGCGGAAAAGCTGAAGGAGGCAAAGCTGCTGCGCGAGCCCCGGATATTCAAGTACATGGTGCAGCTGAAGGGCCTCACCAATTCCATGAGCTACGGCGTGTTCAAGCTGTCGCCGGGCATGAACGTCGATCAGATCATCGACGAGCTGGCCTCCGGCAGCCAGACCAACGAGCGGGTGATCACCATCGTACCGGGCTGGACCTGCGAGGACATCGCCGCCTACCTGGTGGAGATCGGCGCGCTGGAGGACACGAAGGAATTCCTGACCCTGTGCAACGATGTGGACCGGTTCGTGGGCAGCTCCTACGCGCTGCGCGACGCCCAGAACGCGGGCACCCTCGCCGGGCGCAAGTACGCGCTGGAGGGCTATCTGGCCCCGGACACCTATCGGATATTCACCTCCGCCACCGCGGAGAGCATCATCCGCACGCTGCTGAACCAGCACAACAAGGTGATCGACGACGTGTTCTACGCCAACAACGCCCGCTACTACACCGACGAGGAGGGCGGCTTCCACGAGCTGGAGAGCTACGACACCGGCCTGACCATGGACCAGACGGTGGTCCTGGCCTCGATGATCGAAAAGGAGGCCGGCAACCGCGAGGACTACGCCCGGGTCTCCGCCGTGTTCCACAACCGGCTGAAGCTGGGCATGAAGCTGGAGAGCGACCCCACCGTCACCTACCTCAGCGGCAGGCACAAGCTGGCCCTGACGGACGCGGACACCAGCCAGCAGAACGGCTACAACACCTACTATGTGCCCGCGCTGCCCATCGGCCCCATCTGCAACCCCTCCGTGGCGGCGATGGAGGCGGCCCAGTCGCCGGACATGGACTTCATCAACCAGGGCTACCTGTACTTCTGCGCCACCGAGCCCACCAGCGGCCAGCTGGCCTTCGCCGTCACGGCGGAGGAGCACGAGGCCAACGTTGCCATGTATCGCCCGCTGTGGGAGGAGTATGACCGCCAGCAGGAGATCCAGGCGCAGATGAAAAGATAGGCGTCAAGAATCGACAAAAACCGAATAGAATGTAGGGCGGACTTCCGTAAGCAAGGAGGTAAGCCCTATGTTTTTGCCCGAATTTCTGCTGTGGCTGTCCGAGGGCGGGCTGACGCTGCTCATGCACCTGAGCGCGAAGTCGTCCTTTCCCCAGCCGCTGACCCGGGACGAGGAGCAGGCGCTGATCGCGCGCATGTTTGACGGCGACCGCCGGGCCGAGGCCGGGCTGATCGAGCACAACCTGCGCCTGGTGGCCCACATCGCCAAGAAGTACGTCCAGCCCGGCGTGGAACAGGACGACCTGATCTCCGTGGGCTCGCTGGGCCTGATCAAGGCGGTGCAGACCTTTCGGCCCGAGGCGGGGCGGCTGACCGCCTACGCCTCCCGCTGCATCGAGAACGAGATACTGATGTTCTTCCGCGCCAACCGCAAGAACCGCAATGTGATGCTGCTGGGGGAGAGCCTCGGCACGGACAAGGACGGCAACGACAGCCCGCTGGACCGGCTGCTGGGCACCGAGCCGGACCTGGTGCCCGCCGACGCCGAGACGGCCATACTTTCCCGCCAGGTGATCGCGCTGATGGACAGCGCGCTGGACGAGCGGGAGCGCCAGGTCGTGCGCCTGCGCTACGGCCTGTACGACGGCGAGCCCTGGCCCCAGCACCGCGTGGCCGAGCGGCTGGGTATATCAAGGAGCTACGTCTCACGGATCGAAAAGCGGGCGATCGGGAAGCTGAAGCGGGAAATGGACGGAGTATGAATGGTGAATTGTGGAAGAACCCCTTCGGATTTCCTGGATTCAGGGGGGGCGGATTGCCACGTCGGCCCGACGGGCCTCCCCGCAATGACATGGTTCGGAGCGGGAGGCCGCGTCCCTGTCGTATGTCATTGCGGGGAGCAAAGCGACGTGGCAGTCCGGGTTTCCGGCTGATTCATATTTCCAATTCCTGCGTGGTATGGCTCCGGCTTGCAATACCACACTGAACGTGGTACAATAGCCATAGATTTTACAAAAGGGGTGCTCATGTATGGGCCATACCGACGACGCCTACGCCGCGATGCTGCTGACCCTGGCGCTCTCGCCGAACAAGGAGGAATACGCCCGGCCCTTCGGCGTGCAGGAATTCCGGCGCTTCGAGGCCGCGGCGCGCGCCTCGCGGTACCGCACGATCGGCGCGCTGCTGGATGTGGACATCAGCGGCCTGATGATGGAGCTGGGGCTGTCCGAGGAGGAGAGCTATCGGGCCTACACGCTGCTGCACCGGGGGGTACAGCTGTCCTACGCGCTGGACGGCTACGGCGCGGAGGGCATCGACATCATCACCCGGTATGACCAGGGCTATCCCGCCCGGCTGGAGACGAAGCTGAAGGACGCGGCCCCGCCCGCGCTGTATCGCTGTGGCGACATAGCGCTGCTGGATCGGCCCACCATCGCCATCGCCGGCATCAGCGGCGTGCGCACCACGCCCCAGGCGCGCCAGGCGGTGCAGACGCTGGTGCGCGCCGCGACCCGGCTGGGCTACGCGGTGGTCACCGGCGGCGAGCCGGGCGTGGCGCGGCTGTCGGCCACCCTGCTCTGCGAGGGCGGCGGCACGCTGATCGACGTGCTGGGCGGCGGCATGCACGAGCACCTGACCAACGACACGATCGCCCAAATGGTGGGCGGGGGCAGGGCGGCGGTGCTGTCGGCGGAGCATCCCGACGCGCTGTTCACCGTCAGCCATGCCATCGCCCGGAACAAGCTGTTGTTCGCCCTGGCGGACGCGGTGTTCATATTCAACACCGACGGCCGCCGCGGCGAGACCGACGCCCTGCAAAACCACACCTGCGACTGGGTGTACGCCTGGCAGGGCTACGAGGGCAACCGCCCCCTGATCGCCAAGGGCGCGCTGCCCTTCGACGGGCTCACCGACCAGGCCATCGACGAAATGAGCCGCCATTGGAGCAGCTCCCAGGCCCGGCAGGTGAGTATGTTTGATCTGTTGTAATTGAGGGAACAGCGTCACTAAAGGGCAAGGCAGAGAACGCGGCAGCCACTATTCCTGTTCCCTGTTCCCTGGGTCTACCGACCCCACCTCGCTGAAAACGGCGCACTGTGCCGTTTTCCGGGCGCTCGGTG
>JBGUQG010000330.1:0-6582 GCA_045130815.1 Christensenellales bacterium
TCGGGATGACAAGCGAAACGCTGTCATCCCGAGCGCAAGCGAAGGATCTTCGTATTACGGGAAAGAGGTCGTCTCAAAACATCTTGAGACAGCCCCGCTATCCCTATTCCCTATTCTCCTTCTCCGGCGCTTCCAGGTCCACCTTCACGTCCTTGGACAGCGCCTTCAGCTCGGCGATGGTTTCCTCGGCGGACTGGATCAGGGCCTGCTGGGCCTTCTCGGCGGCCAGCATCTTCTCGTCCGACGCCCGGGCGGCCTCCACGTCCTGCGCGGTAATGGTCATCAGGTCATCCTTGGTCACGTCGCCGCTTTCGGCCAGGCGATTGGCCTGCTGCACCAGCAGGCGCTCGAAGATGTTGCGCACGCCGCGGGCGTTGCCGAAGGCGATGCTGCTGGTGTTGGCGGCCACGATATAGTCCTTGGCCGCGCTCCGGGCCTCGTCGGTCAGCTGGTACTGGCCCTTCTTCAGCTGCAGATCGAGTATCGCCAGCATCTCGTCGGCGTTGTAGTCGTCAAAGTGCATGTAGCGGTTGAAGCGGGACTCCAGGCCGGGGTTGGAATGGATGAACTGGTCCATCAGCCCGTCGTAGCCGGCCACGATCACCACCAGGTCGTCCCGGTGATCCTCCATGGCCTTCAGCAGCGTGTCGATGGCCTCCTGGCCGAAGTCGTTCTCCGACTTGTTGTTCAGCGCGTAGGCCTCGTCGATGAACAGCACGCCGCCCAGCGCCTTTTCGATGGCGGCGCTGGTCTTGGTGGCGGTCTGTCCCACGTAGCCCGCCACCAGGCCGGAGCGGTCCACCTCCACCAAATGGCCCTTCTTCAGCATGCCCAGGCTCTTGTAGATGCGGGACATCAGTCGGGCGATCATCGTCTTGCCGGTGCCGGGGTTGCCGGAAAACACCATGTGCAGCGACATGTCCACCGTCTTCAGCCCGTTCTGCTTGCGCAGCTTGTACACGGTCACGATGTTGATCAGGTTGTTGACCTCGCGCTTCACGCCCTCCAGGCCGATCAGCTCGTTCAGCTCTGCCTTCAGGTCGTTGATATCCTCCGGCGGCGTTTCCTCCTCGGCCTCGGGCTGGGTTCCGGCGGCCTGCTGCCGCGCGGCGTCGGGGGCGGGGGAGACGGGCGCGGGGGCCTTGCCCGCCTCCGGTTCCTTCGGAGAACGGGGGGTTGGCGGCTTCGGCGCGGGCGTGCCCCAAATGTCGTCGGCAAGGTTTTTCAGGTTGTTGTTGACCAGCGTGCTGATAACATCCATCTGGGTGCGGATGATCTCGTCTCTGTTATCCATATTTCTCTCCAATGACAAAGGTCACCCATCAAACGGAATAACCGATGCTTGTCATCGGTTATTCCACTTGATGGATGATAGGTGTTATTCGGCTTTTTCGCTCTTTTTCCTCGTCGCCCTGGGCTTCTTCGGCGCGTCCTCAGCTTTGGGGGCGGCGGCCTTCTTTGCCGCGGGCTTCTTGGCCGGCGCCTTCGCCTCGGCCTTGTCGGCCTCCGCCTTCGGGGCCGCCTTCTTCCGGGCGGCGGGCTTCTTCGGAGCGGGTTGATCCTCCGCTACCGGCGTGCCCTCGGGCTTCAGCAGCTTGCCGTAGAGCGCCAGGTACTGCCTGGCCGACTGGTCCCAGCCGTACTGGCCGCCCATGGCCCGCACGGCCAGGCTGTTGAACACGTCGCGCTGCTCGTGGAACATCTTCACGGCGTTCTCGATCACGTGCAGCATGTCGTGGGCGTTGTAGTACAGGAACGTGAAGCCGTTGCCGTCGCCGGTGAACTCGTTGTAGGCCAGCACGGTGTCCCGCAGGCCGCCGGTCTCACGGGTGATGGGCAGCGTGCCGTAGCGCAGGGAAATCAGCTGGGAAAGGCCGCAGGGCTCAAACAGCGAGGGCATCAGGAACAAATCCGCCGCCGCGTACAGCTTGTGGGACAGGGTGTTGTTCATCTGGAAGTTGGCCGACACCTGCAGCGGATACTTCCACTGGGCCCAGCTGAACAGGTCCACATAGCGGCTCTCGCCCATGCCCAGCACCACCAGCTGCGCGCCGGTGTTCATGATCTCAGGCAGCACGCACTCCACCAGGTCCAGGCCCTTCTGGCCGGACAGCCGGGTGATCATGGCGATCATGGGCACGTCGGCGTCCACCGTCAGGCCAAGCTCGCGCTGCAGCGCCAGCTTGTTCTCCACCTTCTTGTCAAAGGTGCCGGCGGTGTAGGTTTGGGGGATATGGGCGTCCTTTTCGGGGTCGTACTCCTCGGTGTCGATGCCGTTGAGTATGCCGGACAGGTGGTCCACACGGCTGCGCAGCAGGCCGTCCAGGCGCTCGCCGTAGTAGGCGGTCTGGATCTCCTGGCTGTAGGTGGGGCTGACGGTGGTGATCTCATCGGAGAACACGATGCCGCCCTTCATGCACGAGCACATGCCATAGAACTCCAGCGCGTCGCTGGTGTAGGCCAGGTTGCCCAAATACAGCAGGTCCTCGATGGTGTCGATGGGGAACAATCCCTGGTATTGCAGGTTGTGGATGGTGAAGACCGTCTTGATGTTTTCAAACAGCTCCAGCTGGCGGTACTGCAGCTTGTGCAGCACCGGGATCATGCCGGTCTGCCAATCGTTGCAGTGCAGTATGTCGGGGATGAAGTCGATCTTGGGCAGGGCCTCGATCACGGCGCGGCAGAAGAAGGCGAAGCGCTCGCCCTCGTCGCCGCCCATGCCGTAGATGTAATCCCGGCCGAAGTATTGCTCGTTATCGACGAAATAGTAGGTGATGCCCGCGTATTCCAGCGATTCTATGCCCACGTACTGCCTGCGCCAGCCAAGGTTGATGTAGAAATACAGCTGGTGCTGCATCTTCGCGCGCCATTCAGGGCCGATGGCCTTGTACAGCGGCAGTATGACGCGCACGTCCTCGCCGGCCTTTTTGATTTCCCTGGGCAGCGCGCCGATCACATCCGCCAGCCCTCCGGTTTTGACGAAAGGCACGCATTCAGAGGTTGCGAACAGAATCTTCATGGCTGTCCCTCCTGTCAGATTGAATTCACGTTTCACATCACAGCGTGATGTTCTTTCCGATCACGATCGGATACTGCTTCTGGCCGATCAGGCGGCTGTGGCTGCGAATGGTGACGGCCTTGTCGAAGATAACGTTTTCAAGCTCCACGTCGTCCTCGATATAGCCGTCCTGCATGATGATGCAGTTCTTCAGCTTCGAGCCCTTGCCCACGGTCACGCCGCGGAACAGCACGCAGTTCTCCACCTCGCCGTCGATCACGCAGCCGTCGGCCACCAGGGAGTTGACGACCTTGGCGTTGCCGCGGTAGATGGTGGGGATGTAATCGCGGGTCTTGGTGTACACCGGGTTCTCTCCGAACAGCTCGCTGCGCACGCCGGGCTTGAGCAGGTCCATATTGAAGTTGAAGTAGCCCCGGATGGTCTCGATGCGGCGATAGTAGCTCTTTTCCTCAAATGCCATGATCTTCAGCGCGCCGGAGTTGATGAACGGGCGCAGCACGTCGGCGTACAGGTCGTGGCTGCCGTGGCTGATCACCTGGTCCACCACGTAGATCAGCATGGTGCGCTTGATCATCATCACGTTCAGGTACAGGTTTTCATAGGTGGCCGCGTTGGGGTTGATCTCGATATCGGTGACCACGTTGTTGTCGTTGATGTTCAGATAGCAGTGGTTGTTCTTGGAAGACGAGGAGAACTCCGAGATCTCGGGCGTCGCCTTCTTGTACATCAGCGTGATGTCCGCGCCGGTGCGGATGTGCTGCTGGATCATCGGCTCGAAGCTGGTGTTCATGATGTAATCGCTGTTGGTCAGGATCACATACTCCTGGCGCGAGCGGCGCAGATAGTCAAAGTTGGCGCGCAGCGCGTCCAGAACGCCGTTGTACTCGCCGCCGTTCTCCCGGGTCAGGAAGGGGGGCAGTATGAACAGGCCGTTGTTGCGGGTATGCAGGTCCCAATCCTTGCCGGAGCCCAGGTGATCCATCAGGGAATGGTAGTTTTTCTGGGCGATGATGCCGACATTGCGGATGTTGGAATTGACCAGGCTGGAGAGTACGAAATCGATGATGCGATAGCGGCCGGCCACGGGAATGGCGGCCACAGCGCGCTGGCTGGTCAGCTCGCGCAGCGTGAGGTCGTCCTTTGAGGTGTAGACAATGCCCATGACATCATTCATATCATGCGCCCTCCCTTCGGGAAATTTCTTCGGTGTCCACCTGCTCGCCGGCCTTCACCGCGAAGCCCTCGGGCAGGGTGGTGTCCTGGCCGATCAGGGCGATGTCGCCCTCGGCCTCGCCCACGACGCAGCCGGCGGAGATCACGCAGTCCTCAGACACGATGGCACGGCGCACCACGGCCCCGGACTTGATCACCGTGCCGGGCATGATCACGCTGTCCTCGACAGTCGCCCCGGCCTCGACCTTCACGCCCGCGAACAGCACGCTGTCGCGCACGGCACCGTCGATGTCGCAGCCCTCGGTGATCATGGAATTCTTCACTTCCGCGGCCTCGCCGATGAAGTGGGGCGGCATGACCGGCGTGCGGGAGTAGATCTTCCAGCGCGGGTCGGTCAGATCGAACTCCGGCGGCGTCTTCAACAGGTCCATATTCGCCTCCCAAAGGCTGGCGATGGTGCCCACGTCCTTCCAATAATCGGTGAAGGCGTAGGCGTACAGGGCCTTGTTGTCCCGCAGCAGGTTCGGGATGATGTTCTTGCCGAAATCGTTCTGGGATTTCGGATCGGCGTTGTCGTCGGTCAGGTATTTCTTCATCACGCTCCAGGTGAAGATGTAAACGCCCATGGAGGCCAGGTTGCTCTTGGGCTGCTTCGGCTTCTCCTCGAACTCGATGATGGCGTCGTTCTCATCCACGTTCATGATGCCGAAGGAAGGGGCGACCTCCCACGGCACGGGGCGCACGGCGATGGTCACGTCGGCCTTGCGCTCGATGTCGGCGTTGAGCATGCGGTTGTAGTCCATCTTGTAGATGTGGTCGCCGGAGAGGATCAGAACGTATTCGGGGTCAAACTGCTCGATGAAGCCGAAGTTCTGGTAGATGGCGTTGGCGGTGCCCTTGTACCACTCGCTGCTGTCGGCGGTGGCATAGGGGGGCAGCACGTAAACGCCGCCGTAGCTGAGGTCAAGGTCCCAGGTCTGGCCGGAGCCGATATAGCTGTTCAGCTCCAGCGGACGGTACTGGGTCAGCACGCCGACGGTGTCGATGTTGGAGTTGGTGCAGTTGGACAGGGGAAAGTCGATAATGCGATACTTTCCGCCGAAGGGCACGGCAGGCTTGGCCATGACCTTGGTCAGGAGTCCGAGGCGGCTTCCCTGACCGCCAGCCAGAAGCATGGCGATACACTTCTTCTTTTTCACGCTATCCCTACTTTCATTTTGCTTGTGTCAACGGGTGTTTGACCCCGTTACCAAATCATAATATAGTATACAACATATTTCTGAAAAAATCTATAGCTTACGGCAGATTTTTGATATTTATTTATACTTTGTTTCAATATGCGCGCATCGGAAGGCGCTTCGGGGCGCATAATAGGCGAGAGGTGATTGGCATGAAAACAAGATGGCGGGCCATGCTGCCGGCGCTCGCGCTGTGTCTGCTGCTGTCCGGCTGCATGAAAAGCGACGACGGCCCGGTGACCTGGCGACTGTCCGGCGCCTCCGACACCCCGGAGCTTCCTGGGGGCCTTCAGCGCAACGGCGACGGCGTACCCATGCTGAAGGTGTACGACACATCGAAGCGGGAGACCGTCGAAATGGACGCGGAGGCTTATGTCGCGGGCGTGGTGGCCGGCGAGATGAAGAACGACTGGCCCATGGAGGCGCTGAAGGCCCAGGCGATCCTGGCGCGGACCTTCGTGATGAAGTTCTGCGCGGACAAGAAGTCGAAGTACGACGGCGCGGATATCTCCACGGATGTCTCCGAGGCCCAGGCATACGCTGTGAACAGCGTGAACGCCCGGGTGGAGCAGGCCGTGGCCGCCACCCGGGGCCAGGTGCTGGCCTATGACGGCGATTTCATCAACGCTTGGTTCCACGCCCACTCCGGCGGCATGACAGAGCTGCCGTCGGTGGCGCTGGAATATAAGGGCGGCGACCCGGCCTACCTGCGGGCGGCGGCCTCCCGGGAATCCGACAAGGCTCCTGAGAACGCGAGGCATTGGACCGCGACCTTCTCAGTTGATCAGGTCGTTAAGGCCTGCGCCGACGCCGGGGTAAGGGTGGGGAAGGTGGAGAGCGTCGAGCTGGGCGAGCAGGGCGCGTCGGGCCGGGCAAAGTATCTGCTGGTGAACGGCGAACGCGTCTCCGCCCCGTCCTTCCGCATTCAGATCGGGGCGAACAGGATGCGCAGCACCCTGATCGACAGCGTTGAGGTCAAAGGCGGCAAGGTGACCTTCGAGGGCCGCGGCTTTGGCCACGGCGTGGGCCTGTCCCAATGGGGCGCGTACCGATTGGCCGAGGAAGGCAGGCGAGCCGGCGAGATCGTGATGACGTACTTTCCGGGGGTGGAATTGGTTCAGCTGTGGTAAACCGCCAAAATCAGGGGGACGG
>JBGUQG010000331.1:0-9960 GCA_045130815.1 Christensenellales bacterium
CCGATTTTTCGGTGGCGAAGGGCTTTATCGAGAAGGGCTTCAACCGCCTGAAGCCGGGCGGCAGGCTGCTGATGGTGACCAAGCGGCGCGAGTGGTATCGCAACAAGCTGGTGTCGATCTTCGGCGGCGTGAAGATCCGCGACATCGACGGCTATTGCGTGTTCGAGGCCGAAAGGCGCTCGGCGCGCTACGCCAACCGGCTTTGATAAGTCGGTATAAAGCGATGGTAACGACATCTTTTCTTGACAGGGCCAACATCAGGGTTTACAATATTAACGTCAGTCATGTACACTGCGACAGGTATGCATGCGTTTAATGGAATTGTCATCTGAGATTGAAAAAACAGGAGGTGCATGAGGTTTTGAATTGGCCAATCGTCGCATTGATTGCGCTGATTGCGTTGGCCATTGGCCTGGTCGTCGGTTATCTGTACCGCAAGAACGGCATGGAGAAGAAGATCGGACAGACGGAAGAATTCGTCGCCAACATGCTGGAGGACGCCACCCACAAGGCTGAGGAGAAGAAGAAGGAAGCCGTTCTGGAGGCCAAGGAAGAGATCATCCGCTTGAAGTCGGAGCTTGATAAAGAAGTTCGTGACCGCCGCAGCGAGGTTTCGCGGCTTGAGCGCAGGGTGAACCAGCGCGAAGAGGCATTTGACAAAAAACTGGACAACCTGGAGGCCCGTGAAGAGGCCCTGAACGAAAAGTACAAGGAAGCGGAGCGCATGGAGGCCGAGGCGGCCGAGATGCACGACCGCCAGAAGCAGGAGCTGGAGCGCGTCGCCGGCATGACCTCGGACGAGGCCAAGCAGATCCTGATCGACCGCATCCAGAAGGACGCCTACCACGACGCCGCCGTGATGGTGCGCGAGGTGGAGGCCAAGGCCAAGGAGGAGGCGGACAAGCGCGCCCGCGACATCGTGTCCCTGGCCATCCAGAAGTGCGCCGCCGACCACGTGGCCGAGACCACGGTGTCCGTGGTGGCGCTGCCCAACGACGACATGAAGGGCCGCATCATCGGCCGCGAGGGCCGCAACATCCGCACCCTCGAAACCGCCACCGGCGTCGACCTGATCATCGACGACACGCCGGAGGCCGTGATCATCTCCGCCTTCGATCCGGTGCGCCGCGAGGTGGCCCGCATCGCCCTGGAGAAGCTGATCATGGACGGCCGCATCCATCCCGCCCGCATCGAGGAGACGGTGGAGAAGGCCAAGCGCGAGGTGGACAACCAGATCCGCGAGGCCGGCGAGCAGGCCATCTTTGAGACGAACCTGCACGGCATCCATCCGGAGCTGGTGAAGCTCCTGGGCCGCATGCGCTATCGCACCAGCTACGGCCAGAACGTGCTGCGCCATTCCATCGAGGTCAGCCACCTGGCGGGCGTCATGGCCGCCGAGCTGGGCGCGGACGTGACCCTGGCCAAGCGGGCCGGCCTGCTGCATGACATCGGCAAGGCCATCGACCACGAGGTCGAGGGCACCCACGTCACCATCGGCGCGGACCTGGCCAAGAAGTTCCGCGAGAACGACCTGGTGGTCAACGCCATCGCCGCCCACCACGGCGATGTGGAGCCCAAGTCCGTCGAGGCCGTGCTGGTGCAGGCCGCCGACGCCATCTCCGCCGCACGCCCCGGCGCGCGCCGCGAGAGCCTGGAGAACTACATCAAGCGCCTGGAGAAGCTGGAATCCATCGCCTATTCCTTCGACGGCGTGGAGACCTGCTACGCGATACAGTCCGGCCGCGAGGTCCGCATCATCGTCAAGCCCGAGGATGTGAACGACGCCGGTACCCTGATCCTCGCCCGCGAGATCGTCAAGCGGATCGAAAAGGAGATGGAGTACCCCGGCCAGATCAAGGTGAACGTCATCCGCGAGACCAGAGCGGTGGAGTTCGCGAAGTAGGATCAAGGCCCAAAGGGGCTGTCTCAGATCATCTTGAGACAGCCCCTTTAAGCATTTGCCGGGACGAACCGCGTTTTCCGATGACCGGAGTCGACGCATGAGAGGAAGGAACACCATGAAGAAGCTCGTTTCCCTGATCCTGGTGGCACTGATCGTCATGTCGATGCTGCCCGCGGCGGTGGCTGCCGCTACCACCGACAAGGACACCGTGAAGAGGGTCCAGCAGGCCCTGAACGACGCGGGCTATGACTGCGGAACGCCCGACGGCATCGCGGGGAAGAAGACCTTTGCCGCCATCGACCAATACTGCGCGGACGAGGGCATGGAGCCCACCGGGACCATCGACGACGCGCTGCTGGAGGCGCTTGGGCTGGAAGCGGCCGTCGAAGCGCAACAGCCTGAAGCTCAGGCCGACGCCGGAAGAGGCGTGATCCCGGATGAGGTCGTGGCGCTGACCGGCGGCGCGCCGGATACTATATGGGCGCTGGCGGATCGCTACGACCTGGAGGCGCTTGTCAACCTGTATTCGAATTGGGATTCCCTTGCCATGCTGGAGGGCCTGCTGACGGAGGGCAGCTATACCTTTGATCCCATGGGCATGGAATGGGCCAGCGGCGACTTGCATGTCCGGGATGCCGACCACGAGGGGCCGTACTACAGCCTGACGCTGATCCCGTCGGAGGAAGGGGTGACCGCCGAGCTGAGGGAGCCGCTGAGCGTCGACAACAGCTGTAAGTATCTCCAGCTTGAATTCTTCACCAGGTCAGACGAACGGGGCGGGAAGTATTGCCTTCGGGCGAATTACTACTATGACAGCATGGAGCCGGGCTGGTGCGGCGCGAAATACACCCTCAGGTATCAAAGCGTGACCGATTATGAATATCAGGTGGAGCGCTCAAACCTGCGGCCTTACTCCGTCCGTGTCGAATTGCCAAGCGGCGGCGAGATAGCGTGCTGGCGCGCGACCTACGACGAGGCGGGCAGCCTGACCGACTTTACCCGGGCGTACTGAGGGTGACGCGATCGGGGGTTGTAAAGGAACGCATGCGGTTATGCATGCTCCACCATGTAGGGGCGCCGATGCGGCGCCCGCCGGGCACGACGAATCGCGAACGATTGGGCGGAATCGCCCTCATCCGTCACGACTTCGTCGTGCCACCTTCCCCAGAAGGGAAGGCTATGGCGGACGGCGCATCGCCGCCCCTACAGTGTTTTCCGCCGCATAATAATGCGTTCCTTTACAGCCCCTTGCTTTGTATCATTGGTATATCCCGCTACTGTGCGCGATTTCGAGCATCAGGATCACCAGTCGGTCATCCCGGATCTCCGCGATCAGGCGACAGTCGCCCACCCGGTAGCGCCACAGGCCGGCGAGGTTGCCCGTCAGGGCCTTGCCGTGGACGCGGGGGTCAGAAGCGCCCTCGAGGTTTTTGCGAAGCCACTTGAGTATCATGTTGCGAATGTTTGGACCGTATTTGTCCAGTGTCTTTCGCGCCGCCCTGGATAATTCGACATGATGGACGATCATTCCAACCCATATCCCTTCTCGATTTCATCCAGCGTATAGGTCGCCGGGTCGGCCAGATACTCGGCATAAGCCTTTTCCGCTGCGCGGACATCCAGCTCGTCCTCGATCTTCTCCAGCGCGGCGCGGCGCATGAATTCGCTGACGGAGATGCCGTGCAGCCGGGCGTAGTCCCGGATCAGCTGGGCGTCGTCTGGGGAAAGCCTAAGTGAAATGGTCATGAGTTCACATCCCTCCTGTAATACATTGTAATACAGCTTGCCGCCGCTGTCAAGCGTGTTAGAGGAGATGCTTCGAAACAGCATTGGCGGATCCGATGAAACCGTAGCGGCGGTCACCAGGCCGCCGCTACGGTAATGCGCTCCGCTTCGGCGTCAGTTTGAAACGGCCTGTTCTTGTTTGCTGTCCGCCCTCGCCTGCCTGCGCATGGGGATGAAGAACGCCGCGGCGGTGACGGCCATGATCCCGGCGCACAGGCCGTACATGAAGGGGATGCCGGCGGCGTCGGCCACGGCCCCGCCGATCAGGGAGGCGGCGATGCGGGCGATGCCGAAGGTGATCACCGTGTACACGCTCTGCACGCTGGCCAGCAGGTCCTTGCGGGTGACCCGGCCCAGGTGGATCTGGGGGAAGAATTCAAAGCAGGACAGCTGGGCGATGGACAGCATCTGCGCCAGCACGATCAGCGCCGGGGCGCGCACTACGCTCAGCAGCGCGTAGCGCACGGCGCCCAGCACCAGGCCTATGGTCATCCACGTCCATATGGAGAGGCGCTTCATCAGTTTGTCGGCGATCAGCAGAAACGGTATCTCCAGCATCAGCGACAGCGCGTTGATCAGGCCCGTCACCGTGTTGCTCATGCCCAGGTCGCCCAGGTGCTTGGAGAAGAAGGTCAGGTTGAACTGGTGGCCGATGTTCGCCAGGAAGGCCACGGCGAACAGCAGCAGCAGGGTTTTGTCCCGGAAGAACACGCGGATGTCCGCCCGCCGGCGCGCCGGGGCGGCGGCCTGTACCTTCGGCAGCAGCAGCGCCGCGCCCGCCGCCGCCAGCAGCACCGCGCCCATGGCCGGGTACAGCCCCCTCAGCGAGCGCGCCAGCACGAAGCCGGTGATCAGTATGGCCGCCTGGTAGCCCAGGGTGCCCATCATGCGCACCGGGCCGAAGCTGCGGCCGTGGGCGTCGGTGTACTCGATGGCGATGGCGTTGCCCACCGGCATCGCGGGCAGCGTGAAGGCGTTGTACAGCGTCAGCACGATCAAAAGCGGTATGAACCGCGACGACGCTGGCAGCACCAGAAAGCACATCAGCCCCGCCAGCGCCAGCGCCGCCGCCAGCACCCGGCGCATGTCCCGGGCCCGGTCCGCCAGCATGCCCCAGGCCGGCTGGGCGAACAGCGCCACCAGGGCCAGCACCGCGGCGATCAGGCCGATGCGCCCGTCGCTGAGGCCGATTTCGCCGTAGAATTTCGCGGCGAAGGTGGTCATGCCCGTCGCCATGAAGTTCACGCCGTAAAACAGGTACAGGGCAAGCAGCCGACGATCCTTCGACATGGGAAACACTGTCCTTTCTGAGTGATGAAAAACTGAGAATTGAGAATTGTGGTGCAAATCCCTGGCGGGATTTGTCTGATCGGGGAGGGGACCGGATTGCCACGTCGCCGCGCTCCTCGCAATGACATGGTTCGGGGTTGGAGCGTCGCGCTTCAAACAGTGTCATCGCGAGGGGGCCGGATTGCCACGTCGCCGCGCTCCTCGCAATGACATGGTTCGGGGTCGGAGCGTCGCGCTTCAAACAGTGTCATCGTGAAGGGCCGGATTGCCACGTCGCTGCGCTCCTCGCAATGACATGCAACGGGAACGCAGCCTCTCGCCCTGTATCATGTCATTGCGAGGAGGCCCCGAAGGGGCCGACGTGGCAATCTGGTTTCCCTTGAATCAAAGAAATCCGAAGGATTTCAACCGTCATTTTCAATTCTCACTTGCCTTCCCCGTCTCCCTCGCCGCCCTTATGATCCTGGCGGCGCACAGCGTCAGCGCCTCCCGGGACAGGGACTGGCCGTTTTTGCCGTCAAGCGCGTCCAGGATCTCCTGCCTGTCGCTGGGGGTGCCGGGCATCACCAGGTCGTTCCCGGCGCGGATGCACTTGGCGGCGGAGGAGCCGTGGCCGCCGTTGGTGGTGGTCCAGTCGGTCATGATGAAGCCGTCGAAGCCCCATTCGTTCCGGGCGACGGTGGTGCACAGGTCGAAGCTGTTGGCGGAGTGCACGCCGTTGACGCGGTTGTAGGAGGTCATGATGCTCATGGGCCGGGCGGTCTTCACGGCGATCTCAAAGCCCCTCAGGTAGATCTCCCGCAGCGCGCGCTCGGAGATCACCGCCGTCACGTGGAAGCGGTTGTCCTCCTGGTTGTTGCAGGCGTAGTGCTTGATACACACGCCCACGCCGCCCTCGCGCTGCACGCCCCGGGTGATGGCCGCGGCCATCAGGCCGGAGATGAGGGGGTCCTCGGAGAAGTATTCAAAGTTCCGGCCGCACAGCGGGTTGCGGTGGATGTTCATGCCGGGGGCCAGCCATACGGCCACGCCGAAGGCCTTCAGCTCGCCGGCGATCATCGCGCCGACCTCCTCCACAAGCGCCGGGTCGAAGCTCTGGGCCAGCAGCGTGCCCACCGGGATGGCCGTGGCGAACTGATAGTGGGGGACCGCGCCCTCGTGCAGGCGCAGCTTGCCGAAGAAGCGGTTCTCCAGCGTCTCAAAGCGGGTGAGGGGGTAGATGTCGCCGCTCTTTGGGTCCACCTCGTACAGCTGCTGCAGTCGCACGCCCGCGGGGCCGTCCGCCAGCACCATGCCGGGCACGCCCCGGTCCGGGAAGGCCACGGTCTCGCCCGCCGCGCCGGGCACGGTGTGGGCCGCGCCGCCGATCACGTCGTTGGCCCTGCTGCGGCTCGCGCCGACCACCAGGTGGGCCTTCTCCGCGTCGGTCAGCTGCCGGGCGATCTCAAGGGCCTCCTCGAGCGCCGGGCCCGCCTGCGCGGGCGCGGCTTCGGCGTTGCGCCGGGCCAGAAGCCCGGCGGCTTCGTCGATGGCCAGCGCGGGCAGGCCCGTGGCTTCGGCCTCCAGCGCCGCCCGGGCCGCGCCGTCCGGCTCCGGCTCGGTGAGGGAATCCAGCAGCTCGCACACGTTGGTCAGCTGCCGGACCGTCACGTCTTCGCCCAGCGTCAGCCGCGCCTCGGGCCGCGCGTCTTCGGCGTCAAAGCCGGGCAGCAGCACGTAGTCGCCCTTCTCCAGCACCCAGGCAGCCTGGCCCGCGCGGTACGAGGCCAGCGCCTCCAGGTCAAAGCACAGTGTCAGCGCCTCCGATTCGCCCGGGGCCAGCTCGCGGGTCTTGCCGAAGGCCACCAGGCGCTTCAGCTCCTTGCGCTGCGCCGCGGCGGGGCAGGAGGCGTACAGCTGCGCCACCTGCCGGCCCGACACTGCGCCGGTGTTGCGCACCCGAACGGTGACGCGGACTTCGGTCTCCGCGAGCTCAACGCCCTCGAAGCCGCGCTCAAAGCCGGTGTAGGACAGGCCGTAGCCGAAGGGATAGCGGGGCTTCACGCCGAAGCTGTCGAAGTACCGGTAGCCCACGTAGATGCCGTCTGTGTAGTATTCCTCGATCAGGTTGCCGTTGCGGTGGGAGAAGTTCTCGCTGGAGGGATAGTCCCCGTAGCGGCGGGCCCAGCTGTCGGTCAGCCGCCCGCTGAAGTTGACCCTGCCGGACAGCACGTCGGCCACGGCGTTGCCGCCCTCCGCGCCCGCCTGGGACATCAGCACCAGCGCGGCGGGGCGGAGCTCGTCCACGAAGTCCAGGTCGATCACGCCGCCCACGTTCAGCAGCACCACCAGCGGGCGGCCCATGGCGCTGAGGGCGGCCAGCTCCCGGCGTTCGGCGTCGGACAGGTAGTAGTCCCCGGCCACGTCGTGCCGGTCCGCGCCCTCGCCCGACACCCGGGAGATCACGTACACGATGGCGTCCGCCCCGGCGCAGTCCGGCAGCGGCAGGTCCTCCGGCAGCTTCGGCGACAGCCGTGCGTGGGCCTGGTACAGCTTCATGGCGCTCGCCGGGTCGCGGCCCTCGCCGGCCTCGGCGTAGATCGCCGCCTCCCAGGCCTTCAGGGATCGGGCGTAGGCGGCGTCGAAGGCGTCCAGCCAGTCGGCGTTGACGATCTCAAAGCCAGCGCCGCGCAGGCCCGCCTCCACGCTCACGGTGTCCCGGCTGTTCACGTCGCCGCTGCCGGTGCCGCCCTTGATGGTGTACCGCGCGCCCACGCCGAACAGCGCCAGCCGCGCGCCGGGCTTCAGCGGCAGCACGCCGTCGTTCTCCAAAAGCACCATGCCCTGGGCCGCGGCCCTGCGGGCCACCTCGCGCCCGAAGGCCTCCCTGGGGCTCACCTGCCTGTCGGTCTGTCCGGGGTAAAACGCCTCGCTGTGTGTCATCGGTATCGCCGTCCTTTCTCTGCAGTCATGGTATTATATCTTCCTTTGTGCTGTCAAGGGGTAAATGACGGATAATTAACGCAATCACTGTCCCCGCGCGGTTGACATGCCCGCGCGGGGAATACTATTATAAGTTGTGATTTCTACGCGAAGGAGAATGGCCATGGGCGCTCCGATTTGATACAGGGCATCGGACCACGGAATTGAGAAAAGATCAGGAGGAGATTTCAGATGAATCATCCCGAGCTTCAGGCCGAGGTGGCGCGCAGGCGCACCTTCGCCATCATTTCCCACCCCGACGCCGGCAAGACCACGCTGACGGAAAAGCTGCTGCTGTACGGCGGGGCGATCCGCCTGGCGGGCAGCGTCAAGGCCCGCAAGACCGCCCGGCACGCCACATCCGACTGGATGGAGATCGAAAAGCAGCGCGGCATCTCGGTGACGAGCTCCGCCATGCAGTTCGACTACAACGGCTATCGCATCAACATACTGGACACCCCTGGCCACCAGGATTTCTCCGAGGACACCTACCGCACCCTCGTGGCGGCGGACAGCGCGGTCATGCTGATCGACAACGCCAAGGGCGTGGAGGAGCAGACCGTGAAGCTGTTCAAGGTCTGCCGCCTGCGCAGCATACCGATCTTCACGTTCATCAACAAGATGGACCGCACGGGCCGCGACCCCTTTGAGCTGATGGAGGACATCGAATCGGTGCTGGGCATACGCTCCTGTCCGGTGAACTGGCCCATCGGCATTCACGGCGACTTCAAGGGCGTGTACCACAGGGATACCCGTATGATCGAGCTGTACTCCGGCGGGGACCACGGCCAGGGCCAGGTGCACGTGGAGACCGTATCCGTCGACGACCCCGGCTGCCCTTCCAGGATCGGGCAGAGCTACTATGACAAGCTGATGGAGGACATCGAGCTTCTGGACGTGGCCGGGGACGAGTTTGACCTGGAGAAGATACTGTCCGGCCAGCTGACGCCGATGTTCTTCGGCTCCGCCACCAACAACTTCGGCGTGGAGCCGTTCCTGAACCGTTTTTTGACCTACACCAAGTCGCCCACGCCCCGCGTGGCCGAGGGAGCGGGGCCCATCGACCCCGCCGACGAGAAGTTCACCGGCTTCATCTTCAAGATCCAGGCCAACATGAACCCGGCCCACCGGGACCGGCTGGCCTTCATGCGGGTGTGCAGCGGCGTGTTTGAAAAGGGCATGACCGTGTGGCACAGCTCCACCGACAGCCGCATCAAGCTGGCCCAGCCCCAGACCTTCATGGCCCAGGAGCACGAGACGGTGGAGACCGCCTATCCCGGCGACATCATCGGCCTGTTCGACCCCGGCATCTTCCGCCTGGGCGACACGATCTGCACCGGCGCGCCCATCCGCTATTCGGGCATCCCGCTGTTCGCGCCGGAGTTCTTCTGCCGGGTCAGCCCCGAGGATTCCATGAAGCGCAAGCAGTTTTTGAAGGGTGTGAACCAGCTGTCCCAGGAGGGCGCGATCCAGACCTTCAAGCGGCCCAACATCGGCCGGGAGGAGATGATCGCCGGCGTCGTGGGCGTTCTGCAGATGGACGTGCTGGAGTACCGCCTGAAGAGCGAGTACGGCGTGAACATCACCCGGGAGAACCTGCCCTTCCGCTTCGTGCGCTGGGTGGTTCAGACGCCGAAGCCCCTGGACAGGCTGCGGCTGACATCCACCACCGCCGTCGCCGAGGACCGCGTCGGGCGGCCCGTGCTGATGTTTGAAAACGAATGGTCCATCCGCCTGGCCTGTGAAAACAACGAGGGCCTCGTCCTCGCCGAGACCGCGGACCGGATGAACGCGGATGATATGGACATCTGATTTGCTTCGCAAATCAGATGTCCAGGGAACAGGGATTAGGGAACAGGGAACAGGAAAAGCCGCGCACACAGGCCAGCAGTTGGCAGGACCTTCGTTCCCGCGCTGAAATGTTTGGCATATTCGCCACTATTCCTGTTCCCTGTTCCCTGGGTCTACCGACCCCACCTCGCTGAAAACGGCGCACTGTGCCGTTTTCCGGGCGCTCGGTG
>JBGUQG010000332.1:0-9816 GCA_045130815.1 Christensenellales bacterium
TAGCTGTCGTCCGGGGTGCACAGGCCGGGGAACTTGTCCGCGTGGGCCATCCAGTCGAACCTGCCGCTGTCCACGATGGCGCCGCCGACGCCCACGCCGTGGCCGTCCATGTACTTGGTGGTGGAGTGGGTCACGATGTCCGCGCCCCACTCGAAGGGGCGGCAGTTCACGGGCGTGGCGAAGGTGTTGTCGATGATCAGCGGCACGCCGTGCCTGTGGGCCGCCCGGGCAAACTGCTCGATGTCCAGCACCGTCAGCGCCGGATTGGCGATGGTCTCGCCGAACACGGCCTTGGTGTTGGGCCGGAAGGCGGCCTCCAGCTCCGCGTCGGTGCAGTCGGGGGAGACGAAGGTGAAGTCGACGCCCATCTTCTTCATCGTGACGGAGAACAGGTTGAAGGTGCCGCCGTAGATGGTGGAGGCGGACACGATGTGGTCGCCGCAGGACGCGATGTTGAACACCGAGAAGAAGTTGGCCGCCTGGCCGGAGGAGGTGAGCATCGCGGCGGTGCCGCCCTCCAGCTCGCAGATCTTGGCCGCCACCATGTCGTTGGTGGGGTTCTGCAGGCGGGTGTAGAAGTAGCCGCTGGCCTCCAGGTCGAACAGCTTTCCCATGTCCTCGCTGGTGTCGTACTTGAAGGTGGTGGACTGGATGATCGGGATCTGGCGGGGTTCGCCGTTGCCGGGCGTGTAGCCGCCCTGCACGCAGGATGTGCCGAGGCCTCGGGTTCGCATGGTGGGTTTCCTCCTCTATTTTTCTTCCAGATATTTCAGCAGCTTGCGCTTGATGCGCTGCAGCGCGTTGTCGATGCTCTTGACGTGGCGGTGCATCTCGTCGGCGATCTCCACGTAGCTCTTGCCGTCCATGTAGCGCACCAGGACTTCCTTCTCCAGGTCGGACAGCATCTGGCCGATCTTGCCCTCGATCATGGACAGGTCCTCCCGGTCGATGATCATGTCCTCCGGGTTGGAGCGGCCCTCCTCCGCCATCACGTCCAGCAGGGTGCGGTCGCTGTCCTCCTCGTAGATGGGGCGGTTCAGCGAGATATAACTGTTCAGCGGAATGTGCTTCTGGCGGGTGGCGGTCTTGATGGCGGTGATGATCTGCCGGGTGACGCACAGCTCCGCGAAGGCCCGGAACGAGGACAGCTTTTCCGCCCGGTAGTCCCGGATCGCCTTGTACAGGCCGATCATGCCCTCCTGGACGATGTCCTCGTGGTCTGCGCCGATCAGGAAATAGCTGCGCGCCTTCGTGCGCACGAAGTTCTTGTACTTGTTCAGCAGGTATTCCAGCGCCGCGCCGTCCGCGTCCTGGGCCAGCTTGACGATCTGTTCGTCGGCCATGCCCTCAAATTCCCGATTCGTATACATGTGTGATTCCCTACTTGTCGTTTCCTTTCCGCATTTCGTCCAGCCGCGCCCGCACCTGCTCCGGCAGGTGGTCGGCGATGGGGTTGCGCCGGGAGGTCGGCTTTTCCACCACCCGGCGGATGCCCGTCTCGCGCAGCTGGGCCATCTCAAACATCAATTCCCGCGAGGACATGCGGCTGGCCCCGCGGCCCAGCACGATGGTCTGCTCCAGCGCGTCGGAGGAGGCCACGCGCACCTCCACCCGCCGCAGCTCGATGTCCCCGGCCAGGTCGTCGCAAAGCCGCTCGATATAGCGGTCCGCGATCTCGCCCTTCTGGGTGTACACCACGGTGACATTGCCGTGCTTTTCCTCGGTACGCACCGTCCTGTCGGACATCCAGGCGTCGAACACCACGATCACCTGCTGGCCGGAGTAACCGGCGTAGTCCATCAGCTGGGAGACCAGCTTTTCCCTCGCGTCCGCCAGCGAGTAGGACGACCAGCCCACGCCGCCGCTTCTGCCGGCGTTGATCACGTTGTAGCCGTCCACGATCAGCACCCGCTTCGGGGCGCTTCCCGCGCGGGCCACGGCTATCCCCTGCGGGCGCGGACGATCCCGTACATCAGGATGCCCGCCGCCACCGAGGCGTTCAGCGATTCGATTTTTCCCATCATCGGCAGGGACACCGTGCGGTCGCACTTCTCCAGCGTCAGCTTCGAGATGCCCTCGCCCTCCGAGCCGATCACCAGCGCCACCGGGCCGGAAAGGTCCGCCTCCAGGGCGTCCTCGCCGTCCATGGCCGTGCCGATCACCCAGACATTGTTGGCCTTCAGATCCTCGATGACCCGGTTCAGGTTCTTCACCCGGGCCAGGCGCATGTGGTTCAGCGCCCCCGCCGCCGCCTTGGCCGCCGCCGGGGTCAGCCCCGCGGCCCGGCGCTCCGGGATGATCACCCCGTGGGCCCCGGCGCACTCCGCCGTGCGCACGATCGCGCCCAGGTTGTGGGGGTCGGTGATGCCGTCCAACAGGATCAGGAAGGGGTCCTCCCCCTTCTCCGCCGCCGCGGCCAGCATGTCCTCCACCTGCACGTAGGGCACCGCCGCCACGTAGGCCAGCATGCCCTGGTGAGCGGGGTACAGCTGGTCCAGGCGGCTGCGCTCCACCCGCTGCACCACGGCCCCGGCCTGACGCGCCAGGGCCACGATCTCCTGAGCCGCGCCGGACAGCTCGCCCTGGGCCACCAGCAGCTTCTCCACCGGACGCCCCGCCTTCAGCGCCTCCCGGATCGGGTTGCGCCCGGCCAGGATGTGCTCGTCCTCCGGAAGCTCCGCGGCGGGGTTGTCCGCGTTCCGCTTGATCTGACGGGGGCCGGTGGGCGCGCGGTAGGCGCCGCCGCGGTGAAGTGTGGAGTGTTGGGTGCGGAGCGTGGAGTTAACGCTGCCGTCTTCCCGCGGCGTCTCTTCTCCGTTTGAATCCACCCGCTGGGCGCGGGGTACATCGGTGGCGATCCGGCCCACGCGGGGGCCGTTGGCCGCGTCGGGATAAACGCGGCGTCCCGCGCCAGTGGCCCGGTTGCCGTTATACTTCCCCCGCCGGTTGTTATTATCGTTCATATCCTGTCTCCTGTATGCGGGCAATTCCTATTGCCTGTTTCCCAATTCCCCCACCGCCATCGCCAGCACCTGATTCATCCTGTCCCGCTGTCCCGTCACGTACAGCCAGCCGATCAGAGCCTCCAGGGCGGTGGCGTGGTGGTATTCGCCGGGGTCGGCGTTCCTGGGCGGGTTCTGGTGGGCGTTGCGGGCGCGGCGCACCACGTCCCGCTCCGCGTCGGTCAGGCTGTCCTGCACCCGGGCGAGGGCCTCGCTCTGGGCGTGGGCGCACACCAGCGCGATCGCCTGGCGGTGCAGCTGCCTCACCCGGCCGCCCCGGGCGATCAGGTGCTCCCGCACGTACAGGTCGTACAGCGAATCCCCCAGGTAGGCCAGCTCCAGTGAGCCGGGCAGACTGCCATGCTCAAAATCGAATATCATACGGTCCTTTTCCCGGGGACCGCGAACGCACATGCCCCCGTATATCATGGATATAGGGTATTATAGCAGAAAACCAACGAGTTCACAAGCCTTTTGGCCTTGCGCTGCGGCGGGTATTTACGTTATAATAATGTCGGCATTCGGAGGTGTTCGCATGGAGCTGCAAAAAATCGTCGAATACAGGGACAGGATCGTTTCCGCCGTGTCCCGGGCCATCGTGGGCAAGGACGACGCCATCGAGAAGGTGCTGATCGCCTACCTGTGCGGCGGACACGTGCTGCTGGAGGACGTGCCGGGCACGGGCAAGACCATGCTGCTGCGCGCCTTCGCCAGGGCCATCGGGGGCAGCTTCAGCCGGGTGCAGTTCACGCCGGACCTGCAGCCCTCCGACCTGACGGGCATCAACTTCTACAACCCGAAGGAGGGCGAGTTCCGCTTCCGCCCCGGCCCGCTGTTCAACGACATCATACTGGCCGACGAGGTCAACCGCGCCACGCCCCGCACCCAGTCGGCGCTGCTGGAGGCCATGGAGGAGCGGCAGATCACCGTGGACGGCGTCACCCACCCGCTGGGCGGGCGGTTCATGGTGATGGCCACCCAGAACCCGCTGGAATCCTACGGCACCTTCCCGCTGCCGGAGGCCCAGGTGGACCGCTTCTTCATGCGGCTGTCCCTGGGCTACATGCAAAGGGCGGAGGAGCTTTCCGTGCTGCGCCGGGGCGACACCGTGGACATCATCGCCGGCATCGAACCGGTGGTCTCCGACGCCGATACCGGCCTCGTGCGCGCCCAGTGCCGCCAGGTGCTGGTGTCGGACCCGGTGGCGGGGTACCTGATGGACCTGATCGACGGCACACGAAACGGCGGGTTCAGCTGCGGCGCGTCCACCCGCGGGGCCCTGGCGCTGTACCGGGCCGCCCAGGCCTGCGCGGCGCTTTCCGGGCGGGACTACGCCGTGCCGGAGGACATCCGCCGGATGGCTCCCTGCGTGCTGGCCCACCGGGTGGCCGCCGGGGCGGGATTGAAGCGGGAGGACGCCGAGGCGCGGCTGATCTCGCTGATGGACCGGGTGAGCGTGCCGGTGGAGTCGCTGCCGTGATCGCCTTCATACTGATGCTGGCGGCGATGATCGCCGGGTGCGAGTGGTGGTCTCTGCGCCGGGGACTGGAGGGGCTGGAGTACGACCTGCGTCTTTCCAAGGCCCTGGCCGAGCCGGACGAGCCGCTGCAGCTGATCACGGTGATCACCAACCGGCGCAGGCGCATACTGCCCTTCCTGAGTCTGAACGAGGACGTGCCGGACAGCCTGGTCACCGCGGGCGATTTGCGCCTGGAGGACGTGAAGAACCACCGGGCGCTGCTGCGCAGCACCTGCTACATGATGCCCCGCCAACGGCTGACCCGGCGCACCGACTTCACCCTGCCAGTTCGCGGTCGCTACCTTTTTTCAGGCGCGACGCTGGAGGGCGGCGACTTCATGGGCCTGAGCACCACGCCGAAGAAGCTGGCGCTCAGCCGGGAGCTGGTGGTGCTGCCCCGCCGGGCCGATCCCGGGCGGCTGGACCGGCTGATGGGCGGCTGGCTGGGCGAGAGGTCGGTGAACCGCTTCATCATGGAGGACCCGGTGCTGACCCTGGGCTACCGCGACTACACCGGCCACGAGCCGATGAAGCAGATCTCCTGGCCCCAGACCGCGCGGCTGGGCCGCATGACGGTGCGCTGCCAGGACTACACGGTGGAGCGCACCGTGACCGTGATGCTCAACGCCCACTCCTTCGCCTTCGGCAGCTACGGCAAGCAGCGGCTGGAGGCCGCGCTTTCGCTGTGCCGGGGCGTGTGCGAGACATTGGAGGAAAAGCGCATCCCCTACGCGCTGATCACCAACCTTCGCACGCTGGGCGCGCCGGACGGCTTCGGCGAGGTGGGCGACGGCCTGGGCCGGGCCCACCTGATGACGGCGCTGGAGGGCCTGGGCCGCGCGGACTTCGACTACCGGGACACGCTGACGGACCTGTTCGAGCGCGCCCTGTCCCGCGCCGTCCCCGGCCGCGGCCACATATTCATCACCCCCGTGAAGGAGGACGCGAAGCCCGCGCTGCTGCAAAGGCTGCGCACGGCGACCGGAGAGATGCCGCTGGTGATCACGGGAGAGGGATAGAAGATTGGAAAGTAAAGAGTGGGGATATAAAAACTCCGCTCTTCACTCTCCCCTCTCTCGGCTCCATCCCCTCCCGCAATCCGCACAACACCCCTGAAAGGAGCTCCCCCATGTCCTACGCCCTGCCCTATTTCTGTGACGTGATGCTGTACTTCGGCGCGCTGGGCGGGCTGGGGCTGCTGAAGCACTGCCGGCGGGAGCTTTTGTGGGTGCCGGCGCTGCTGCTGGTGGGCGCGTGGCTGTGCGGCGCGCTGAACGGGCGGGGCAAGCCGTGGCTGCGCTACCTGCCCGCGGCGGTGGCCGTCCCCTGCCTGCTGCTGGCCGGAAACCTGGCGGGGCGGCTGGCGTCGCTGCCGATGCTGGCCTATCTGCCGATCTACGTGTACAACAACAGGCGCGCGCCGGACTACGACTACGCCGCGGACCGCTTCCGCCACAGCCTGATCGCGGCGGGCGTTCTGATGTTTTTCTGCGCCGCGCTGCACGCCCAAAGCTACAAGCGGGGGCTGCCCTTCCTGTTTCTGTACTTCACGCTGAACATGGCGCTGCTGAGGCTGCTGCGCCACGACGACGCGGTGGCCCGCTCCAAGCGGTTCCGCATCCTGAACCTTTCCGGGGTGGCGCTGGTATGCGCCGCGGGCGTCGCGCTGTCCCAGCCGGCGATACTCCGCCTGCTGGCGGCGGGTTGGCGCTGGTTTTTGAAAAACGTGCTGATGAACCTGGTGGCCCTGGTGCTGTACGTGATCCAGCTGGTGCTGTACGGGCTTTCCCGGCTGCTGGCCTGGCTGCCCGGCGCGCTGCCCGTCGGGGGGGCCGGGCCCCCGACGCTGCCGGACACCGCCCAGCCGGACCTGGCCGGAGCCGCCCGGCAGGTGACGGTGCTGCCGGCGTTCGTGCGCTTCCTGATCCAGGCGGCGGGCGTGGTGTTGATCGCGGTGGTGGTGCTTTTGGTGCTGCGGGCGCTGTCCCGGCGCGTCGCCCGGGCGGAGCTGCCCTCCGGCACCGACGAACGGGAATCCCTGGACGCCGTGGAGCCGCCCCGCCCCAGAAACGGGGGGCTGCGCCGCGACCCCCAGGAGGGCGTGCGCAGGCAGTACCGCAGGGCCCTTTCGCTGATCCGTGCCCGGGGTGGACGCATCACCCCGACAATGAACACGCTGCAGATCCAAAATGAAAACGCCGACAGGGCCGACCCCGAAGCCATGTCCGAGCTTCGGCGGCTGTACCTGCCGGCGCGCTACGCGGACCGCCCCGCCACCCGGGAGGACGTCTCCCGGGCCCGGGCGGCGGTGGAACGCATAAGGAAGCGGCCCTGACAGCAGGGGGCCGTCTCAATTCATTTTGGGACGGCCCCGCTTTTTTCTCACGGCTCCAGCCCTTCCACCGTCCAGTTGTCGATATCGAATATGTTCTGGTTGCGCAGGGTGACGGTCACGGGATCCTTGAACACCGTCCCGTGGTTGTTCTGGATGCGCCACTCGGTTTCGATGATGTGCTGCTCCGGCAGGTACTTGGCCTCGTCGGTGACGGGGTTGCCGGTGAACGGATTGACCGGGTTTTCGATCAGGCCGTCAAAGGCCAGGGACGGCGTGTCGGCGCTGGTCATGAACCGATCGTCGATGGTAAAGCCGTTGGCGCCGAAGTCCTTCACCATCAGAAGCGGGTTGGCGCTCATGGTGTCCCACCACTCCTCGGTATCGGCCATGCCCTCCAGCTTGCCGGGATACTTCTTTCGCAGGTCGAAGCCGAACAGGTACATGTCGTAGCCGTGATCGGCCACCAGTATGATGCGGGTGTTGTCGTACACGCCGTTTTCCCGCAGGTAGTCAAACCACGCGCCCAGCTTGATGAAGGCGGCCATGTTCACCTGGTAGTTGCGCTGCCTGGAATAGTCATAGTCGTCCCCGCCCCCGGACAGCCGCAGCTCGCCCCCGTCCAGACCGTAGCGCACGGCGTGCTCCGCCTCGTATTCTGTGTTGTCGATGCCCGCGGAGGGCTCGAATTCCGGCTCCTGCAGCTCGGTCACCCCGTGGGGGGTGTCGTTGCACATGGACAGGAAGGTATCCGCGCCCTCGTCGGTGACCCGGGTGATCTCAGGCAGGCTCTTCAGCACCCTGTAGGCGTCCAGGAATTCCTGGGGCGCCCAGCCGACGCCGTCCGCATCCTGGCTCCTGATCGTGGCGTCCGCCTCGTTGTAGCGGCCGCCGTTGTACAGCGTGCCGTGCAAAAGCACCGGGGAAGCGCGCATCACGCTGTAGCAGAACAGGTTCCTGTCCCGCACGTGGTTGTTGTAGGCCGTCATCTCATCCAGATCGCCCACCAGCTTGCCCGTGGCATTGTACGCGCGCACGCCGGGATACTCGTCAAAGATGCTCATATCCGGCGTCCATCTGTAGTTGGCGTAGGGCAGATCGCACACCGTGACCTGATAGCCCGCGTCCAGGAAGTTGACGGGCATCAGCCGCAGCGCCTCGTTCTGCTTTTCGCGCAGCTTCACCTCGGGCCGGGCGCTGACGGCGTCGGGGGTGTAATCGTAGCCGCCGAACAGGCTCATCGAGCCCACGTTGGTGTGATAGCCGTAGGAGATCGTGTTGGGATACCAGGTAAAGCCGTCGAATTGCTCCTTCAACCCCGGGATCTCATTGAGCATGTAGGGCACATAGCCGTCGACAGCCCTGTCCAGCATGAGGACGACCACGTTCTTTCCCGAACGGTCCAGCCGGAACTCCGGCTGCCCCTGCTTGGCCACCTTCCCGGCGGCCTTTTGCAGCGCCGGCGTCTGCTTTTGAATGGAGGCGACGTTCATGCCCGCCATGCCCGCCACGGCCAGGCAGCCCGCCAGGCAGGCCGTCTGCAGCACCACGGGCAGCTTGCGCCACAGCACATACATCAGGCCCGTCACCGCCAGCACCGCCGCGGCGTTCGCGGCACACTGGGCAAGGCCCACCCGGATGGCTTCATCGTAGACCAGCCAGGCGGAGATATTGCCGTAGCCCTTGCCGAAGGCCATGTAATCCACCACGGCGGCCCCCGTCAGCATCGCGATGCCGGCGCTGAACCGCTGCCGGCCCTTTTCAGAGGACATCCTGTAGAACACCACGCCCCACACCAAGAAGGCGCCGAGGCCCAGCACAGCGGCCTTGTACACGTACCACACCGGCGGTTCAAAGCGCTGCAGGGTAACGAATTCATCGGGCGAAGCCTTGATGAGCTCCGAGGGGATCAGCGCGCCCAGCAGCAGCGCCAGCAGCGCGCAGCAGGCGTAGAAGATCACCTTTTCGGAACCGGCCCGGTTGCCCTGAAGCGCCGCGGGCTTTTTGATGTGGATGAAGCGGGACAGCAGCGGGACCTCAAAGGCCAGGGCCACGATGACCACCAGGATCCTTGCGTAGACGCTGCTGATCGGAACGAACGCCAGAACGGCCACCAGCAGGGCCACGCCCGTCAGCGCGCTGAGCCCGCGGAGCAGGGCGGCGGAGGGCCGCCATTTCTTGAATATGTTCTTCCCAAGCGAGAACACGTTGTTCAGCGTCCAGTAGAACACCAGCCCCGAGGGGGAATCATACAGCAGCACCAGGAAGATCAGGGCCATGCCGTACAGCTGGACCTTGCTCTTCAGGGGCATGCCGCGGGTATAGATCGCGCCGGAGACGATGTTGATCCCGGTCATCAGCACGGGCAGCAGGTGAATGACGACGCCGCCGATGTGAATCAGGCAGTCCGGCGCGCCCAGGTCCCGGATGGGGCCGAAGGCGACGCCCTGGATCGTCTGCAGATTGGAAAGGTAGTTGTAGGCGGCGATGAAAAAGGGGATCTGCAGAAGCAGCGACAGGGAGCCCTTCAGCGCGTAGTAGGGCCGATAGTGGTTCTGCCGATAGTAGGTTTGCAGCATCATGAACCGCTCGTCGCCCCTGAACATGGCCTTGATGTGGTCGACGCCCGGCTTCAGCCGCGCGGCCTGCTCTCCCTCTTCCTCCTGCATGGCGTCCGCACGGTTGTACATCGGCAGCACCAGCAGGTTGATGGCCAGGCTCAAAAACACCAGCGACAGGCCGGGGCTTTTCACGATACGCAAAGCAAAGCTGTACACGACGTCGAAAAGGAGCTCCAAAGGCCCGAGCACCAGCCTGTAAAGCATATTCGAAACAGTCACTCAACGCTTCTCCTTCGATACTGTCTGATCATTTTCATTGTAATTTTCACCCGCCCCGCTGTCAAGCACAATGTCATGATGATTATGGCATAATATTGTGATGCTTGCGATGATGGCCGGGAT